>JBGAOK010000056.1:0-22257 GCA_044221805.1 Meridianimarinicoccus sp.
CATGTGGAAGGCGCGCAGCCCGGCCACCGCCGGCACCGACAGGAAGGCCAGATCGGCATGCAGGCGGGACAGCGCCTGTTCCGTGACGATGCCGAAGAAGGCGTTGAACTTGGCGGAATAGACGCCGCCCAGGGCGATCAGGGTGATGCCCGGCTCCTCGCGCAGCCGGTCGATCACCGCGGCATTGTTGGTGATGACGCTCAGCGGCCGCCGCGCCACCAGCAGGCTGCCCAGCAGCGCCGCGGTGGAACCGTCGTTGACCATCACCGTCATGCCCGGCTCGACCAGATCCAGCGCCGCCCCGGCCAGCCGGGTCTTCGCCTCGATGTCCTGCAGCGCGCGGATGCGGAAATCGCTTTCGAACCGGGTGCCGGGTTCGATGGTGGCGCCGCCGCGGACCTTGCGCAGCAGGCCGGACTGTTCCAGATCGTCCAGATCGCGGTGGATGGTCATCTTCGAGACCGCAAAGCGCTCGGCCAGGTCGTCCAGCCCCAGGGTGCGCGCGCCCACCAGCAGATCCATGATCGCCTGACGGCGTTCGTCCCGTTTCATCCGGTCCTCCCCTGCCGGTGGTGGCAGATGCGGGCATTTCTAACACGACCACCCGCAAAGACAACATCCGATATGTGATCTTGTGACTTTCATGTGTGATACGAGGTTGCCAGAGCCACGCGCACGCGGTATCAGGCGGCGCAGCAGGAGGATCGACATGCCCCAGGAATCACACGTTGCGGCCAAGGCCGCGCTCGACCCGCAGAACTTCGCGCTGGCCAACTGCATCCGCGCGCTGGCCATCGACGCGGTGGAGGCGGCGAAGTCCGCCGCGCTCGACCCGCAGAACTTCGCGCTTGCCAACTGCATCCGCGCGCTGGCCATCGACGCGGTGGAGGCGGCGAAGTCCGGCCATCCGGGTGCGCCCATGGGCATGGCGGATGCGGCCACCGCCCTGTTCCGCAACCACCTGAAGTTCGACGCCGCCAATCCCGACTGGCCCGACCGCGACCGCTTCGTGCTGTCGAACGGCCATGCCTCGATGATGCTCTATGCGCTGCTGCACCTGACCGGCTATGCCGACATGACGATCGAGCAGGTCAGGAACTTCCGCCAGTGGGGCGCGATCACCGCCGGCCATCCGGAATTCGGCCATGCCAAGGGCATCGAGGTCACCACCGGCCCGCTCGGGCAGGGCATCGCCACCGCGGTCGGGATGGCGCTGGCCGAAAAGCGGCTGGCGGCCGAGTTCGGCGCCGATCTGGTCGATCACCACACCTATGTCTTCCTGGGCGACGGCTGCCTGCAGGAAGGCATCGGGCAGGAGGCGATCAGCCTTGCCGGGCATCTGGGCCTCGGCAAGCTGGTGGTGTTCTATGACGACAACTCGATCACCATCGACGGGCCGACCTCGATCAGCTTCTCGGAAGACATCCCGGCCCGCTTCACCGCCTGCGGCTGGCATGTGCAAAGCTGCGACGGCCATGACGGCAAGGCGCTGGATGCCGCCATCGCCGCCGCCAAGGCCGAGATCGGCAAGCCCTCGCTGATCGCCATGAAGACGGTGATCGGCTTCGGCTCGCCCGCCAAGGCGGGCACCTATGCCGTCCACGGCTCGCCCCTGGGCGCGGCCGAAGCCGCGGCGACCAAGGAAGCGCTCGGCTGGTCCGCGGCGCCGTTCGAGATCCCGGCCGACCTGCTGGCGGAATGGCGCGCCATCGGTGCCCGCGGCGCCGCCGCCCGCACCGAATGGGAAGCCCGCCACGCCGCGCAGCCGTCCGAGGTCCGGGCCGAGTTCGACCGCCGCATCGCCGGCACCCTGCCGGACGCCTATGGGCCGGCCGTGAAGGCGGCCCGCGACGCGCTGTTCGCCGAGCCGAAGAAGGCCGCGACCCGCAAGGCCAGCCAGATGGCGCTGGACGCGCTGGCGGGATCGCTGCCCGAGCTGATCGGCGGTTCGGCCGACCTGACGGGATCGAACCTGACCCGGGTCAAGGCGGTGGACAGCCAGTACACCCGCGACGCTGCGGGGCGCTACATCGGCTATGGCGTGCGCGAATTCGCCATGGCGGCGGCGATGAACGGGATCGGCCTGCATGGCGGTTTCATCCCCTATGGCGGCACGTTCCTGGTGTTCTCGGACTATTGCCGCAACGCGATCCGGCTGTCGGCGCTGATGGGGTTGGGCACGATCTATGTGATGACCCACGACTCGATCGGTCTGGGCGAGGACGGCCCGACCCACCAGCCGATCGAGCATCTGGCCTCGCTCCGCGCGATCCCGGGCCTGACCGTGCTGCGTCCCGCCGACACGATCGAGACGCTGGAAGCCTGGGACATCGCCATCCGCAACCGCCATGTGCCGACCCTGATGGCGCTGTCGCGGCAGGACGTGCCGCAGCTGCGCCTGACCGCGGGGGACGAGAACCTGACCGCCAAGGGTGCCTATGTGATCCGGTCCTTCGGGGCAGGGCGCGACGTCACCCTGATCGCCACCGGCACCGAGGTCGCGCTCGCCGTCGAGGCGGCCGAGGCGCTGGCCGCCGGCGGGATGGGTGTCGCGGTGGTGTCGATGCCGTCGTGGGAGCTGTTCGAGGCCCAGACCGGCGCCTACCGGACCGAAGTGCTGGGCAGCGCGCCGCGCATCGCCATCGAGGCTGCCGGCAAGTTCGGCTGGACCCGCTATGTCGCGTCCGAGGATGACGTGATCGGCATGTCGGGCTTCGGCGCCTCGGCCCCGGCGGAGCGGCTCTATGCCGAGTTCGGCATCACCAAGGACGCCATCGTCGCCCGTGCCAAGGCGCTGACCGGCCGCTGAAGGGCGACCGGAAAGGCGGGGGCAACCCCGCCCGGCGGTCGCCTCAGCCGGCCGCCGCCATGACCGCCCGCAACCCGGCCGCGTCCAGCGCGGCCGGGTTTGCCTTCATCGAGGACGAGGTGGCGGCGGCCTCGGCCGCGGCCGCCTGCGCCGCCGGATCGATGCCAAGCCCGGCCAGCCCCGGCAGGCCGGCGGCCCGGGACCAGTCGGCCAGCAGCGCCGCCGCGGTGGTGACCGGGGCGCCCGGCTGCCCGAAGGCCGCGCCGATCCAGTTTCCGACCTTCTCCAGCCGTGCGGCCAGTCCCGGATCAGTGACGGCGTCGCGGTTCGCGGCCAGCACATGCGGCAGGAGCGTGCCGCAGATCGCGCCATGCGCCGCGCCGGTCAGCCCGCCCAGCGGCCCGGCCAGCCCGTGCACCGCGCCCAGCCCCGCGTTGGCCAGCGCCAGCCCGCCGCAGAGGCTGACCCAGGCCATCTCGTCCCGCGCCCGGGGGTCCTCGCCCGCCATCAGGCGTTGCAGCGCCGCCAGCCCGCGCGGGATCGCGTCGCGGCAGAGCGCGTCGGTCAGGGGGTTGGCGCGGGTGCAGACATAGGGTTCGATCACCTGGGTGATGGCATCCAGCCCCGAGGCCAGCGTGACGGCGCGCGGGCAATGGTCGGTCAGGGCCGGGTCGACGATCGCCAGCCGCGGCAACATCCGCAGATCCCGGAGCGAGACCTTGCGGGCCGCCTCGGGCACGCCGATCACTGCGTTCCTTGTGACCTCGGCGCCGGTGCCGGCCGTGGTCGGGATCGCCACGAAGGGCAGGGGTACCGCGTCCAGCGGCAGGCCGTCGCCGACCACTTCCAGATGTGCCAGCATCGGCCGCGGTGCCGGCACCAGCGCCGCGATGGCCTTGCCGGCGTCGACCACCGCGCCGCCGCCCAACGCCACGACGACGTCGGTCGCAGCCTCCCGGGCGAGGGCGACGCCCGCCTCAACCAGCGCCATGTCGGGCTCGCGCGGGACCGCGAAGCGGGTGACCCGGCAGCCCGCCGCCGCCAGTGCCGCCGCGAGCGCATCGCCGCGGGTTGGCGTGGCGCCGCCGACCAGAAGCACTCGCCGCCCCAGCGCCGCGATGCGACCGGGCGCGGCCGCCACCTGGCCCCGGCCGAACAGGATTTCCGTGGCGGTGGCAAAGGCGAAGGCAGCGGTCATGGCGGGGATCCCGGGCTGGTGCAGCCCGAGTTATTCCGGCTTCCGCCGACGCTGTCGAGATGCGCCGCGGTTGTGTAGGGTCGGGACTTCAGTCCTCGAAGGATTCGGTGCTGTCGGCCTTGCCGGCAACCCAGTAGCCCTTGGCCTGAAGCCAGCCTCTGGGATGGCCTCTCCGGTCGCGGAAATGGCTGCGCAGGGCGCGGGCCACCCCGGCCTCGGCCGCGATCCAGACGAAGCGCGCCGGGCCCTCGCCCAGCGTGCCGAGGGCGGCAAGCAGCGGCGCCGGGTTTGCGGCTTCGGCGACCGGGCGGTGGACCCATCGGCAGGTCAGGTCCGCAGCGGTGGCGAAGGCCTGTTCGTCCGCCGGGCCGGGCACCGCGATCAGCGCGGCGATCCGCGTGCCGGGGCCGGCTTCCTCGATGCGGCGAGCAATAGCGGGCAGGGCGGTCTCGTCCCCGATCAGGGTCCAGCAGGTGACCGGATCCACGGGCAGCCGCGACCCGCGCGGCCCGCCGACGGTCAGGCTCTGGCCCACCGTCGCCTGCCGCGCCCAATCCGAGGCCGGCCCCGCATCATGGAGCGCGAAGTCGATCAGCAGGGTCTGCGCCTCGGGGTCGAAGCGCCGGGGGGTGAAGTCGCGCCGGGCGGTGTCGCCATCCGCCGTCGGGACGAAGACCTTTACATGGTCGTCGGGGGCGAGGCTGCGGAAGTCCGCAAGGTCGGCGCCGGTCAGGGTGACCCGCACCATGTGCGGACCCAACCGCTCGACCGCGGCAACGGTCAGGTCGCGGCGCCGCAACTCGTGGGAGACGCGGGTGAATCGGGGCGGTGCAGGCGGGAAGGCAAGGGTCATGGGAACTCGATCCTCGTTACAGCCTCCGTGATACGCTCGGCGGCGGCACGTCCGTCGCCCTGTCTGCGCTTGCGTCGGGCATCAAGTCGGACTAAGTTCATCGGGCTAAGTCCGAAGGGGCAATCCAGTGACCGCCATGAAGACCGTCAACATCCACGAAGCCAAGACCCATCTGTCCCGGCTGATCGACGCCGCGCTGGCGGGCGAGCCCTTCATCATCGCGCGGGCCGGCAAGCCGCTGGTCACCGTCACCGCAATCGAGTTGGCGCCGCCCCGGCGCACCGGCTTCCTGAAGGGTCAGATCGACCTGCCGGCGGATTTCGACGAGATCGGCCGCGACGCAATTGCCGACCTGTTCAGCGGCGACGCGCCCCGGTGAACCTGCTGCTGGACACCCACCTGCTGCTCTGGGCGGCGGCCAACGACGCGATGATGTCGGCGGCGGCGGACCGGCTGGTGCAGGACCCGGCCAACACGCTGTGGTTCAGCGCCGCCAGCATCTGGGAAGTGGCGATCAAGCGCGGGCTGGACCGGCCGGATTTCCGCACCGATCCGGGCGTCCTGCGCGGCGGGCTGCTGGAGAACGGCTATCGCGAACTGGCGGTCGAGGGGCGTCACTGCCTGCCCCTGATGACGCTGCCGCCGCTCCACGCCGACCCGTTCGACCGGGTCCTCATCGCCCAGGCCATGGTCGAGGCGATGACGCTGGTCACCGCGGACCGCAGGGTCGCCGCCTATCCGGGGCCGATCCGGCTGGTGTGACGGCTCACAGCCAGCCGCGGTAGTTGAAATAGAGGTAGGGGATGATCGCCGAGACCAGCATCAGCCCCAGCGCCCAGGGATAGCCCGCCGCCCAGTCGAGTTCGGGCATCATGGCGAAGTTCATCCCGTAGATCGAGGCGACCAGCGTCGGCGGCAGGAACACCACCGCGGCGACCGAGAAGATCTTGATGATCTGGTTCTGCTCGAGGTTGATCAGCCCCAGCGTCGCGTCGAGCAGGAAGTTGATCTTTCCGGACAGGAAGATCGCGTGTTCCCCCAGCGCGGCCGAGTCGCGCTGGATCAGCTTGGTGCGCTGGCGGATGTCGCGGGGCGACTTGCGCCGGGTCGCGTCCACCGCCCGGATATTCGTCTCAAGCGCGGTGTGATAGGCTACCAGCCGCGAGATACTGACAAGGCTTTCGCGCAGCTTGGTCAAGAGGTCGCCGCGGTTGCCGATCTGCTCGATCAGCGACTGGAGGTTGCGGGTCTTCTTCGACACCTTGTCCGACTTGCCCCGGAACACCTCGCGCGAGATCGTGTCGACCTCGTCCCCGGTGCGTTCCAGCGTGTCGGCGATGCGGTCGATCAACGCCTCGATGAGGCCCAGCATCACCGATTCCCCGCTGGCGCAGGGCACGCCCCCGCGCAGCGCCTTCGTGGCGAAGTTCGAGAACGGCCGCAGCTCGACATGGCGCATGGTGACCAGCGTCAGGCCCTTGATGACGAAGGTGACGGGCGCCTTCACCGGCTCGTCGGTGTCCACATTGGCGACCACGGTCATGGTCATGAACTCGGCGCCGTCCTCGTTGTAGAGCCGGTCCGACAGTTCGATCTCGGCCATCTCGTCGCGGGTCGGCAGGGCGATGCCCAGATGCGATTCCAGACGCTTCACCTCGTCCGCGGTCGGGCTGAGCAGGTCGATCCAGATCACCGGATTTTCCGCGGCGTCCGGAAAGTCGGACAGCGGGACCAACTGGCTGTCCTGGCGGGAGTGGATGCGCAGCATGGCGGGCTCCTTTCGACGGGTTGGGTCAGGCCGCCGAGTCCGAGCCAGTCGGGTGTGTGCGGCCAGGAAGGACGGAGGTCGGCGTCGATTGTCCGGGTCCGGTATTGGCGTCTTCAACGCAAGAGGACGTCGCGGCGTGTCCGGGCCTGGTGCTCTTCTGACCCGCGGCGTCTGCGATCGCGCCGCGTGTCGGCCGCCGGATCGGCGATCGACCGCCACCGCGGCCCTGCCCGAGATCACGAACCGGCAGGTTTCCGGCCGCCCGCAGTTCCAGCTGGCATCGCCGCGTCCTTCCTGCCGCGATCCTGCCGGTCAGATGGCCGATCCACGCGGCGGGCGCCGATCCGGCCGGCGCCCGCCCGCTGCGGTTCAGACCGGATAGCGCAGAATCGCGGCCAGGTCACCGCCGCCGGGGATGTCGTCGCGGCGCACCGCCAGAACCCGGCCGCCGGCCCGCAACGCGCGCCGCGCGATCTCGTCCACCACGCCGTAATTCACCGCATCGGCGCGGTCGTCGAAGGTCACGCTGCCATCGGTCTCGTCGACCAGCCCGGAAACCGTCGCGTCGATGTCGACCAGCACCGTATCGACCGCGCCGAAGGTGGCCGCCCGGGCGGCCTGGGCCACATCCGCCGTCGCCCGGCCCTGCGCCTCGCGTTCTGCATAAAGCCCGGCGAAGCTTGCGATCTCGTCCGCATAGATGCCGTCGAGCACGGTCCGCGCTTCGGCAGCCAGGATGTGGTCGGGCGTATCGTCGGCACTGCCGGGAATGACTTTTGCAGCCAGATGGCCGTAGCTCGACGCGCTGCGGAAGATCGACGCCATCGGTTCGGTTGCCGCGACGATCAGCGGCACCGATTCCCCCTTAAGCAACGGGCGCAGCGCCTGATCCACCGTGCGGGCGTAGCGCACCAGGATCGCGTTCTCGCTCGTGTTGGCGCCTGACCGCATCGGGCCGGTGCGCTCGGTATGGCCGCGCCGGCCGAGCGCGGCAGCGGCGTCCCTCGGCAGGCCCGGCACCGGCACCACATGCGGCGGCAGGTCGGCCGAGACCTCGACCAGCCGCACCGAACCCATGCCGATCGCCAGAACATAGGCGTGGTGCGGGAAGGTCAGCGCGCGCAGCATCGGCTTCAGGTGGAACCGGTCCGAAACCTCGACCATGCTGGTCAGCAGGTTCGGCAGCCGGAACGCCATCACCTGCTCGGGGGTGACAAAGATCGCCAGGCTGTTGGCCTGGAAGGTCCAGAACTCGTCATCCTCGGACAGGGCCGCGACCGCTTCCTCGATCGGCCAGATCCGGCGCTTTTCCGTGCCGGCTTCTTCCATCTGCGCCACTGCGGTCTTGAGCAGGTTCTTTAGCTCGATCCGGTCCTTGCCGGTCTCCTCGGTCAGGGGGGTGGTTCGCAGGTAGATCGAGACCGCCGGCATGCCGCGCCACGCGGCAAGGCGTTCGATTTCGGTCCGGCTGGGCAGGTCGATGTGCAGCACAGGTCATCTCCTCTGAGCAGTGCGCTCGGCGCGGTTGTCGCGTTTCGGGTCGCCGCGCGCAAGGTGTCGGCGACAGCTATCCGGCGCGACTCTGGCGCGCCTGCGCGGCCTTTCCATTGATCGAGGTCACGCCGCTGCGGGCCTTTGCGCACCTCCCCCGGAAGCCGGTCTGGCGCCATCGCGCCGATCTCGTGAGGTAGTAGAATTCTACCACCCATCAGGAACCCGATCGGAGTAGTGTTCCGGACGAAGAAGATTCGTGTGCAAACGCCACCCGAATTGCCCTATGGCTTGAAGTCTCCGCGACGGGGTGGCGAAGACCGCCCGACGGAGCAGTACGCAGGAGCGGCGAAGGCGGGCCGGGGAGGGTCCGAACCACAGGAAGAACCGCAAAGGTTGCGCCTGCGCCGGCCAGGGAGGAGGAACCAGTGGTCGACATCATCTCGAAGAGCGAGTTTCCCCGTCGCGAGGACGAACGTGCCCGGCGCCTGATCGGCGAGAACCGGCAGGTGATTGAAGGTCTGGCCGACCGGCTGACCCAGGGCGGCTATTCCCGGGCGAAGGCAGAGAAGGCCGAACGCGCGCGTGCACCCGTCCCTGACGGGCTGATCATCCATGACAGCGGTGCCGGACGGCGGGTCGCCCAAGCCCGGCCCTATGTGCGGATCAGTCCCAACAACCGGGTGGTGGTCGCCGACGAGGATTCCGGGCGGCAGATCCATTTCCTGGGCGAGCTGCGCCGGATCGACGGCCGCCGCCGCTTCGTGCTGGCCACCGCAGACAACAAGTTCTTCACACCGCTGGATGCAGACCTGGCGGCGAGTCTTGCGGATCTGGACGGGATCGACGTTGCCGGTGGCGCCGCCGAACGCGCGCTGGCCGAGGGAATTGCGGCACGGCTGGGCTACACCTGAACGCAGGACCCGGCTTCCCGGGCGGGGGCCGGCCCGCCTGCGGCTGACAATCGCCGGGACAAGGTGACAAGAACAACCTGATGACCCACAGCACACAGACCTGGATCAGCGGCAGCTTCGAGGACTATGACGAGTCCCGGACCCGCGATGCCTGGGAAAGGTTCCTGGACAACCACGGACGGATCAGCCCGGAGCAGATCGGGGTCCGAACCGAGATCCTGGAATCCTGGTTCCGCTGTTCCGAGGCCGGGATCTCGGCCGCGGCCTCGGCAGCCCCTCTGGCTGCGACCGGAGACGACCTGCATCGCCTGAAGCACGACTCGAGCGAACTCAGGACCGCCGCCGCCGGCGTCTTCGCCCGGCTGGCACCGCTGCTGGAAAACGCCGGGGTCATGCTGATCCTGACCGACAAGCAAGGCGCCATCATCGAGACGCTGGGCGACCCGGCCACGCTGGATGCCGGGCGGCAGATCCATCTGGAAGTCGGCGGCATCTGGAACGAGGAGGTGATCGGCACCAATGGCATCGGCACGCCGCTGCGGACCGGCAAGCCCGCCCATGTGCATGCCTCCGAGCACTTCTGCTCGGGGATCCAGAACTGGACCTGCGTGGGCGCGCCGATCCGCGATCCCTTCGACGGCTCGATCATCGGGCTGGTGGATCTGTCGGGCCCGCCCGGCATCTTCCGGCCCCACAACACTGCGCTGCTGATCGCCGCCGCGCAAGGGATCGAGACCATGCTGGCCGAGGGGCAGAAGGTCGAACACCTGCGCCTGCTCGACGCCTCGCGAGAATTGTTGCGCCCGGACAGTTCCGGCGACAGCCTGGTCATCCTCGACCGCTTCGGCCGGGTGGTGGACTGCCGTGTCGGCGACCGGACCTCGCCACCGCCGTCCGAGCACCTGGAGATCGGCAAGCGACTGCTGCGCCTGACCGAAGGGATGGAGGACAGCGACATCGCGGCGGCGCTGCCGGGCGAGATCCGCCCGGCGGGGATCCGCGGGCTGCGACTGGACGGGGCGCTCAGGGGGGCGGCGCTGTTGCTGCCCGGGCGCTCGCGCGCCGCGGCGTCTTCGACTGCGGCCGAAGTCACGATCCGGCCGCGCGCCGGCACCGGCGAGGACCCGATCCTGATCCTCGGCCGCGACCCGGCGCTGCTGAAGGCGATCGAGCTGACCCGGCGCGCCGCCGAGGCCGGCGCCTCGATCCTGGTGCAGGGCGAGACCGGGGTCGGCAAAGAACTGTTCGCCCGGCTGGTCCATGACGTGCGCCAGCGCCGGGCGCCGGCGCCCTATGTGGCGGTGAACTGCGGCGCGATCTCGGGCGATCTGGTCGGCAGCGACCTGTTCGGCCATGCCCCCGGCGCCTTCACCGGCGCCAGCCGCGAGGGCAAGCCGGGCAAGTTCGAACTGGCCCATGGCGGCGTGATCTGTCTGGACGAGATCGGCGAGATGCCGATGGACATCCAGCCCTATCTGCTGCGGGTGCTGGAACAGCGCGCGGTCTACCGGATCGGCGAAAGCCGGCGCCGACCGATCGACGTGCAGCTGGTGGCGCTGACCAACCGCGACCTGCGCGGCGCCATCGCCGCCGGACGCTTCCGCAGCGACCTTTACTACCGGATCTCGACCATCGCCATTTCGGTGCCGCCGCTGCGCGAACGGCGCGGCGATGTGGGGCTTCTGGCCCGGCACTTCGTCGATCATTTCGCCCGGCGGATGAAATGCGCGCCAGTGGCGCTGCCCGACGACCTGCTGCGGCGGATGGAGGCCCATGACTGGCCCGGCAACGTGCGCGAGTTGCGCAACATGGTGGAACGGCTGATGTTGCTGAGCCGCGACGGGATGCTGAAGCCCGAGGATTATCCGGCCGAACTGTCCGGCGCCCGCGGGCCCGAGGCCCTGCCGGCCGGCGAGCCTGCGGCGCGGCCGGGCCAGTCGCCGCTGGGGCTCGAGGCGATGGAATGCAACGCCATCCTCGAGACCATCGCCCGGGAGCAGGGCAACATGACCCGGGTCGCGGCCTGCCTCGGCATCTCGCGACCGACGCTCTATCGCAAGATGCGCGTCTATGGCATCCGGCGCAGCTATAACTGAGGCTGCGCCGGGCCCGGCGGTTCAGCGCGTCCAGGGCGGCGGCGCGTCCCGGTCGATCCCGCCGGCCTGAAGCGCGGCCTCGAACGTCTCGAAGGGCAGGGCCCCGTCGCGGGCCAGGGCTTCCAGCGCGGCGGCGACCACATGGGCGCGGTCGACCTCGAAGAAGCGTCGCAGCGACGTGCGGTCCGACGACCGCCCGAACCCGTCCGTCCCCAGCACGCTGAAGCGCGCCCGGATCCATGGGGCGATCTGCTGCGGCACCGCCCGGACATGGTCGCTGGCGGCGATCACCGGGGCGCTGCCGTCGAGCAGGCGCTCCACATGGGACCGCGCAGGCGTGCGGGCGGCGCTCAGGCGGTTCTGCCGTTCCACCCGCGCCGCATCCCGGGCCAGTTCGCTATAACTGGTCGCGCTGTAGACCTCGACCGCGATGCCGTGGTCTTCGGCCAGGATCCGGGCGGCGGCGCGGACTTCGGCCAGGATCGTCCCGGATCCCAGAAGCCGCACCGGCAGCCCGTCGGTGGGACCAAGGCGTTCGAACAGGTAGAGCCCCCTGACGATCCCCTCGGCCACGCCTTCGGGCAGGGCGGGCTGTTCCTGCGCCTCGTTCATCAGGGTCAGATAGAAGAACTCGTCGCGCTTCTCGTCCAGCATCCGCGCCATGCCATGATCGAGGATCACCGCCACCTCGCCGGCGCAGGCCGGGTCATAGGCGCGGCAGGTCGGCACCGTGGCGGCCAAAAGCAGGCTCGATCCGTCCTGATGCTGCAGCCCTTCGCCCGACAGGGTGGTCCGCCCCGCCGTGGCGCCGAACAGGAAGCCGCGGGCGCGCTGGTCGGCCGCGGCCCAGATCAGGTCGCCGATGCGCTGGAAGCCGAACATCGAATAGAAGATGTAGACCGGCAGCAGCTCGACCCCGTGGGCTGAATAGGCGGTGGCGGCGGCGGTCCAGGAACTGATCGCGCCGGCCTCGGTGATGCCTTCCTCCAGAAGCTGGCCGTCCGCGGCCTCGCGGTAATAGAGCATCGACCCCGCATCCTCGGGTTCATAGAGCTGGCCCCTTGGCGCATAGATGCCGATCTGGCGGAACAGGTTGTCCATGCCGAAGGTGCGCGCCTCGTCCGCCACGATGGGCACGATGCGCGGCCCGAAGGCCTTGTCGCGCAACAGCCCGCCCAGCATCCGGACCGCCGCCATGGTGGTGGACATGCTGCGCCCCTCGGGGTTCAGGGCGAAGCCGGCATAGCTCTCCAGCGCCGGACGGGCCGGGGCCGGATCCCGCGCCATCGCCGCCCGCCGGGGCAGGAAGCCGCCAAGCGCGGCGCGGCGGGCGCGCAGATAGCGCAGCTCGGGCCCGGACTCGTCGGGGCGATAGAACGCCAGCGCCTCGACCTGGGCGTCGGTCAGGGGCAGGGCAAAGCGGTCGCGGAAGCCGCGCAGCGCGTCGAGATCCAGCTTCTTGGCCTGATGCGCGATCATCCGGCTTTCCCCGGCGCCGCCCATGCCGAAGCCCTTCTTGGTCTTGGCCAGGATCACCGTCGGCTGGCCCTTGTGGGCCTTTGCCGCGGCGAAGGCGGCGTGCAGCTTCACGATGTCATGCCCGCCGCGCTTCAGGCGGTGGATCTGGTCGTCGGTCATGTCGCGGACCAGCGCGGCGCTTTCGGGATCCACTTCGAAGAACTTGTGGCGGTTGTAGTCGCCATCCTTGGAGCCCAGGTCCTGGTACTGGCCATCGACGGTTTCCGCGAAGCGGCGCAAGAGGACGTGGTTGCGGTCGCGGGCGAACAGCGCGTCCCATTCTGACCCCCAGAGCACCTTGATGACGTTCCAGCCGGCGCCGACGAACAGGGCTTCCAGCTCCTGGATGATCTGGCCGTTGCCGCGCACCGGCCCGTCCAGCCGCTGAAGGTTGCAGTTGATCACGAAGGTCAGGTTGTCCAGCCCCTCGCGCGCCGCCAGCGTCAGGCCGGCGACCGATTCAGGTTCGTCCATCTCGCCGTCGCCGAACACGCCCCAGACCCTTCGGTCGTCGGTGCGGGCAAGGCCGCGGGCCGCGAGATAGCGCAGGAAGCGGGCCTGATAGACCGCCGAGAGCGGGCCAAGCCCCATCGACCCGGTGGGCAGCTGCCAGAAATCCGGCATCAGCCAGGGATGCGGATAGGAACAGAGCCCCGGTCCCGGCACCTCCTGCCGGTATTTCGCCAGATCGGCCTCGGTCAGCCGGCCTTCCAGGAAGGCGCGGGCATAGACGCCCGGGGCGGAATGGGGCTGGAAGAACACCAGATCGCCGGGCGAGGCGCCGTCGGCGGCGCGGAAGAAATGGTTGAAGCCGACCTCGAAGATCTCGGCCGCCGAGGCGAAGGACGCGATGTGCCCGCCCAGTTCGCCATGGGCGCGGTTGGCCCGCATCACCATCGCCAGCGCGTTCCAGCGGATGATCGAGGTGATCCGCTCCTCGATCGCCGGATCGCCGGGGAAGACCGGCTGGCGCTCGGGCGGGATGGTGTTGCGATAGGCGGAATAGGGCAGCCCGCCGGCGGGGACGCCAAGGCGCCGCGCCGCATCGGTCACCCGGTTCAGCACGAACTGCGCCCGTTCCGCGCCCTCGACCCGCACCAGAGAATCCAGCGCCTCGAGCCATTCGGCGGTTTCGTCGGGGTCGATGTCGCGGGGTTGCGGCGCGGGTCGGTCGATCAGGGTCATGGCTCGGATTCTCCTTTCACGCAGGATACGCCAGAGGTCATGCGGATCGCGGCCAAAGATCGCCAGGTTGACGACCAAGTTTGGCTGTTCTAGCCATCAATCGGAACATCAATGGCAGGAATCACCATGGACTCTTCCGCGCGCCATCTCGACGCCAAGGACTTGCGCATCCTTGGCGAACTGCAGCGCGACGCCCGCCTGTCCCTGCAGGTGCTGAGCGAACGGGTGGGCCTGTCGCCGACCCCCTGCGCCCGGCGGGTCCGGCTGCTGGAAGAGGCCGGGGTGATCACCGGCTATGGCGCGCGGATCGACGAGGCGAAGCTGGGCTTCGGCTTCTCGGTCTTCGTCTCGGTGAAACTGACGCGGCAGGTCATCGACCAGCTGGAAGCCTTCGAAGCGGCGATCAGCCAGTATCCCGAGGTGGTGGATTGCTGGCTGATGACCGGCAGCCGGGACTATCTGCTGCGCGTGGTGGTGCGGGGCCTCGAGGATTACGAACGCTTCCTGACCACGCGGCTGACCCGGGTCGAGGGGGTTGCCTCGATCGAATCCGCGATCCCGATCCGCAGGGTCAAGCAGCAGGGCGCTCGCATCGGCTGAGCACGCCGCGGCGGGGTTCACGGCAGCGCCCGGCCGAACCGCGCATCGCTGCTCAGATGGATCAGGCAGGCGCAGCGCAGCAGCGAGGTGAAGTTCGGCACCTCGCCATGGATGTCCAGAACCTCGTCATGAAGCCGGGTCAGCAGCGCCGGCACGGTCAGGCCCTGTTCCGCGGCGATGCCGTCGATCGCGCGCCAGAACGCCTGTTCCAGCCGGATGCTGGTGCCGTGGCCGTTGATGCGGATCCGCCGCGTGGTCGGGACGTGGCCGTCGGGGTCCTGTCCGGTCAAGAGCTTGCACATGGAAGCGCCTCCTCCTCGATAGCGGGTCACCGGCGCGGGCCCCGGCCGCGGGGCGGGGGGCCCCGCCGCGCGGGCGCCGGCGGCAGGCCAAGCGCCTCGCGGTGCTTGGTGACGGTACGGCGGGCGACCCCCAGCCCTTCGGCGCCAAGCCGCGCCGCCAGGGCAGCGTCCGAGAGCGGGGCGAGGGGGTCCTCGGCCCGGATCAGCGCGGCGATCCGGGCGTCCAGCGCTGCCGCGCTGGGGCCGCTGCCATCGGCTCCGCTGGCATGGGGGAACAGCGCCTTGACCGGGAAGACCCCGTGCGGCGTGGCGATGGTCAGGCCGGTGACCACGCGGCTGACCGTGCTTTCGTGCATTCCCAGCGCCGCGGCGAGATCGCGCTGGCGCAGCGGCAGCAGAGCTGCCGGGCCATCGTCCAGGAAGGCGCGCTGGCGGCGCACCAGTTCCGCCGCGACCGCCAGCGTGGTGCGGTGGCGCTGCGCAATGGCACGCTGCAGCCATGTCGCGGCGCGCTGCGCCTCGGCGGCTTCCGGCCCCAGCGCCAGCCCGGCCGGGCAGCGGGCGACCGCGACCTCGGGCAGGTCGCTGCGGTTCAGCGCGACGTGCCAGTCCCCAGCCGCGCGCCGGACCACAAGGTCGGGCGCCCGGGCCAGCGTCGGGTCGCTGGCGAAGGCGGCGCCGGGCTTCGGATCCATCGCCGGGCCAGCGCCACCGGATCGCCCGCCGCCGCCAGCGGCAGGCGGTCCAGCACCGCGGCCATGGCGGCGCTGTCCTGCCCCCGGTCGCGGGCCTGCAGCCACAGGCAGTCGCGCAGGTCGCGGGCGAACAGCCCCGCCGGCTCCATCCGCTGCAGGCCTTCCAGCACCGCCTCGGCCTCGGCCTGCCCGCAGCCGGCGGCGCGGGCGATCTGCGCGACCGTCTGGCCGAGCCAGCCCGAGGGTTCCAGCGCATCGAGGAAATGCGCCGCGATGTCCCGTGCCCGCCCGCGCGGCAGGCAGAGCGGCACCTGATCCAGCACATGGGCATAGAGACCGCATTCGGCGGGCCGGTCGGGCAACTCGCCGGTCCGGGTGAGGCCCTGCGGCCAGCGCACCCGAAGGAAGGGGTTCGCCGCCGCCTCGGCGGCGACGTGATCGGCCAGCGCGCCCGCCGACATGGACAGCACGTCCAGCGACAGGCGCATCTGGGGCGTGGTGGCAAGGCGCTGGCTCTGGATGATCCTGAGCGCGAAGGTCATGGCACCTGCCTGCCGAAGGGCGAACAGGCGCCGGGCCGGCCCCGCGGCACGACGATCCGCGGGGTGGTGCCGGGTGGCGCGGGGGCGCGGCGAAGCATCAGTTGGCCTTTGCCCGGTCCATCCTGCCCTCGGCGATCCAGCGCGCGGCAAGGACCAGCGTGCCCATGGCGAAGTCCTTGCCATGTTCGGCCATCATCTGCTGGGCGATCTCGGCCACCTGGGTGAAGTAGCGGTCCTTGCTGAGTTCCTCGGGGGTAAGCTGGGCTGACATGGCGGTTTCCTTCACTTTATGGGTCACTTGAAGAACGGGTCAGGGAAGGTGACGATGGCGGCCTCGCCGCCCGCGGTGCCAAGCGCCAGGTGGCGGCCATCGGCCGACCAGCCGAGCGTGGTGACGCCCCGGTCCGGTCCGGTGGTGCCGGACCGCAGCAGCACCTCGCCCGCCTCGCCCAGATGGGCCAGAAGCACGAGTCCGCTGGCATAGCCCGCGGCGACGACCTTGCGGGCGGGGTTCGCGGCCACCCGGTCCACCAGCACCAGCCCGGCGCGTCCGGTCTTCATCGGATCCGGCCGGTCGGCCCCAAGCGCCCATGCCGCCACCCGATAGGTGCCTCCGGCGATCAGTGCCGGCGGGGTCCGGGCGAACGCCAGCGAAAGCGGCGGCTCGGGGAAGCCGCCGAGGCGGTGAACCGGCTCGGCGGCGCCGGCGGCCAGATGGACCACGGCCGCGCTGCGGTCGGCGCAGCCCGCCGCCAGGGTCAGGCCGGCCGGGTCCCAGACCAGCGACAGGACGCCGGCCCCCAGCGCGATCCGGCGCAGCGGGAGCAGCCCGGCGGTCGCATCGAGCAGGCTGACGCCGCTGTCGTCGCCAACCGCCAGCACCCGCCCGTCGGGTGAGAAGGCCATCACCCCGACCGGCCCGTCGAGACGGGCCGCCGCGGTGGCGGCGCCGGTCGCGTCCAGCAGGGCCAGCGCGGTGCCGCGGGCGACCGCTACCCCCTCGCTGTCCTTGTGCCCGGCCAGCGCTGAGACCGGCGCGGGATCCGCCGGGGTGAAGCGCAGCGACTGGCCGCGCGCGGTGACCCGGTGCAGGCTGCCGTCGCCGGCGGCAAGGCAGAAGCCCTGCGCCCCGAAGGCGGTCAGCAGCGGCGCCCGGCCTTCGGTCAGCGGGCCGACCAGGGTCGGCGCGGGCACCGGGTTGACCCTTGGGCGGATGGTGGTGCGGCCGGTGTCGAACTCGATCCGGACGCGCTTGCCCGGGGTTTCGGCATCGGCCAGCGCCATCACCGCGGCGCGGCCGTCGGCGGTGGCGAAGGCGACCGCCGTTTCCGCGCGGTTGAAGGCCAGCGCCGCGACGGCGCCCTCCAGCGGCCAGGTCCGGGCCAGAAGCTCGAACAGCGAGGGTTGGGTCAGCGTATCGTCCATCAGTCGGGTTCCCTGGGGTTGGTCGCCTCGGCCAGCTCGCGGTCGAGGCTGTCGAGTTCGGCCTCCAGCGCGTCGAGCAGGTCGAGCGAATGGGCGATCGCCGCCTCGGCGGCGGCTTCGCTGTCGGACGGGGGCTCGCCGTCGCGTTCGGCGCGCAGGCGGTCGATCTCGAACCCGCCGGCGATCTGCAGCAGGCGCAGGTGCTCGGCGTTGCGCGCGGCGATCCGGCCGACCACCGCAAGCCGGTCGCGCAGGATGTCGGGGATGGGACGCGATTGACGGCTCATCGTTCTCTCCCTTATGGCTGCCGGCCAGACCGGACCGATCCGGGCCGGCCCCCTGCGCGCGAGGCTGCGATGATCACCCCGCCCGAGACCCGTTTCTTCGCCGCCCTGGCAGCTGCGCTTGTTGCACAGTTGGGGGACGAGCATGCCTGCGCGAAGCTGGCCGCAGCGGCCGCGGGTGGCGATCCGGCCGCCGTAGCCGAGACCCAGCGCGCCCTTGCGGCGCTGCCCGAGGCCGAGCGCGATGCGGTGCTGGCCGAGACCCACCGCCGGCTGCGCGAGGACGTGGCGGCGATCTGGGACTTCCTGCCCGGGGCACCGCCGCAGACCCGGCCGAACTGAGCGGCCACACCTCATCCGGCATTCCCGCGGTCGCGGCGGGCCGCTTCCATCTGGTCAAGCTGGGCCGGGATCGCGTCGGCCTGGTCGGCAAAGCGCCGGCAGGCCAGATCGATGTGGCCGGCGAGCGCATCCCAGATGTCAATCCTGAGGATCGCCTCGGCATCGCCGGTCAGCGTCTCGATCTCGGGCAGGCGGAACTGGCGCGACAGCGACACGCCGGTGAAGACGAACTCGCGCAGCTCGTTGGCGTGGGCGTCGATGAACAATTGCAGCAGCGGGTGGCGGTCCAACGTCGCGCCGCGCCGGGCCAGTTCCTCAGCGATGAAGCCGCGGAAATGGTCGTGCAGCAGCAACTGGCTTTCGCCGAGGAACTTCATCACGAAGATCAGGTCCTGCGGACTGCGCTGCACCAGTTGTTCAGCCACCTGGCGCGAGGCGCTTGGCGGGTCGAACTGGCTTTGGGGCGATCGGGTCATTTCGGTACTGTCCGGAAAGGATGGCGGCGCTTTCTGCAGGTGCGGAAGGGTTTTCCGGCCGGGCTGGAGCAGAAGGGACCGCAGGGAATGCCCATCGAATCTAGCAGTCGCCGGGCGCAGGAAAAACCTGTGCGACGCGTTTCGGAATGGCCCGGAGTCGGAAAAATCGGCCCTTCTCATTAACAGCCGGAACGGCCCATTACAGGCCGGTGAGACACCTGTTTCATTTCGTTACGCTACCGCTATGCGTGTGCCTGATCAGCCGACGGGCGGCGCGAATCACCGGCCCGCATCGAAACGGCCGCATTCCGTTCAAGGGGCATCCGTATTCCGCAATGCGGCGTGTTTTCTTTTGCGTCCGCGGCGCAACACCCGGAACTTACACCTGTAACGCCCGAAGCCGGCCGGACCGCGCCGCTTCCCCTGCGCCGGTGCCGCGCCGCGCCGTTTCGCCAAACGAACGGAAAAAATCTTTTTATGCCTGATCAAATACTTGCTGTCCGGTCGCCGGAAAAGATCCGGGAAAGACGTGGCTTCAGGCCGCCGTGGGCACGGGTCTTGCGTCTAGGGGGGCAGAAGAAGCCGGCCCGGACACATCGGGACGCGACAAGAACGAAGGATGGGAGGACCGAGGACGCCGCAGGCCCGTCCGCGCCGCAACGGCAGGACTGACCCGCGAGGGCGACCCGGCACCGACCAGAACCTTTGCCGTGAACCAGACCGCCCGAGGCGCGATACCGCTGCGCCGAGGGTCACCAAGGGAAACCGGGCGGCACCACCGCCAAAGGCCGACCGGCGCCGACCGGAACCGGCCCATGCAAGGAGGCTCATGGCATGACGTCTTTGACGCTTAACAAGATCACGTCCCAGCGCGGGATCTCCGTCGGGGAGGCGACGAAGAAGATCGCCGATCTGGGATGGAACCCGTCCTATGTGCAGGAAGCGAACACCTTCCCCACCGACTACAAGATCACCAAGGCACCGCGCGATCCGATGAAGCAGGTGCTGCGGTCCTATTTCCCGATGCAGGAGGAAAAGGACAACCGCGTCTACGGCGCGCTGGACGCCGCGCTCCGGGGCGACATGTTCCGCAACGTGGAACCGCGCTGGGTCGAATGGATGAAGCTGTTCCTGGCGATCATCCCGTTCCCGGAAATCTCGGCCGCGCGGTCGATGGCCATGGTCGGCCGGCTGGCGCCGGGCGAGGATCTGCGCACCGGCTTCACCATGCAGATGGTCGACGAGTTCCGCCACTCGACGATCCAGATGAACCTGAAGAAATGGTACATGGAGAACTACATCGACCCGGCCGGGTTCGACATTACCGAGGAAGCCTTCGGCAAGTGCTACGCCACCACGATCGGCCGGCAGTTCGGCGAGGGCTTCATCACCGGCGACACCATGACCGCCGCCTGCATGTACCTGACCGTGGTTGCCGAGACCGCCTTCACCAATACGCTGTTCGTCGCGATGCCGTCGGAAGCCGCCCGCAACGGCGACTATGCGCTGCCGACCGTGTTCCTGTCGGTGCAGTCGGATGAAAGCCGGCACATCGGCAACGGCCATTCGATGCTGATGGCCGCCCTGAAGGAGCCCGAGAACCACCTGCTGCTGGAACGCGACCTGCGCTATGCCTTCTGGCAGAACCACGCGATCGTCGACGCTGCCATCGGCACCTTCATCGAATACGGCACCACCAACCGCGACAAGGACAAGGAGTCCTATGCGGAAATGTGGCACCGCTGGATCTTCGAGGACTACTACCGCACCTACATGCTGCCGCTCGAGAAGTACGGCATCAAGGTGCACCACGACGACGTCCACGAGGCGTGGCGGCGGATCACCGAGAAGAAGTACGTCCACAAGGTGGCGCAGTTCTTCGCCGTCGGCTGGCCGGTCAACTTCTGGCGGATCGAGGCGCAGACCGAGAAGGACTTCGAGTGGTTCGAGCGTAAGTATCCGGGCTGGTACGACGAGTTCGGCGAGTTCTGGAAGTGGTACGCCAAGCTGAGCCGGCCCGGCCAGAAGGTGATCACCTTCAACGAGGAGGTCGGCTACGTCTACCCGCACCGCTGCTGGAGCTGCCTCGTCCCCTGCCTGATTCGCGAGGACATCGTCGTCGACGAGATCGACGGCAAGCTGCACACCTTCGCGCACGAGCTCGACCGGTGGACCGCCGTCGAGGCGTTCGCCGAGGAGTATCAGGGTCGTCCCACGCCGGCGATGGGTCGGTTCAGCGGCAAGCGCGAGTGGGAGACGCTCTACCACGGCTGGGATCTGGCCGACGCGATCAAGGACCTGAACTTCGTCCGTTCCGACGGCAAGACGCTGGTCCCGCAGCCGCACCTGCGCTTCGACGACAAGGACATGTGGACCCTGGACGACGTCCGCGGCCACACCCTGCTCTCGCCGCTGACGCTGCTGCGCGAGATGTCGCCCGAGCAGCGCGAGCAGCACCTCGCCGAGTATCGGGCGGGCTTCACGATCAATCCCTGCAACTAGCCGCGCCGAGCTGTGGGGGCCGTCCGCGGCCCCCACCCTTTCCGCCACCTGCCCGCCGGGCCGGAGATTTGGGGGACCGATGAGCGACACGTACACCGTACGTCTGGCGCCGGTCGACGTGGAGTTCGACATCCAAGAGGGCGAGACCGTCCTCAACGCCGCCTTTCGCCAGGGGATCGCCTTGCCGCATGGCTGCAAGGAAGGGCAATGCTCGGCCTGCAAGTGCGTGCTGCTGGAAGGTGAGGTCGATCTGCTGCGCTACTCGACCTTCGCGCTCAACGACTTGGAACGGGAGTCCGGCCACATCCTGCTCTGCCGGTCCTTGCCGCAGAGCGACATCGAGGTCGAGCTGCTGAACTACGACGAGGAGCTGCTGGCGAAGGCCATCGCCGTCAAGAATTTCAACGGCACGATCGTCCGTTTCGAGAAGCTCACCCACGACATCCGTGGCATCGAGATCGAGATCGACCAGCCGATGAAGTTCTGGGCGGGCCAGTATGTCGACATCACGGTCACGACCGAAGAAGGGGAGACGATTACGCGCTCGTTCTCCATGGCAAATCCGCCGAGCGAAACCAAAAGACTCTCCTTCATCATCAAGAAATACCCCGAGGGAAAATTCTCCGGCCAGCTCGACAGCGGCGGCATCGCCGTCGGTGCCGACGTCGGAATCGTCGGACCCTACGGCACCTGCTTCCGGCGCGAAGAGCGCGAAGGAGCCTTGATCCTGGTGGCAGCCGGGTCGGGCCTGTCGCCCATCTGGTCCATCCTGCACGACCATCTGGCCAGTGGCGAGGACCGGCCGGTCTATCTGTTCTATGGGGCCCGCACGCAGCGGGACCTGTTCCATCTCGAGCGCCTCTCGGACCTCACCGAGGCCTATCCCACGCTGACCTTCGTGCCGGTGCTGTCGCATGAGGCGGACGACGGGTCGTGGCAGGGCGAGCGCGGCTTCGTCCACGAGCGGGTGAGCGACTGGCTCAAGCGACTGGACATCGCCGGCAACGGTGACGTCTATGCTTGCGGCCCGCCACCGATGATCGATGCGCTCAATCCCGTTCTGTTCATGAACGACTTCGAGCTCGAGCGAATCTTCTTCGACAAGTTCACGCCGTCTTCCGGTTCATCGGCCGCATGAGTTCGTGGCCGATCGCTAGGCGCGTGACCGAAAAACAAGATCAAGGAGACTGAAGCAATGCCAGCAACGTCCAGCTCGGTAGGTTCGGGAGCGGCGGGCGCCGCGATCTTCGCCGACTC
>JBGAOK010000057.1:0-21951 GCA_044221805.1 Meridianimarinicoccus sp.
CCTCCATACCCTCGGGCGGACGGGCGCCAAGTCCGATGACGCCGTTCTCGGCCTGGAAGAAGACATGAACGTCGGGCGGCAGGTGGTTGGCCACCATCGACGGCAGGCCGAAGCCGAGGTTGACGAGCGTGTCCGGCTTCACTTCCAGCGCCACGCGACGGGCGATGATTTCCTTGGCATCCATCAGTGCGGCCTTTCCAGGACGTGATCCACCAGCACTCCCGGCGTTTTCACCGAATCGGGCGGGATCACCCCCACCGGCACGATGTGCTGGGGTTCGGCGATCACCACATCGGCGGCCAGAGCCATGATCGGGTTGAAATTGTGCGCGGTCAGCGAATATTCGAGGTTGCCGAGATAGTCCGACTGGCGCGCGGCGATCAGCGCGAAGTCGCCGCGGATCGGCTTTTCCACCAGGAAGGTGCGGCCGTCGATCTCGATGGTCTGCTTGCCGTCCTGCACCGAGGTGCCGAGGCCGGTGGCGGTCAGCACGCCGCCCAGACCGACGCCGCCGGACCGAATACGTTCCACCAGCGTGCCTTGCGGACACAGTTCGACCGCGATCTCGCCCGAGATCATCTTGGCCTGGCATTCCGGGTTCAGCCCGATATGCGAGACGATCGCCCGGGCCACGGCGCCGGCAGTGACCAGCTTGCCGATGCCGAAGCCGGGCTTGGCACAATCGTTGGCGACGACTGTCAGCCCCTTCACGCCGGCTTCGACCATCGCGTCGATCATCCGGTGCGGCGAACCGACCCCCATGAATCCGCCGATCAGGACGGTCGAGCCGTCCGGGATCATGGCCGCGGCATCGGCCGGTTTGATCGCCCGCTTCATTTCTGGCCCTCTCAGTAATTGCGGTGATCTAGGCGCTGCACCGGCAATTTTGAAAGGCAAATTTTTGCGACGCAGCATGGCGCACTGCCGCACCGCGGCGGTCACCGCCCGTCGCTGGCGGATTCAGTGTGCCCAGCCCTGCGCGCGGCTGTCACCCTGAGCCAGGACAGCGCGATGGATCGCCAGCCCGGCGCGGCCCGCCGTATCGACCAGCACCGGCGCCATATCGGCCCGGACCAGAAGGATGGCGACCAGCATCGCCTCTTCCCGTTCGCCGATCCCGGCAAGGGTCAGGAAATGGGCGAAAGCCGCCTCGTCGGCGCCGAGGCAGGGACAGGCGGCGGCGTGTCGCATCAGCGGGCGGCGGCGGAACTCCAGCGTCAGGCGGCAGGTCAGGTCGAAGGTCTCGGCCAGGGCGGCAGCGCGCCGCACCCCCACCAATGCGTCCATCTCGGCCCGCATGGCCGCCCAGCCGTCCGGTCCCTCGCACCAGAGCCTGAGCCAACGCACCGCGGCGGCTTCGGCCGGCGGCAGCGCGTCGAGCGCGCCGACCGGTGTCGCGCCGCGAAGATCCGAGGGCGCGCTCATTTGGTCAGGATCAGCTTGCCCGCGCGGGTGATGCGCAGGACGTAGCTCTTGCCGTCGAGCACGATCACCGCGGTGGTTCCGCCCTCGGTGAGGTGGCGCGCGTCGTGGACCGGCGGCAGGTCGGCCGGTTCGACGGGCGCCACCGGTCCCGAACCGGCGCAAGGACGCAGCGGCAGGCCGAGGACTGGCCGGGCGTTCATCGGGGCACCTCGCCGCTCCGGCGAGGAACGGAAGCCACCGTGCCGGAAACCGGCCCGGGCGGACGGGAAGTAAGGTTCATGCTCAGGCTCCATGGCGATGGCAACCGGGCTCCCCGTCGCGGGTGGCTGGGCATGGTCTTTGCTTGAGCGTTTTTGTCGGATTTGTCAACCGACCTGTGACAGCGCCCCCGGCGTCGTCAGGGCCAGGCGCCAGAACCGGAACCGGCTCTGGCCGGTGACCTCGTCCACCAGGCCCAGATCCTCGAACCTCGTCATGTTGCGCTGGACCGCGGCGCGCGAGGCGCCGGTCTCGGTCTCGAGCATCGGCGCCGAGACCAGCGGCCATTTCTGCAGGGCCGCGATCAGCCGCGCCGGGGTGCGGCCGGACATGTCGCCGGTGCGCGCCGCGGCCTCGCGCGCCCAGCGGTCGATGCGGTCGCATTCCATCAGGCCGCGCAGCGCGGCGGCCTCGATCCCCTGCAGCCAGGCGGCCAGCGCCTCGTCCACCCGGCCGGTCGGGCGCAGGGGCGCGCTGCCGCCCAGGGCGACCGGGACAAAGCCCAGCCCGCCGGGGCGGAGGGCGCCGCCCGCGAGCCGCGCCGCCAGCACCGCGCCCTCGATCATCGCCGAATCGCCCGACAACCCGTGCCGGCGCCACCCCTGCCAGGCCAGTGCGGCCCGGGTCAGCGGATGCAACCGGTCGCCCGCGGCCACCTCGACCCGCCAGGCGTCGGCCAGGGCCGCGAATTCGGCACCGGTGGGGCGCGACATCAGGTCGTGCTGCGGCCGGTCCACCGCGGCCTCGCGGTCGAGGAAGCCGGCAATAGCGTCCAGATCCGGCGCCTGTGCGCGCTCCAGCCGCCGCACTGCCCAGGCCGCGCGGGACAGCGACTGCGCGTCCTCGTCGGTGGCGGCCAGCCGGTGGACGAGATAGAGCGCCAGCCGGTCCACCGTCACCCGGTCGCCCAGATGCCAGCTGAGTTCCGAGACCTCGAGACAGACCAGCCGCCGGCGCAGCCCCGGGGATGACAGGCGCACCCGTTCATCCAGCGCGCCCAGTACCAGCGCGGCTTTGGCTAGGGGTACGGCAAGAGCTGCTTCGGCCGCGGCCCAGTCGGCCGCGGTCGGGACGATCTCGCTGCGGCGCTGCCGCCGCCACGGCGGACCGGCCGCCGCCGATGCATCCTCGTCGGCGGGATCGGGCAGGAACCAGAGCGCGTCGTCCCCGGCCTGGTCCCGGTCGTAGAAGCCGGGCGGGCCGTCCGGCGCCGCGTCCGGCCCGGCCTCGTCAGGGTGACTGTCGCGGCGGCGGACCATGCCGAACTCTAGGCAGAACACCCCGCCGCGCCAACGGAAATCACGCGCCCGCCGGACCCGTTGCGCGGCGGTGGCGGAGCACCAGAAGCAGCGCGACGGCGCTGGCGGTCAGCGGCAGGCCGCCAGGGATCCCGACCGGCGCAAGATTCGGCAGGGTCTCGGCCGCGACAACCGGACCGCCCGCCCCCGAGATCAGTGCCGTACCCCCCGCAAGAGTGTCGTACTTGGACACGGCGAAGCTGGTCAGACCGCCGAGCAGCGGATCACCGGGGGCGACCGCGACGGTCTCGGAACTTGCGATCCGCGTCCCGGTGAACCGGATCGTCGTGCCGAGCCGCGCCAACACCGCGTTGTAGCTGGCAATCGCGGTCTGGTTCTGGGCTTCGGCGACCAGCAGCAGGCGCCCGCCACCGGACAGGAAGGCCGCCGCCGCGGCCATCTCGGCGTCGGAATACGTCATCACCTTGTCGAAGCCGGCCGACAGAACCAGCAGGTCCACTCCGTCCAGCAGCGTCTCGGTCAGGGTCTGGCCGTCCTGTACCGCGGTCACGCCCGGGGCGGCACGAAACGCCTGCCACACGGCATTGACCGTGGTGCCGCTGCGCGAGAACAGCACATCGGTCGCATCGCCGAGCAGGTTGGTGAACAGCGCCAGATTGCCGGTCCGCGCCGCGTTCACGTCGCCGACCGCCAGGACCGTCCCGGCCGCAGCCGGCAGAAGACCGGCGACGCCAATTCCGGCGGCAAGAACCGCGGCCCGGCCGTGCTGCCACAGCTGCTGGAAGCCGCCGCGAGCCGGACGGTGCGGGTAGGATCTGGATCGGGACATGGCGGCTTCTCCGCTGGAAGGGGTCCTTCAGCGCAATAGCCGCGTTAAGGTTGATGTCCGATTAAACTGGTCCGCTGCTTCGCAATGGCTTCAGTCCCGCCATCGGCGCCGCCGCGGCCGAGCGTCCCGGTCACCGCCGGTAGGTCCCCACCGGAAAGCCGCTCACCGGCAGGTCCACCCAGAACACCCCGCCCGCCAGCGGCCAGGCCTTCAGGGCATCCGGCGTCATGTCCTGCCGAGCGGTGGTGATGAACATCCGCCGATAACGCCGTCCGCCGATCGCGCAGCTGGTCACGTTCGGCGCGGGCACGGTGACGCGAAGGTCTCGGCGGCCATCGGGCAGAAACCGCTGCACAGCGCCGCCGCCGTACTGGGCATTCCACAACCCGCCCTCGATATCGGTGATCGATCCGTCGGGCACCCCTTCCGACGGCCGCAGCCGGACGAAGACCCGGCGGTTCGACGGAACGCCACGGGCGGTATCGTAGTCGAAGACCTGAATCTCGCCTGTGGGGCTGTCGGCGAAATACATCCGCGAACCATCCATCGAGAACGCGGTCGAGTTGGCGCAGGCGATACCATCGAGGATCACCCGCACGTCGCCCCGGTCGACCGACCAGACCGGGGTGATCGGCGCGAGGTCGGCCTCGTCGATGCCGCCGACCACGAATCGCCCCATGCGGTCCAGCGCCCCGTCGTTCATCCGGGTGCCGGGCATTCCGGGCTGATAGCGTTCGAACAGCGCGCGCCGTCCGGTGACCGGGTCAAGCCAGCTCAGCCCGTCCTCGAAGGCGCCAAGGATGCGCCCGTCATCCGAGAAGGCGAACGAACACAATCCCACCTCCAGGTCCATGCGCGCCGGCTCGCTTCCGTCATCGCGGCAGGACCACAGGCACTTCCCCTTGATGTCGGTCCAGTAAACCCGGCGGCGCGCGGGGTTCCACTGAATCCCCTCGCCAAGCAACGCCTTGCAATCAACCAAAAGTTGTGCTTCAAGTTGTGTCACCTGTGTGGTCATGGGTCCAGTCGCCCGCTCGGACGCCGAATAGAGACCGGAAACATGGATAGGACATCGGCGGCCTTTAGCGCGGCCGGTAACCCGCTGTGCCGGGACGCAGCCGGATCTCCGGCAGGCGGTCTCCCTGATACAGTTGCAACCATGGCAATCCGAAAGCCCACGAGCCACCTCTCGTCATACGAAAATCGATCCGGTTCCCCGGAAACTCACCCGGCAAACACACTGTCCCAACCAATTCGTGCGGCGGCTGCCATCCGGCGCCACCTCCCCATAGGGCGGGATCCCATAGACGAAGCATAAGGACAATCGCAACCCCGTTTCGACCGGAAATCCGATCCTTTCGGCAAAGGTTCTGCCCCATTTGTGCGCAGCGCCTTCGGCAAGCCCCCTTTGCGGGAAATTCCCAGTCAATGCGACGGATGAACCGCGACACCCCATGGTCAAAAAGGTCGAAGTGGGGCATCACCCTTCCGGGCTGTGCCCCAAGCTGCGGGTCCGAAACCGGTGTCGCGGCGCGGCTGTCGGAACAGAATCATGACCGAGGCTCCAGAACCTCAACGTGACGGAACAATCGGCCCGGTGCTGCACTTTAAGCGCAGGACGGACAGCCAGCTGGAGCTGACCGCTTTGGTCGCGGTGCCGACAGGTTTGCCGCCGCCCGAAGTCGCAGTCGGGGACAGGTTGGCGCAGCGCCGACTGGCCGCGACGCTGGCCGGATCGGACATCCACCTTTATGACGTCTGCCTGACCCTGGGCGCCACGGCGGTCTATGCCGTCGGCGACGCGATCTATGCGGTCGACACCCGATTCGACGGCGACCTTCGGGTCGCCTACGCCGCCTGCAACGGGCAAGAGCATGGCGACCACCATCGCCAGCCGGCCGAGCGCAATGCCATGTGGGACCGGCTGGCGGCCGAACACCGGGTCGCGCCGTTCCAATTGCTGTTGCACGGCGGCGACCAGATCTATGCCGACGAGGCGACCGACCACCATCCCCTGACCGCCGGCTGGCCGCGCCACCTGGACCCCGACCCCGCGCTTGAGGCACTGGAGGATTTGCAGCGCTGCCTGACCAGGGAATTTGCCGACCGGTATCTCAGGCTGCTGGCCCAGCCCGGGTTTGCCGTCCTCGCCGCCCGGGTGCCGTCGCTGGCGATGTGGGACGACCACGACATCTGCGACGGTTGGGGTTCGCTGAAACCGGCGATCCTGGATTCACCCCAGGGCCGGGTCCTGTTCGCGGTCGCGCGGCGGATGTTCCTGCTGTTCCAGATGGGCGCCACGCCCGACCGGCTGCCGGCGGCCGTGATCGATCCGTCGGGCACCTCGCTGGGCTGGCAGGTGGCGCTGCCGGGGCTCAGGATCATCGCGCCGGACCTGCGCTCGGAACGCCGTCCCGAGCGGGTGATGGGTTCCCGGGGCTGGGCGGCCTATCGCAGCGCGATCGCCCTGCCGGCGCAGGAGCGGACCCTGATCCTGTCCAGCGTGCCGGCGATCGGGCCACGTCTGAGCCTGGTCGAATCCTGGATGCAGCGCACGCCGTGGTTCGAGACGTACGAGGACGACCTGCGCGACCAGTGGCAGAGCCGCGCCCACCGGGCCGAATGGCAGGACTTCCTGTGCGCCGCGCTGGCGTTGCACTGGCGCGGCAGCGAGGTCACCTTCGTGTCGGGAGAAATCCATCTGGCCACTAGGGGCACGCTGGCCAGCGCGACCGGGCCGATCCACCAGCTTGTCGCCTCGGGCATCGCCCATCCGGCACCGCCGAAAGGCTATGCCCGCGCGCTGGGTCTGCTCGCCCGTTTCGGCGAGGCGCCGCTGAAGCGTCACCCGATCCGGCTGCACCCCCTGCCCGGCCAGCGCGGCATCTACACCGCCGAACGGAACTATCTGGTGCTGGAGCGCCGCGCCGGCGCCTGGACCGCGTCCTGGCGGCTGGAGCGGTCGGGCACCACGCCGCCCCTGGCGATCTGACGACCCGACTCAGGCCGAGGCCGGCACCACCGTCCAAGGCTCGGCGAACCAGTGTTCCTCAAGGTTGCTGCCCTCGCCGATCCGGTCCACCACCGCGAAGAGGCCGGGCGCATGGAGCGGCGTCAGCACCCCGTGCCATGTCCCGCGGTAGAGGTTGATCGCCTGATGGGGCGCGGTCAGGAAGGCCAGCGGCCGCCCCGGCACCCCGCCCTCGTCCGCGGCGACGATGACCAGGAACGGGTGCCCGGTCATCGGCACGAAGGCCTGGCTGCCCTCGGGATGGCGTTCCACCATGTCGAGGGTAAAGGGCAGCGTCCGCGGCCTGGCGTCGAACAGGCTGATCCCGGCGCGCCCCGAGCCGAATTCCAGCCGGGCGCGGTCGTGGAAGCGGCCGCAGAAGCCCTGGTTGATGATCCGGTCGGGATCGCCGCGGGTCTCCAGCACATCGCCGAAGGGCGCGAAGGCGGCCGCGGTCAGAGGCCGCATCACGATCTCGCGGCTCATCGCGGCAGCATCGCCTTCAGCCGGTGCTCGCCGATGCGCTCGACCTGCCGGCAGGCTTCCGCGAACTCGGTCGCCCGGTCGTGGTCGATCCGGCGCTGGAAGGCGGCGAGGATCGAGGCCTTGTCGTGGTCGCGCACCGCGATGATGAAGGGAAAGCCGAACTTCGCCACATAGGCATCGTTCAGGGCGGTGAACTCGGCCCGTTCCCCGTCGGTCAGCGCATCCAGCCCGGCCGAGGCCTGTTCCGCGGTCGACTCGGCGGTCAGCCGCTTCGCCAGGGCCAGCTTGCCGGCCAGATCGGGATGGGCGGTCAGGACGCCCAGCCGTTCCGCCTCGCTGGCCGAGCGGAACACCCGGGCCAGCGCATTGGCCATGCCGGCGGCGCAATCATGGGCCGGACCCAGCTCCAGCCGGAAGGCGCGTTCGGCGACCCAGGGCGAATGCTCGTAGATCGAGCCGAAGGCGGCGACGAAGGCGGCCTCGTCCATCTCCGAGGGCCGCGCGAAGGCCACCGGCGGATGGGTTGCCGCCCAGTGCGCGGCGATCTGTTCGCGGGTGGCGAACCAGACGCCCTCGTGCCCCCGCGCATAGTCGAGGAACCGCTGCAGCGCCAGCACCCGCCCCGGCCGACCGATCAGGCGGCAATGCAGGCCGATCGACAGCATCTTCGGCGACCCGGCCGCGCCTTCCGCATAGAGCGCGTCGAAGCTGTCCTTCAGATAGGCGAGGAACTGGTCGCCCGCGTTGAAGCCCTGGGGTGTGGCGAAGCGCATGTCGTTGGCGTCGAGCGTATAGGGCAGGATCAGCTGGTCGCGCCCGCCGACCCGTTTCCAGTAGGGCAGATCGTCGTCGTAGGTGTCGGAAACATAGGCGAAGCCCCCCGTCTCGGCCGCCAGCCGCACCGTGTTGATCGAGGTCCGCCCGGTGTACCAGCCCACCGGCGGGACGCCCACCACCTCGGTGTGCAGGCGGATCGCCTCGGCGATATGGGCGCGCTCCTCGTCCTCGGGGATGTCGCGGTAGTCGATCCATTTCAGCCCGTGGCTGGCGATCTCCCAGCCGGCCGCCTTCATCGCCGCCACCTGCTCGGGCGCGCGCGCCAGCGCGGTGGCGACGCCGTAGATCGTCACCGGCAGGTCGCCCATCAGCCGATGCAGCCGCCAGAACCCGGCCCTTGCGCCGTATTCGTAGATCGATTCCATGTTCCAGTGGCGCTGGCCCGGCCAGGGCTGGGCGCCGACGATCTCGGACAGGAAGGCTTCCGACGCCGCATCGCCGTGCAGGATACAGTTCTCGCCGCCTTCCTCGTAATTCAGCACCAGCGAGATCGCGATCTTCGCGCCGCCCGGCCAGCCGGCTGCCGGCACCACCGGCCCGTAGCCGCCCATGTCGCGGGGATATCTGCTCACTTGTCCCTCCGGTTCGCTTGACTGTAGTCCGGAACAGAGCCGTGCCGGTCATTCGGAAGGCACGGCGGCGTTGCGTCCGGGAGGGAGGTAATCCCAATTTCCCGCCGCGTGCCACCGATTTGACGAACGGAGGGACCGATGTCCGGCTACCTGACCACCCACGTCCTCGACACCGCCCGCGGCTGCCCGGCCGAGGGGATCAAGATCGCGCTCTACCGCGTCTCGGGCAATGCGCATCGCAAGATCGCCGAGGCGGTGACCAATGCGGACGGGCGCACCGACACGCCGATCCTGCCCGAGACGGCGTTTCAGCCCGGCACCTACGAACTGGTGTTCTTCTGCGGCGACTACATCCGCGCCACCGGCCAGGCCGGGGCCGAGCCGCTGTTCCTGGACCAGATCCCGCTGCGCTTCGGGATGAGCGAGCCGAGCCATTACCATGTGCCGCTGCTGCTCTCGCCCTTCGGCTATGCCACCTATCGCGGCAGCTGAGCCGCCCAAGTCGGCGCAGGATGCGGCGGCGCCGGCGGGATCTGCCCGTTTTGCCGGCGATTGCACCTGACGTACCCCCAAAGGGTCTACCGATGCGGCAGGGCGCCGCCTAGGGTGGCGGCAGAGACCGCCGGGAGACGCGCGTGATGCTGGACTACCTGATCTTGTGGGAGTGGCTGGGCTTTGCGGTCCGCTGGCTTCATGTCGTGACCGCGATCGCCTGGATCGGGTCGTCGTTCTATTTCATCGCGCTGGACCTTGGGCTCAAGAAGACACCCGACCTTCCCCCCGGTGCCCATGGCGAGGAATGGCAGGTCCATGGCGGCGGCTTCTACCACATCCAGAAGTACCTGGTGGCGCCGGCGCGGATGCCCGACCACCTGATCTGGTTCAAGTGGGAAAGCTACTGGACCTGGCTGTCGGGCGCGACGCTGCTGATGATCGTCTACTGGGCCGGGGCGCAGATCTATCTGATCGACCCCGAAAAGGCGGATCTGGCGGTGTGGCAGGCGATCGCCATCTCGGCCCTGTCGCTGACCATCGGCTGGCTGGTCTATGACCGGCTGTGCAAGTCGCGGCTGGGCGAGACCCCGGTGCGGCTGATGCTGCTGCTGTTCGTCCTGCTGGTGGTGATGTCCTGGGGCTACAACCAGATCTTCACCGGCCGCGCCGCGATGCTGCATCTGGGCGCCTTCACCGCCACGATCATGACCGCAAACGTGTTCTTCATCATCATGCCGAACCAGCGCATCGTGGTGGCGGACCTGAAGGCCGGGCGCAGCCCGGATCCGAAATACGGCAAGATCGCCAAGCTCCGGTCGACCCACAACAACTACCTGACCCTGCCGGTCATCTTCCTGATGCTGTCGAACCACTATCCGCTCGCCTTCGCGACGCCGAACGCCTGGCTGATCCCGGCCTTCGTGTTCCTGATGGGGGTAACGATCCGGCACTATTTCAACACCCGCCACGCCGGCACCGGCAACCCGGTCTGGACCTGGCCGGTGACGGTGGTGCTGTTCCTGATCGTGGTCTGGCTCTCGTCGGCGGCGCCGGTCAGCGCGGTGGACGAGGCCGAGGCGGCCACCGTGACCGACTACGAGGCGCGCTTCGCCGCCGCCCCCGGCTTCGAGGATGCCCGCGACATCGTGCTGGGCCGCTGCTCCATGTGCCACGCCCGCGAGCCGATGTGGGAGGGGATCCGCCACGCGCCCAAGGCGGTGCTGCTGGAGACCGACGCCGACATCGCCGGCAATGCCCGCGCGATCTACCTTCAGGCCGGGATCACCCACGCCATGCCGCCGGCCAACCTGACCTACATCGAACCCGAGGAACGCCAGACCCTCGCCGCCTGGTACCGCGCCGCGGTGGAGTGAAACGGCAGGGGCGCGGTTCCGGGCGCGGCCCCTGCCCCGCTCAGGCCTTTGCGGTCCCGCCGCCAAGGTCCACGCCGCGTTCCTCGAGCAGCGTGGTCAGCCAGTTCGGGTCCATCTCGGGCACCGAGGACAACAGCAGTTCGGTATAGGGGTGGTGCGGCGGGCGGAACATCTCGTCCTTCGGGCCCTGCTCGACCACCCTTCCCTTCTGCATCACCACCACCTCGTCGGCGATCGCGCGCACCGTGGCGAGGTCGTGGGTGATGAACAGGTAGGCCAGCCCCAGTTCGCGCTGCAGCCGGTCGAGCAGCTTCAGAATGCCTTCCGCCACCAGCTGGTCCAGCGCGCTGGTCACCTCGTCGCAGATGATGAAGCGCGGCCCCGCCGCCAGCGCCCGGGCGATGCCGACGCGCTGCTTCTGGCCGCCCGACAGCTCGGCCGGGAAGCGGTTGCGGAACTTCGCGTGGTCCAGCTCGATCAGGCCCAGAAGCTCGTCCACCCGGTCGTGCAGCGCCTCGCCCCGGAGCCCGCCATAGAACTGCGCCGGCCGGCCGATGATCTCGGCGACCCTGAGCCGCGGGTTCAGCGCGGTATCGGCCATCTGGTAGATCATCTGCACCTGGCGCAGCTCGTCCTTGCTGCGCTGGCGGAAATGCGGCGCCAGCGGCCGGCCCTCGAACAGGATGCGCCCCGCCTGCGGCGGCAACAGCCCGGTGATGCAGCGCGCCAGCGTCGACTTGCCCGACCCGCTTTCGCCCACCACCGCCACGGTCATCCCGGAATGGATCTCGACCGACACCCCGGCCAGCACCGGCGTGCCACCATAGGCGGCATTGACCGCCTCGACCGCGATCACCGGCGGGGTGGCGTCGCCGGGCCGCGTCCGTTCGGGCCGCTGATAGCTGCGCACCGCCCAGAGGCTGCGGGTGTAGTCCGCCTGGGGATCCTCCAGCATCTCGGCGGTCGGCGCCTCCTCGACCTCGTCGCCGTTGAGCAGCACCTTGATGCGGTCGGCCATCTGCGCCACCACGGCAAGGTCATGGGTGATGTAGATCGCCGCGGTGCCGAACTGGTCGACGATGTCCCGGATCGCCGCCAGAACCTCGATCTGGGTGGTGACGTCCAGCGCGGTGGTGGGTTCGTCGAAGATGATCAGGTCCGGCCGGCAGGCCATCGCCATCGCCGTCATCGCGCGCTGAAGCTGGCCGCCCGAGACCTGGTGCGGATAGCGGAAGCCGATCTCCTGCGGGTTCGGCAGACGGAGCCGGCGGTAAAGCTCCATCGCGTCTTCCTGCGCCTCGGCCCGCTTGCGGATCCGGTACATCACCGGCGCCTCGCAATGCTGGTCGATGATCCGGTGCGCCGGGTTGAACGAGGCCGCAGCCGACTGCGCCACATAGGCGATGCGCGAGCCCCTGAGAGTGCGGATCGCCTTCGCCGAGGAGGTGGTCAGCTCGATCCCGTCGAACTGCACCGACCCGCCCGAAATCCGGCAGCCGTCGCGCGCGAAGCCCATGGCGGCAAGGCCGATGGTGGACTTGCCGGCGCCGGATTCGCCGATCAGGCCCAGCACCTCGCCCCGGTGGAGCGTCAGGTCGACGCCATGGACGATCTCGTGCCAGGCGTCGCCCGACTGCGCCTCGATCCGCAGGTCGCGGATGCGCAGCAGCTCGTCGCGCCGCCGGATCGCCCTGACCTCGCCCATCTGCTACTCCTTCAGTCCCGAGGACCGCCACAGCAGCCAGTCCACCACGAAATTGACCGCCACCGTCAGCAGCGCAATCGCCGCGGCCGGAATCAGCGGGGTCAGATCCCCGAACGAGATCAGCGTCGCGTTCTCGCGCACCATCGAGCCCCAGTCGGCGGTGGGCGGCTGCAGCCCGAGCCCGAGGAAGGACAGGCCCGAGATCAGCAGGAACACGAAGCAGAATTCCAGCCCGAACTCGGCCACCAGCGGCGCCGTGGCATTTGGCAGGATCTCGCGCCGGATCAGGTAGAGGGTGCCCTCGCCCCTGAGCCGCGCCGCCTCGATATAGTCCATCACCACGATGTTGCCTGCCACCGCCCGGCTGAGGCGGAATACCCTTGGCGTATAGATCACCGCCACCACGCCGATGATGACCGGGACCGAGGTGCCGAGGATCGACAGCATCAGCAGCGCGAAGATCAGCGAGGGCACCGACATCACCACGTCGGCGGCGCGGCCCAGCACCATGTCGACGGCGCCGCCCCGGACCGCCGCCAGAAGCCCGGCGAAGGCGCCGGCCAGAAAGGCGAGCAGCGTCGCCGCCAGCGCGATCCCGACCGAGTTGCGGGCGCCGAAGACCAGCCGGCTGAACAGGTCGCGGCCCAGCTGGTCGGCCCCCAGCAGCATCTGCCCGTCCGGCGGCGCGAAGGCCGAGGCCACCACCTCGGCCTCGCCGAAGGGGGCGATCACCGGCGCGAAGACCGCCGTGACCGCATAGGCGGCGACCACGAACAGGCCGAAGCTGGCGGTCAGCGGTGCGGCGCGGACCTCGCGTTCGGTTTCGGGCCCCGAGAGGATGGCGAGGAACTCGCGGACGATGAAGGCGACCGCGCCGGCCAGCATCAGGAGCCCCGCCGCCCAGGCCAGCACCTGCAGCGCGCCCACCCCGATCGTCGCCCCGGCCAGGGCCGATCCGGCGGTGAAGGTGAACAGCAGCAGGAAGGGCTGGCGCCGTTTGGCATAGGCGGCAAGGCAGCAGAGCGCGACCAGCACCACGAAGTAGACGAGGACAAAATGGGTCACGCTGCGCGCCTCACTTCGGGAACCGGATCCGCGGGTTGGTGAGGATCGCCCCCACGTCCGCGGCCAGGTTCAGCAGGATGAAGGTCGCGGCGAAGATCAGGCAGCAGGCCTGCACCACCGGGAAGTCGCGCTTCGCCACCGCGTCGACCAGAAGCTGGCCGATGCCGGGATAGACGAAGACCACCTCGACCAGCACCACCCCGGTGATCAGATAGGCAAGGTTCAGCGCCACGACATTGATGATCGGCGCCCAGGCGTTCGGCAGCGCGTGATGCACGATCACCCGCCAGGGCCTTACCCCCTTCAGGCGCGCCATCTCGATATAGGGCGAGGCCAGCAGGCTGATGATCGCGGCGCGGGTCATCCGCATCATGTGGGCGGTCACCACCAGCACAAGGGTCAGCGCCGGCAGGAAGCTGCGATAGAGCAGCTCGCCCAGGCCCTCGCCGCCGCTGATCCCGGCGATGGCCGGGAAGGCGTTCGCCTTCACCGCCAGGAACAGGATCAGCACGTAGCCCAGGAAGAACTCCGGCGACGAGATCGCGGTCAGGGTCAGCACGTTGGCCACCCGGTCGAAGACCGAGTTGCGGAACAGCGCCACCATGATGCCCAGCCCGATCGCCAGCGGCACCGCGATCACCGCGGCATAGGCGGCCAGGAACAGGGTGGCCAGGAAGCGCGGGCCGATCGTCGTCCCGACCCGCTCGCCCGAGATCAGCGAGACCCCGAAATCGCCGCGCAGCGCACCGCCGAGCCAGTCGAGATAGCGCAGCCCCGCCGGGCGATCGAGACCCATCCGCTCGCGCAGCGCCGCCACCGTCGCCTCGGTCGCGCTCTGGCCCAAGACCGCCTGGGCGATGTCCCCGGGCAGCAGCTCGACCGCGAAGAAGATCAGCACCGAGACCACCAGCAGCGTGACGAGGCCATAGGCCAGCCGTCGTCCGATCAGCGTCGCGACCTTCCCCATGCATCCTCCTCGGGCCGAACCGGCAGGCGCCCGGCCGGACCGGGCGTCGGAGTGATGCGGCATGTGCCCGCCGGGCGCAACACCGGGCGGCGACGCAGCAGCGGGCCGACAGGTCGCAGCCCGCTGCGGTGGCGGGGCGGCGCGCCCGGGTGCAGGATGGCGCAATCCCACGGCGGACGACAGCAAGGCAGCACCAGATGATCGTCATTCACCACAACCCGGCCTGCAGCACCTCGCGCAAGGTGCTGGACCGGCTCCGTGCGGCGGGGCACGACCCCATCGTCATCCGCTATCTGGAAACCGGCTGGACCCGGCCCCAGCTTCTGGCGCTATTCGCTGCCGCTGGCGTGACGCCGCGCCAAGCCTTGCGGACACGGAACACCGCCGCGGCCGCGCTGGGGCTGACCGCCCCGGGGGTTTCGGACGCAGCGATCCTCGACGCGATGCTGCTGCAGCCGGTGCTGGTCGAACGGCCGATCGTGGCGGGACCGAAGGGCGTCCGGCTGTGCCGCCCGCTGGACCGGCTGGACGAACTTCTGGGCGACTGACCTGCGGCAGCCGACCTGCGGCGCCGGGCAGCACGCTGCGGTCTTGGCGGCTTGCCGGACCCATGCTAGCGGTGGCGCCACTCAGGCAGGGATTGCAGGCGATGGCCGAACGGACCACGGCGAACGACGTCAGCCCGGTGTATTTCTCGGCCCTCGGGCTGGTGCTGGCGGCGGCCTTCTTCACCGCCTCGCTGACGCCCTCGCTGATGCCGCGGGATGCCATGGCGCAGGGCGTGCTCGGCGGCATCGTCGCGGCGATCGGGCACGAGCTGGGCGGCGTCCTCGCCTGGATCTGGAGCTTTCTCGGCCTGCCCACGCCCGGCCGGCAGCGCCAGCGCGGGATCCGCGCCGGATCGCTGGTGGCGGCGCTGGCGATCTGCGCCTATGGCCTGTCCCGGACCAACGACTGGCAGGATGCGATCCGGCGGGTGATCCAGCTGCCGCCGGTCGAGGAAAGCCATCTTCTGACCGTGGGCGGCGTCGCGCTGGGGGTCTTCGTGCTGCTCTGGCTGCTGGCGCGGCTCTTCGCGCTGCTGCGCCGCCGAGTGACGCGCTGGACCAACCGGGTGGTGCCGCCGAAGATCGGTGTCGCGGTCGCCTTCGCGCTGGTGCTCTGGCTGTTCTGGGCGCTGATCGACGGCTTTCTGGTGCAGCGCTTCCTGCAGGCCGCCGATGCTTCGTTCGAGGCCGCGGACATGCTGATAGAACCCGACATTCCCCAGCCCGAGGATCCCGACCGGACCGGCAGCGCCGCCTCGCTGGTGCGCTGGGACGAGATGGGACGCTGGGGGCGGTTCTATGTCACCCGCGGCCCCACCGCGGCCGAGATCGCCGCCTTCGTCGGCCCCGGCGCGATGGACCCAGTGCGGGTCTATGTCGGGCGCCGCTCGGCCGACACCGCGCAGGAGCGCGCCGACCTGGCCCTGGCCGAGTTGATCCGCCAGAACGGCTTCGCGCGGGAATCGCTGGTGATCGTGGTGCCGGTGGGCACCGGCTGGATGGATCCGGGCGGCCATGACACGCTGGACTTCATGCTGGGCGGCGACGTCGCCACGGTGGCGGTGCAGTATTCCTACCTGACTTCGGTGCTGTCGCTGTGGGTGCATCCCGAATACGGCATCGAACAGGCCCGGGTGCTGTTCAACACCGTCTACGACTACTGGCTGACCTTGCCCGAGGCGACGCGGCCGAAGCTCTATGTCCACGGGCTGAGCCAGGGCGCGTTCAACTCGCAGCAGACCCTGCCGCTGCTCGACATCCTCGCCGCGCCGATCGACGGCGCGCTCTGGGCCGGCTCGCCCTTCCTCAGCACGATCTGGGCCGATGTGCGCAACGGCCGGCAGCCCGACAGCCCGGCCTGGCTGCCGCGCTTCGGCAACGGCTCGCTGGCGCGGGTCGCCAACCAGTGGGGCGGCACGGAACAGTTCGCCGCGCCATGGGGCCCGATCCGGTTGGTGCTGCTGCAATATGCCAGCGATGCCATCGTCCATTTCACCTTCGATTCCGCCTTCCGCCCGCCCGACTGGATGAAGGGACCCCGCGCCCCGGACGTGGCGCCCGAGTTCCAGTGGTTCCCGGTGGTGACGACCTTCCAGCTGGCGCTGGACATGGCGATCTCGCTCAAGGTGCCAGGCTACGGGCATTTCTACATCGCGCCCGACTATATCGACGCCTGGGCCGCGGTGGTCGACCCGGAAGGCTGGTCGCCCGAGCGGGCGGCCGAGCTGAAGGCGATCTTCGCGGCCCGGCCCGATCCGTTCTGATGTCCAGGGTCTGGCGGCGCCGGCTGATCCTGGCGGTCCTCGCCCTTGCGGTCGTCAGCGGGCTGGGGCTGAACACCGCCGGGCAGGTCTTCGGGTTCCTGTCGCGCCAGCAGAGCCCGGCAGAGCGCTCGGCGCTGCTGTCGCCCCATTACCGGCTGGTCACCCCCGCGACGCCGGCGCCCTGGCCGGGGCTGGTGCTGTTCTCGGGCTGCGACGGGGTCCGGGACAACATGGACCGCTGGGCCGCGATGGCCGCGGCCGAAGGCTGGGCCGCGCTGATCGTCGACAGCCATACCCCGCGCAACCTCGACGATCTCGAGGTCTGGCGGCTGGTCTGCTCGGGGCAGACCCTGTCCGGGCAGGTGCGCGCCGGCGACGTGGCGGTGGCGCTGGCCGACCTGCGCGCGATGCCCGACATCGACCCCGACCGGATCGTGCTTCTGGGCGCCTCCCATGGCGGCTGGGCGGTGCTGGAATACCTGGGCTATCTGGACGGGCGCCGCCCGCCCCCGGGGCTGACCGGCTGGCCCGGCGGCTCGGCCGAGGCCAGCGCGGCGGGACTGACCGGGGCGATCCTGCTCTATCCCTATTGCGGCGCCGGATCCCGCGCCGGACGGTCCGGCTGGACCCTCGACGTGCCGGTGCTGATGCTGCTGGCCAAGGACGACGGCATCACCGGCGACGCGCCCTGCCGCGATCTGGCCCGGACCATGGCCGCCAAGAGCCGGGACGTGACCGAGCTGACCCTGGACGGCGTCACCCACGGCTTCGACCAGCAGGACAGGTCCTTCCTGTCGCCGCTGGTGTTCGACCCGGACGCCACCGCGACGGCGCTGGAAACCGGCCGCGACTTCCTGGCCAGGATTGCGCGCTGAACCGATGCGGCCAGAGCCGGCGGCGGTCCCCCTGCCCTGCCGCCCGGCACCGCTCGACTGCGCGTTGCCGCGACTCGGGCGCCATGGCACGATCGGGCGGCGCGGGGCGGCCGGACCCCGCGGCTTCACGAGCAGGCCCTGGGCAACGGTCTTCGCGTTCCGGCAAGAGGGGAGGATCGAGATGAACAAGGTTCCGAAGCCATCGGCGCCCGAAGCGACGCCGGGCATGACCGAGATCCAGTCGGCCAGCCTGAACAGCCTGTCCGCATTCAACACCACCATGGCCGACAACACGGCGCGGCTCTGGCGCGAATGGACCGAGTTCATGGGCCACCGTCTGCGCGAGGACATGGCGCTGCGCCAGCGGCTGCTGACCTGCGCCTCGGCCGAAGACATGGCATCGGTGCAGGCCGAGTTCTTCCGCCGCGCGATGGAGGAATACGCCGCCGAAAGCCGCAAGATGCTGCAGATGACCCAGGACATGATGGGCGACGCGCTGGCGAAGCTGAAGGGCTGAGCGCGGGCATGCGCGCAATGATCCTCGATGCGCCGGGGCGGGCGCTGCGCCCCGGCGACCTGCCGCTGCCGCACCCCGGCCCGGGCGAGGTCCGCGTCAGCGTTGAAGCCTGCGGTGTCTGCCGCACCGACCTGCATGTGGTCGATGGCGAGCTGGCCTTTCCCGGCCGCCCGCTGGTCCCCGGGCACGAGGTGGTCGGGCGCGTCGCAGCGATCGGGCCCGGGGTCGCCGGGCTTAGCCTCGGCCAGCGGGTCGGCGTACCCTGGCTGGGACATGCCTGCGGCCGCTGCCCGTTCTGCGCCATGGGCCGCGAGAACCTTTGCGACGTGCCGCTCTTCACCGGTTATACCCGCGACGGCGGCTATGCCGAGGCTTGCCTCGCCGATGCGCGCTTCGTCTTTCCGCTGGACGACGCCGCCGACCCGGTGGCGCTGGCCCCCCTGCTCTGCGCCGGGCTGATCGGCTACCGCAGCCTTGTCATGGCCGGCGACGCCCGGCGGATCGGCATCTGGGGCTTCGGCGCCGCAGCCCATATTCTGGCCCAGATCGCCCGCCATCAGGGCCGCGAGGTCTTCGCCTTCACCCGGCCCGGCGACCGCGGGACACAGGACTTCGCCCACCGCCTCGGCGCGGTCTGGGCCGGCGGGTCGGACGAAGCCGCGCCGGCGCCGCTGGACGCCGCGATCCTGTTTGCGCCGGTCGGCGCGCTGGTGCCGCTGGCGCTGAAGGCGGTGCGCAAGGGCGGCCGGGTGGTCTGCGGCGGCATCCACATGTCCGACATCCCCTCCTTCCCCTATGCCGATCTCTGGGGCGAGCGCGAAATCGTCTCGGTCGCCAACCTGACCCGGGCGGATGGTGCGGCCTTCTTCCCGCTCGCCGCCGCGGCCGGGGTGGTGACCGAAACCCGGGCCTATCCGCTGGACGCGGCGAACCAGGCGCTGGAGGACCTGCGCCATGGCCGGCTGACCGGCGCCGCGGTCCTGGTGCCGTAACCGCGCCGCCTTGACCTGCCGCAAGGCGCGGGCCGCCGGAACCGGCGATGATGCCCACGGGTCCACGGGAGCGCGCCATGACCGATGCCGAAACCGCGCAAGCCGAGGTCGTCGCGTATCTCCGCGACCCCGCCAGCCATGGCGGCATCGTCCCGGACGAGGTGGTCACCCATTCCGCGCGGATCTTCCTGGCCGGCGACCGGGCGGTGAAGCTGAAGCGCGCGGTACGCTATGACTATCTGGACTTCTCGACGCCCGAACAGCGCCACGCGGTCCTTGACCGGGAGCTGGCGCTGAACCGGGCGATGGCGCCGATGATCTATGACCGGGTGGCGGCGGTGACCCGCGAGCCCGGCGGCGCGCTGCGTCTCGACGGCGACGGGCCGGCTCTGGACCACGTCCTGCTGATGCACCGCTTTCCCGGCGGGGCCGAACTGTCCGCCCTGGCCGAGGCCGGCCGGCTGGACCGCCCCCTGGCCGAGGCGCTGGGAACCCAGGTCGCGGGCCTGCACGCCGAGGCGGAGGTGCGCGACGCCGACGGTGCCGAACTGATCGGCGAGATCGTCGCGGAACTGGCCCATGCCTTCGCGGGCATGACCGGCGATCTGGGCGCGGCCCCGGTCGCCGCCTATGGCCGGGCGCTGCACCACGCCTTCGCCGCGGCCGCCCCCCGCCTGAGCGCGCGCGGGCGCGACGGCCGAGTGCGGCGCTGCCACGGCGACCTGCACCTGCGCAACATCGTGCTGATCGACGGCCGCCCGGTGCCCTTCGACGCGCTGGAATTCGACGAACGCCTCGGCACCTGCGACGTGGCCTATGACCTGGCCTTCCTCTTGATGGACATGCTGCACCGGGGCCTGCCGCTGCAGGCCAACGCGACGCTGGCGGGCTGGTACGCGGCGACCGGCGACATCGGCGCCCTCGGGCCGCTACCGCTGTTCCTGTCGATCCGCGCCGCGATCCGCGCCATGGTGGCGGTGCAGACCCTGGGCAGCGGCGACCGCGACCGGCTTGCGGCCGAGGCGCGCGCCTATCTGGACGAGGCCGCCGGCTTCCTGTCTCCGGCCCCGCCCCGGCTGGTGGCGGTGGGCGGCCTGTCGGGATCCGGCAAGACCACGATCGCCCGCCTGATCGCGCCCGCAATCGGCCCGGCCCCCGGCGCCGTCCTGCTGCGCAGCGATACCGAGCGGAAGGCGCTGCACGGGGTCGCGCCGCTGACCCGCCTGCCCGCGGCGGCCTATGCCCCCGCGGTCAGCGCGCAGGTCTATGGCCGGCTGATGGCTCGGGCAACGGCGGTTCTTGGCGAAGGCCACGGGGCGGTTCTGGACGCCACCTTCCTCGACCCGCAGGCACGGGAGGCGGCGCGGTCCTGTGCGGCCGCGCGGAGCGCCGGCTTCGCCGGGATCTGGCTGGACGCCCCGCCCGAGGTGCTCGCCGCCCGGATTGCGGCGCGCCGCGATGATGCCTCGGATGCGGATCTGTCGGTGCTGCGCCGGCAGCTTGAGGCGGGCGCGACAGCCCCCGACGGCTGGCTGGTGGTAGATGCCGACGCCCCGCCGGACGAAGTGGCGGCGCGCGCCCGGGCGGTTCTGCCATGCTAGGCGCCCCGATCCCCCGGGGACAGGTGGGGCGGGGAGCCCCCTGCCCCGCCCGCACGCCCAGTTACCCGCCAAATGGTAAACAGGCGGTTTACCGCGCCGCGCTTCCTGGCGGGACGGGCCGATGATCCGCCTGCGCCGGGCACGTCGCGGCGACCTTCCCGCGATCGAGGCGATCTACGGACGCGCGGCCCGGGCCAATGCCTCGGCGGCAGAGTTCCTCGACCGCCATCCCGAGGTCCTGCGCATTGACCCGCGCTGCCTGCCGGCGCTGCTTCTGGCCGAGACCGAAGATGGCCGGCTGGCCGGCTTCGCCCGCGCCGAGCCGCTGGAATCCGGCGCTTCGGAACTGGCCGCGCTGTTCGTGGACCCGGTGTTCTGGCGCCGGGGCATTGGTCGGCGGCTGCTGGACCGGATCGTCGCCGACTGCCGCGCGCGCGGCCAGCGCCGCCTCTTCGTCACCGCCGCGGCCGAGGGCCTGCCGTTCTACCATGCCCAGGGGTTCACCGATCTGGGCCCGTTCCGCACCGCCGGAGGTCCGGCCCGGCGGCTGGTCCGCGACCTCGCCGCCCCGCCCGAGGTTCCCCGCGGAGAACCCTGACCCGGACGTCAGCTCGGACCGGCCTCCCGCCGCGCCGCGAGTTGCCGCTGCACCCGGCCCGGATAGTCGGTGATGATTCCGTCCACCCCGAGGTCCAGCATCCGCGCGATGTCCTCGGCCTCGTTCACCGTCCAGACCATGACCCGCAGTCCCGCCCTGCGCGCCGCCGCCATGGCGACCGCGTTTAGCCCGCCATGCCACGGCGCCCAGATCTGCCCCCCCTGCCCCGCCACCATGGCGGCGGTGTCCGAAAGGAAGGGCCCCGTCAGCCAGGGCGAGTCGCGGTAGAGGGTCGGCGTCGCCCCCCCGGGCGGCCCGGCGTGTGTCAGATGCGACCGGGCAAGTCCCGGCAAGACCTCGCGCGCCACCGTCAGCACCTGCCAGTCGAAGGACGAGATCACCGCCCGCGGCGCCAGCGTATGTCCGTCGAGAAGCCCGCAGACCGCCCGCACGCAGTCCAGCGCCGCCGCGGCCAGGTCGGGATCGCGCGGGTCGGACTTGATCTCGATCACCAGCCGGGTGTTGGGCGGCGCCGACGCCAGGACCTCGGCCAGCGTCGGGATGCGCACCCGGTCCAGAAAGGCCTGTTCGGGAAACCGCGTGCCATAGGCGCTGCCCGGACGCAGCCCGCCCACATCCAGTTGCTTCAGGGTCGCAATGGGGGTCTTGCAGATCGGCGGAAGCGGCGTGGCCGGCCAGTTTCCCCCGGCGTCCCGCACCAGGTCCGGGTTGGGCCGCGGATCATGGGTGATGACCGGCACGCCTTCGAGGCTCGG
>JBGAOK010000058.1:0-22122 GCA_044221805.1 Meridianimarinicoccus sp.
GAAAGGATTTCCTTCCCTAAGTGCTCGCTCGAAAAGATGAAACACGAAATCGCTACACATGAAAGACTCGTATTCATTTCTGGAACCCTTCCCTGGTTGGCCATCCCCTCCTGCTAGCGCGCCATCCTTCAGCGCCACCATCTCCGGACCACCACGTCCCAAGCCAATTAGCTTTCGGAGATGTTCCAATGTTAGCGTTGCGACTGACCGATAGTCATATGGCTTACCAATTTGATCGTTCGCCAAATCCACTATGGTCTTGATTGAGTCTGGAAAATTTTGGCGAAGGGTCGAAATTCGGACAATGGAGATTATTTTCCCTCGAACAGCATTTTCTACGGTCTCAAGTCTCACACCGTCAGAAATGCTGCTGGAATCTGCGGGCATCGAGTGCGCAAGCCACTTCTCATCCAAGCACAGACCCACATGACAAATATTGCAGCTTTTTTCGGGAAACCCCGCTCTCTTCTGGTAGATGCAGACCGCATTTACCGAAGGCATTTCCGCCCAAAATAAGACAACATCACAAGGCTCCAGGAAATCAGCAAAATGAGGCAATTGCGACAGCCGCCTAAGATCAAAGGCCGGCCGAATGCTGCGCACCGGACAATTAGTCATTCTCTGATATTGCGCCTTCAGGAATTACACAGATACTCCAGAGCCCGGCAAGCTATCCCCATTTGAGCGCTCTGAGAACATGAGATTTCTTCTCTCGGAATACTCCAGATCGTCAATGCTTGACAATATCGGATCAATAGCGCATCTGCCATCGTCTGAAAGGCTGAAACGCAATATTTGCCCCACTTTGGGCCCGCCCTCGATATTGCCCTCGTAGCAGGAAATTGCTCGAGGATTGCTCAATTCCCACAGAGTAAATATGTCGTCCGAAATTACCCTTACCACCTGTCCATGCATCAGTCCACGCCTCCTGCCAAATATGCGTTTGGCAAACGCAAAGAGTGTCAACCCAGAACAAAAAATTTGAGAGCACTGCTTGGGCGCGCCTCTCAGACACTTCCAGTGCCCGCCACTAATACAGTTCCTACCCGCCTTGCTCGCATGGCGGGGCGGAGTTTTTGCTAGCTTTTTCCCTATCATGATGCGTCCGCTGCGTACAGTCATGTTTTCATACCACCAAAGGGTAAGCTAGTTCTTAACCGGCTCGCCGATAATCATGATATATTTCAATTATTTAGGGACGTCTGCTGTGGCAGTGCGACGGGTGATCTAACCGGCAGGATAGGCCCTCCATCAAGGATGGAATACAGCCGGCTTCGAGCCACCTACGCTCAGAAACGCCCCGTCCATACTGACACAACGCTGGGCTTCGCAAAGAGTTCCGTCGGAATCAGCCTAGAGGAGCAAACGTAGAGTTGGTGTCAACCCACCACTTCGCCCCGCTCCTGCCTGCCGCCACCGTTTCGCCGCATCGTGGGCTTCGGCCCCTGCTATTCGAGCGTTTGCCGCCGAATCGGTGCATCCGAGACGCGGCTCACCCCCGCTCGCCGCTCGCCCACTCCCCGAATTTTCCCGATTTCTCGGTCGCGGCCCAGCCGGTATCCACCCGTCCCAGCCGGATGTCTCGGTGGCTCGACCAATACGGCGAACCCACTGCCCGCCCGCCTTGGCCGGGGCTGACCCGGTTCGACCAGCAATGCCGGACATGCACGGCTTATGTCTGTTGACTGAATCTGCTACTCCGCCGCGTCCCGATAATCCTCCACCGGCGGGCAGGTGCAGATCAGGTGGCGGTCGCCGTGGACGTTGTCGACGCGGCCCACCGGGGGCCAGTACTTGTCGACCCGGAAGCTCCCGGCGGGGAAGCAGGCGGCTTCGCGGGAATAGGGGCGGTCCCAGTCGGCGACCAGATCCTCGGTGGTGTGGGGGGCGTGTTTCAGCGGGTTGTTGGTGGCGTCGATGCGGCCTTCGGCGACGTCGTCGATCTCTCCCCTGATTGCCAGCATGGCGGTGATGAAGCGGTCGAGTTCGGCCTTGGTCTCGGACTCGGTGGGTTCGACCATCAGGGTGCCGGCGACGGGCCAGCTCATGGTGGGCGCGTGGAAGCCGTGGTCGATCAGGCGCTTGGCCACGTCGTCGACGGTGATCCCGGCGGCGGCGAAGGGGCGGATGTCGAGGATGCATTCATGGGCGACCCGGCCGCCGTCGCCCTTGAACACCACCTCGAACGCGCCTTCGAGGCGCTTGGCGATGTAGTTGGCGTTCAGGATCGCCACCTTGGTGGCCTGGGTCAGGCCCTGGCCGCCCATCATCAGGCAATAGGCCCAGGAGATCGGCAGGATCGAGGCCGAGCCCCAGGGTGCGCCCGAGACCGGGCCTTCGGCGCCGCCGGTGAAGGGGTGGCCGGGCAGGTGGGGGGCGAGGTGGGCCTTGACCCCGATCGGGCCCATGCCGGGACCGCCGCCGCCATGGGGGATGCAGAAGGTCTTGTGCAGGTTCAGGTGGCTGACATCGCCGCCGATCTCGCCGGGTTTGGCGAGGCCGACCATGGCGTTCATGTTGGCGCCGTCGATATAGACCTGACCGCCATGCTGGTGGGTGATGGCGCAGACCTCGCGCACGTTGGTCTCGAACACGCCATGGGTCGAGGGATAGGTGATCATGCAGGCGGCGAGCCGGTCGCCGGCCTCGGCCGCCTTGGTGCGGAAATCCTCGACGTCGATGTCGCCGCGGTCGGTGCAGGCGACGGGGACGACCTTCATGCCGCACATCTGCGCCGAGGCCGGGTTGGTGCCATGGGCATTGACCGGGATCAGGCAGATGGTGCGCTGGAGGTCGCCATTGGCCCGGTGGTAGGCGGCGATGGTCAGGAGGCCGGCATATTCGCCCTGGGCGCCGGAGTTCGGCTGCATCGACATGGCGTCATAGCCGGTGACGGTGCAGAGCGTGGCGGACAGCGCGTCGATCATCTCGGCATATCCCAGCGCCTGGTCGGCGGGGGCGAAGGGATGGATGCGGGCGAATTCGGGCCAGGAGATCGGCATCATCTCGGCGGCCGAGTTCAGCTTCATGGTGCAGGAGCCCAGAGGGATCATCGCCCGGTCGAGGGCGAGGTCGCGGTCCGAGAGGCGGCGCATGTAGCGCATCATCTCGGTCTCGGCCCGGTTCATGTGGAAGACCGGGTGGGTCATGAAGTCGGTCTGGCGCAGGAGCGCGTCGGGGATGCGGTAGTCGGGGGTGAAGTCATCGTCCCGGCGGTCGATGCCGAAGGCGCGCCAGACCCCTTCGATGGTGGCCGGGCGGGTGCATTCGTCGAGCGCGATGCCGATCCGGTCGGCCCCGATCGGGCGCAGGTTGATGCCCTCGGCCACGGCGGAGCGCAGGATCACCCCCTGCATGGCGCCGACCTTGACGGTGACGGTGTCGAAGAAGGCGGCGGGGTCCACGGTGAAGCCGGCGCCCTCCAGCCCCTTGGCGAGGCGCACGGTCTTGCGGTGGATCCGCTCGGCGATGGCGCGGATACCCTTGGGGCCGTGGAACACGCCGTAGAAGGACGCGATGACCGCCAGCAGCGCCTGGGCGGTGCAGACGTTCGAGGTCGCCTTCTCCCGGCGGATGTGCTGTTCGCGGGTCTGCAGCGCCAGGCGATAGGCCGGGTTGCCGCGGCTGTCGATCGAGACGCCGACGATGCGGCCGGGCATCGAGCGCTTGAAGGCGTCGCGGCAGGCGAGATAGGCGGCGTGCGGGCCGCCATAGCCCAGGGGCACCCCGAAGCGCTGGGTCGAGCCGACGGCGATGTCGGCGCCCATGGCGCCGGGTTCCTTCAGGATGGTCAGGGCCATCGGGTCGGCGATGACCACCCCGATGGCGCCCGCGGCGTGGAGCGCGGCGATGGTGGCGGTGAAGTCGTGGACGTGGCCATAGGTGCCCGGGTACTGGAAGATGCCGCCGAAGACCTGCGCGGGGTCGAGATCGGCGAAGGGGTCGCCCACGATCACCTCGATGCCCAGGGGCAGGGCGCGGGTCTGGATCACCGCGATGTTCTGGGGATGGCAGTCCTGGTCGACGAAGAAGGCCTTCGCCTTCGACTTCGCCACCCGCTCGGCCATGGTCATCGCCTCGGCGCAGGCGGTGGCCTCGTCCAGGAGCGAGGCATTGGCGATCTCGAGCCCGGTCAGGTCCGAGACCATGGTCTGGTAGTTCAGCAGGGCTTCCAGCCGGCCCTGGCTGATCTCGGGCTGGTAGGGGGTATAGGCGGTGTACCAGGCCGGGTTCTCGAACACGTTGCGCTGGATCGCCGGGGGCATCACGCAGTCGTTGAAGCCCATGCCGATCAGCGAGGTCAGCACCCGGTTCTTCTGGGCCACCTCGCGCATGTGGCGCAGAAGCTCGCTTTCGGACTTGGGCTTGCCGAAGTCCAGGGTCTCGGTTTGGCGGATCGAGGCCGGCACGGTCTCGTCGATCAGCGCGTCAAGGCTGGCGGCCCCCACCACCTTCAGCATCGCGGCCATTTCCTCGGGCGAGGGGCCGATATGGCGGCGGTTGGCGAAGTCGTAGGGCAGGTAGTCGGTGGGGGTGAAGGCCATGGCGCGGTCCTTATCCGATGTATTTGAGGTAGGCGTCCTCATCCATCATGTCGTCCAGCGCCGACATGTCCTCGGGCGTCATCTTGAAGAACCAGCCGTCGCCCATCGGGTCCTCGTTCACCAGCGCCGGGTTGGCGACGATGGAGTCGTTGACCTCGACGACCACGCCGTCCATCGGCGCGAGGATGTCCGAGGCGGCCTTGACCGACTCGATCACCACGATCTCCTCGTCCTTGGTGACCTCGATGCCGGGTTCGGGCAGTTCCACGAACACCAGATCGCCCAGCTGGGTGGCGGCGTGTTCGGTGATGCCGACGACGACAACATCGCCCTCTTTGCGGAGCCACTCGTGTTCTTCGGTGAATTTCAGCGTCATGTCCGGTCTCGGCGTTTGTAGGTTGCGGGTCGGAAGGGAAGGGCGGTGACGGTGGCGGGCAGGCGCTTGCCGCGCACTTCGCCCCAAAGGACAGTGCGCCTGATGGCCCGAGGTGACATAGGCCATCGAGACCGGCGCCTCGACGCTGGGTCCCCAGGCGCCCGAGGTAACGCGGCCGATTTCGGCCGATGCGGTTTCATCGGCGAAGAGCGGCGTGCCGCCGCGCATCGGCGCCCGGCCATCGGGGCGGACCCCGATCCGGTGCCGGGCGGCGCCATGGGACAGTTCGGGAAGGATGCGGTCGGCCCCGGGGAAGCCGCCGGCCCTTGCGCCGCCGGTGCGGCGGACCTTCTGGATCGCCCAGATCAGATCGGCCTCGACCGGCGAGGTGCCGGTGTCGAGGTCCGAGCCGTAAAGGCAGAGCCCGGCTTCCAGCCGCAGGCTGTCGCGCGCCCCCAGCCCGATCGGCGCCACCGCCGGGTTGGCGAGCAGCGCCCGGGCGAAGTCGACCGAGCGCCCGGCGGGCACCGAGATCTCGAACCCGTCCTCGCCGGTGTAGCCCGAGCGGGAAATCCACAACTCGCCGAAGGCCGAGTCGGCAACCGCCACGTCCATGAAGGCCATGTCGCGCACCACCGGGGCGATCGGCGCCAGCGCATCCTCGGCCGCCGGGCCCTGCAGCGCCAGCAGCGCCCGGTCCTCGATCGGGGTAACGGCGCAGCGCCCCGACAGGCCCTCGCGCAGCAGCGCGATGTCCTGTTCCTTGCAGGCGGCGTTGACCACGAGGAACAGGTGGTCGCCGCGGTTGGCGAACATCAGGTCGTCGAGGATGCCGCCGGTGTCGTTGGTAAAGAGGCCATAGCGCTGGCGGCCTTCGGGCAGGCCGGCGACGTCGGCGGGGACCAGTGTTTCCAGCGCCAGCGCCGCATCGGACATGGTGCCCGACAGGGGCGCGACCAGAACCTGGCCCATATGGCTGACATCGAACAGCCCGGCCGCTTCCCGGCAGTGCAGGTGTTCCCTGAGCACCCCCATAGGGTACTGCACCGGCATGTCGTAGCCGGCAAAGGGCGTCATCCGGGCGCCGAGTTCGCCGTGGAGGGCAAAGAGCGGCGTCTGCTTCAGGTCGGCCATGCCGCCTCCGTTGCTGTCGAGCCGGAATCTCCGAGACCGGCCGGCATCAGTTCGGGCGGCCGAAGCCGCCGGTGATGCCCCCTCTGTCCCTTGCGCCTGAGATCGTTATCCCTTCGGCGGACGCTGCGGCGTCTCTCTCCAGAGTTGTCTCGCATGCGACGGTCCCTTTGCCTGAGAGTTTACCGGGGCGGTTGCTCCTTCGGCACCGGGTCGGACCCGGATTCTCCCGTCACACGCAAGAGTGCTAGCGCAGCCAAGTCCATGCGGCAAGCCTGCCAACCCCGCTCCGGGACCGTCCCTCGGGACGTGGTCCTCCGCGGCGCCCGGAAATCGGGCCGCGGCGCCCCCGCGCTGCCGGATCCGGGTGCGGGATTTGCGGCGGGTGCCGGCCATTTCGCCGGTGTGACCGGGCGTCAATCAATCCGTGCAGGAGCGCTGGCGACCGGAAGCGGGATGCTGTAATGCAGCGGGAGCCAGCCGACGGGGTCGCCTCCCGCGCGGTCTGCAACGTTGTGACCAGGAGCAGACATGACCGCATCGACCGATCTGGAAACAGAGGCCGCAAAGCGCATCCTCGTGCTGGACGGAGCGATGGGGACGATGATCCAGACCCACAAGCCGGACGAGGCCTTCTATCGCGGGACCCGCTTCGCGGCGCATCCGCGCGACGTGGTGGGCAACAACGAGCTTCTGAACCTGACCCAGCCGCAGGTCATCCGCGACATCCACGTGGATTTCCTGAACGCCGGCGCCGACATCCTGTCGACCAATACCTTCGGGGCGAACCGGATCAGCCAGGCCGACTACGGCATGGCGGATCTGGCCTACGAGATGAACGTGGCGGCGGTGAAGATCGCCCGCGAGGCGATCGCCATCGCCGGGGGCGAGCGGAAGCGCTGGATCGCCGGCGGCATCGGGCCGACCAACCAGACCGCCTCGATCAGCCCCGACGTGAACGATCCGGGCTATCGCGGCGTGACCTTCGACCAGCTGGCCGCGGCCTATGGCGAGGCGGCGCGGGGCCTGATCGACGGCGGCTGCGACCTGCTGCTGGTCGAGACCATCTTCGACACGCTGAACGCCAAGGCCGCGCTCTATGCCATTGCCGACCTGCGCGACGAACTCGGACATCGGGGCGTGGCGGTGCCGCCGGTGATGATCTCGGGCACCATCACCGACCGGTCGGGCCGGACCCTGACCGGCCAGACGCCGGAAGCCTTCTGGGTCTCGGTCAGCCATGCCAAGCCCTTCGCGGTCGGGCTGAACTGCGCGCTCGGCGCGGCCGAGATGCGCGCCCATATCCGCACCCTGGCGGGCGTCGCCGACACAAGGATCAGCGCCTATCCCAATGCCGGGCTGCCGAACGAGATGGGCGGCTATGACGAGACACCGGAGCAGACCGCCCGGCATCTGGCCGAATGGGCGTCCTCGGGCCTCGTGAACATCGTCGGCGGCTGCTGCGGCACCACCCCCGCCCACATCGCCGCGATCGCGCAGGCGGTCGAGGGCAGGGCGCCCCACAAGGTGATCCCGCAGGTCCGCCACATGCGCCTGTCGGGGCTGGAGATGTTCGAGATCGCCGGGGCCGAGACGGAGCCTGCCGCATGAGCCGGGTCAGCCGCTTCATCAACGTCGGCGAGCGCACCAACATCACCGGCTCGGCCAGGTTCAAGAAGCTGATCCTGTCCGGCGACTATGCCGGGGCGCTGGACGTGGCGCGCCAGCAGGTCGAGGCCGGCGCGCAGATCATCGACGTGAACATGGACGAGGGGCTTCTGGACAGCGTCGCGGCGATGACCCGCTTCCTGAACCTGATCGCCTCGGAACCCGACATCAGCCGGGTGCCGGTGATGATCGACAGTTCCAAGTTCGAGGTGATCGAGGCCGGGCTGAAATGCGTGCAGGGCCGGTCGATCGTCAACTCGATCTCGATGAAGGAAGGCGAGGCGCCGTTCCTGGAACAGGCCCGGATCGTGCGCCGCCACGGCGCGGCGGTGGTGGTCATGGCCTTCGACGAGGGCGGGCAGGCCGAGACCGCCCAGCACAAGTTCGAGATCTGCAAGCGCTGCTACGACATCCTGACGCAGAAGGCCGGGTTCGAGCCCTGGGACATCATCTTCGACCCGAACATCTTTGCCGTGGCCACGGGGATCGAGGCGCACAACGACTATGCCGTGGCCTTCTTCGAGGCGACCCGGCTGATCAAGGCGGCGATGCCCGACGTGCATGTCTCGGGCGGGCTGTCGAACGTCTCGTTCAGCTTCCGCGGCAACGACGCGGTGCGCGAGGCGATGCATTCGGCGTTCCTCTATCATGCCATCCCGCTGGGGATGGACATGGCCATCGTCAACGCCGGCCAGATCACCGTCTATGACGACATCCCGGCCGAGCTGCGCGACGCGGTCGAGGACGTGCTGCTGAACCGCCGGCCCGACTCCACCGACCGGCTGCTGGCGATCGCGGACACCTATCGCAACTCCGGCGAGGCGCAGAAGAAGGCCGACCCGAAATGGCGCGAGGCCCCGGTCGAGGCGCGGCTGCGCCATGCTCTGGTCCACGGCATCACCGATTTCATCATCGAGGACACCGAGGAATGCCGGGCCAAGTCGACGCGCCCGCTCGACGTGATCGAGGGGCCGCTGATGGACGGGATGAACGTCGTCGGCGACCTGTTCGGCGAGGGCAAAATGTTCCTGCCGCAGGTGGTGAAGTCGGCCCGGGTGATGAAGACCGCCGTCGGCCACCTGATCCCCTACATGGAGGAGGAGAAGGCGCGCTCGGGCGACACCTCGGCCCGGGGCAAGGTGCTGATGGCCACGGTGAAGGGCGATGTCCACGACATCGGCAAGAACATCGTCGGCGTTGTGCTGCAGTGCAACAACTATGACGTGGTGGACATGGGGGTGATGGTCCCGGCCGAGGACATCCTGAACCGCGCCCGCGCCGAGAAGGCCGACGTGATCGGGCTGTCGGGGCTGATCACGCCCTCGCTCGACCGGATGGTGGACGTGGCGGCCGAGATGACGCGGCAGGGCTTCACCGTGCCGCTGCTGATCGGCGGCGCGACCACCTCGAAGAAGCACACCGCGCTCAGGATCGCGCCGGAATACGCCCATGGCGTGGTGCATGTGGACGATGCCTCGAAGGCGGTGGGCGTGGTCTCGACCCTGCTCAGCCAGAGCCGCGCGCCCGCCTATCTGGACGAGATCCGTGCCCAGCAGGAGGCGCTGCGTGCCGGCCGCGACATCGGCGACCGCCCGACCGTCCCGCTGGCCGAGGCGCGCGAGAATGCCTTCGACGGCGGCTTCGGCGGTGGATCCGACAGCTATGTGCCGCCCGCACCGCAGACCCCGGGGCTGAGCGTAATCGACGACATGGGCATTGCCGATCTGATTCCCTTCATCGACTGGTCGCCCTTCTTCTGGACCTGGGAGATGCGCGGCAACTTCCCGGCGATCCTCGACCATCCGCAGATGGGGCCGACTGCCCGCGACCTTTACGGCACGGCCCGCGCAATGCTGGACCGGATCGCCACCGAAGGCTGGTTCACGCCCCGCGGCATAGTCGGGCTGTGGCCGGCGAACCGGGACGGCGACGACGTGGTGATCTGGACCGGCGAGGACCGCACCACCGAGGCCACCCGCTTCCCGATGCTGCGCCAGCAGGGCTCGAAGTCGAAGGACCGGCCGAACCTGAGCCTTGCGGATTTCGTCGCCCCGGTGGGCACGCCCGACTGGATCGGCGGCTTTGCGGTGAACGCCGGACCCGAGGTCCACGACCTGGCCGACCGCTTCAAGGCCGAGGGCAACGACTATGACGCGATCCTGGTGCAGGCCCTGGGCGACCGGCTGGCGGAAGCCTTTGCCGAGGCGCTGCATGCTAGGGTGCGCCGGTCGCTCTGGGGCTATGCCGCGGGCGAGGATCTGTCGGATGCGGACCTGATCGCCGAACGCTATCGCGGCATCCGCCCCGCGGCAGGCTATCCCGCCAGCCCCGACCATACCGAGAAGCGCCGCCTGTTCGCGCTGCTGGATGCCCCGGCCCATGCCGGGCTGAGCCTGACCGAAAGCTGCGCCATGTGGCCGTCCTCGGCCGTGGCGGGGCTGTATTTCGCGCACCCGCAATCGTCCTATTTCGGGATCGGGCGCATCGGGGCCGACCAGATCGCCGACTATGCGGCGCGCAAGGGCTGGGACATGGCCGAGGCCGAACGCTGGCTGGCGCCGAACCTGGCCTATGACCCGCGCCGCAGCCTTCAGACCCAGGCCGCCGAGTAACCCGCCCCGCACCCACGGGCGGCCGACGACACGAATTTCTAGGAGACGAGAGATGAGCAAGAAAAGCTGGCTGTTCACGAGTGAATCGGTTTCCGAGGGTCATCCGGACAAGGTCTGCGACCGGATTTCCGATGCCGTGCTCGATGCCTTCCTCGCCGAGGATCCCCATTCCCGCGTTGCCTGCGAGACGCTGGCCACCACCGACCGCATCGTGATCGCCGGCGAAGTGCGCGGCCCGAACTCGGTGCGCCAGCGCGTCGAGGAGATCGCGCGTCTGGCCGTTCAGGACATCGGCTACGAGCAGAAGGGCTTCAGCTGGAAGACCTGCACCGTCGAGAACCTGCTGCACGAGCAGTCCGCCGACATCGCCCAGGGCGTCGATGAAGGCGAGAAGGGCGAGGAAGGGGCCGGCGACCAGGGCATCATGTTCGGCTATGCGGTGAACGAGACGCCGGAACTGATGCCGATGCCGATCCTTGTCGCCCACCGCATCCTGCGGCTGATGGCCGAGGACCGGAAATCGGGAAAGCAGCCCGGCTTCGGCCCCGATGCCAAAAGCCAGGTGACGCTGCGCTATGAGAACGGCAAGCCGGTGGCGGTGGATACCGTGGTGGTCTCGACCCAGCACGCGGAAGCCCTGTCGACCGAGGAAGTGCGCGAGCTGGTGCGGCCCTATGTGGCGCTGGCGATGCCGGAAGGCTTCGAGGGCATCGCCGACGCGAAGCTGATCGTGAACCCCACCGGGCGCTTCGTGATCGGCGGGCCCGACGGCGACGCCGGCCTGACCGGGCGCAAGATCATCGTCGACACCTATGGCGGTGCTGCGCCCCATGGCGGCGGCGCCTTCTCGGGCAAGGATCCGACCAAGGTGGACCGTTCTGCGGCCTATGCCGCGCGCTATCTGGCGAAGAACGTCGTCGCCGCCGGTCTGGCCGACAAGTGCCTGATCCAGATCGCCTATGCCATCGGCGTGCCGGAACCCGTCGCGGTCTATGTGGACACGCTGGGCACCGGGCAGGCCGACGAGGACCTGATCGCCGCCGCGCTGACCGATCTGGTGCGGCTCACGCCCCGCGGCATCCGCACCAAGCTCGACCTTCTCAAGCCGATCTATGCCCGCACCTCGGCCTATGGCCATTTCGGCCGGACGCCGGATGCGGACGGTGGATTTTCGTGGGAAAAGACCGATCTTGCCGCAGAGCTGGCCAGCCGTTTCGGCGCCAGCGTCGCTGCCCAGTAACGCCCATTGGTGAAGGACCCAGGACCATGACCAGTCAGGACACGATCGCCATGGATTACGTGGTGAAGGACATTGCCCTTGCGGATTTCGGCCGCAAGGAGCTGGACATCGCCGAGACCGAGATGCCGGGCCTGATGGCCCTGCGCGCGGAATACGGCGCCCAGAAGCCGCTGAAGGGCGCCCGCATCGCCGGGTCGCTGCACATGACGATCCAGACCGCGGTGCTGATCGAGACCCTGGTCGAGCTGGGCGCCGATGTCCGCTGGGCCTCGTGCAACATCTTCTCGACCCAGGACCATGCCGCCTCGGCGATCGCGGCGCGCGGCATCCCGGTCTTCGCGGTGAAGGGCGAGACCCTGCCGGAATACTGGGACTATGCCGACCGGATCTTCCGCTTTGCGGAAGGCGGCGCCAACATGATCCTCGATGACGGCGGCGACGCCACCCTTTACGTGCTGATCGGCGCCCGGGTCGAGGAAGGCGAGACCGACCTGATCGCCACCCCGCAGTCGGAAGAGGAAGAGGCGCTGTTCGCCCAGATCCGCAAGCGGATGGCCGAGACCCCGGGCTGGTTCGTCAAGCAGCGCCACATGATCAAGGGCGTGACCGAGGAAACCACCACCGGCGTGCATCGCCTGTACCAGATGATGGAGAAGGGCCACCTGCCGTTCCCGGCGATCAACGTGAACGACAGCGTCACCAAGTCGAAGTTCGACAACAAGTACGGCTGCAAGGAATCGCTGGTCGACGGCATCCGCCGCGCCACCGACACGATGATGGCCGGCAAGGTCGCGGTCGTGTGCGGCTATGGCGACGTGGGCAAGGGCTCGGCCGCCAGCTTGCGCGGTTCGGGCGCCCGGGTGAAGGTGACCGAGGTCGACCCGATCTGCGCGCTGCAGGCGGCGATGGACGGGTTCGAGGTGGTGACGCTGGAAGAGGTGGTGAAGTCCGCCGACATCTTCATCACCGCCACCGGCAACAAGGACGTGATCCGGCTGGAGCACCTGCGCGAGATGCGCGACATGGCCATCGTCGGCAACATCGGCCATTTCGACAACGAGATTCAGGTCGCCGCCCTGAAGAACCACAAGTGGACCCGGATCAAGGACCAGGTGGACATGATCGAGATGCCCTCGGGCAACCGGATCATCCTCCTGTCGGAAGGCCGCCTGCTGAACCTCGGCAACGCCACCGGGCATCCGTCCTTCGTGATGTCGGCCTCGTTCTCGAACCAGGTGCTGGCGCAGATCGAGCTGTGGACCCGCGGCGACGCGTACAAGAACGAGGTCTACGTCCTGCCCAAGCATCTGGACGAGAAGGTCGCCCGGCTGCATCTGGGCCGGATCGGCGTGCGGCTGACGGAACTGTCGCCCGACCAGGCGGCTTACATCGGCGTGACGCCGGCCGGCCCGTTCAAGTCCGACCAGTACCGCTACTGACCCCGGGCCACCGGCCCTGCTGCCCGTCCCAGCTGCTGCAGGGGCGGGCTTTCAGCGGAGTGTGAGATGAGTACCGGACTTCTGGCCCTGATCGACGACGTGGTGGCGCTGGCCAAGGCCGCGGCCGTGTCGCTGGACGACATCGCGGGCATGTCGGCCAAGGCGGGGTCGAAGTCGCTGGGCGTGGTGATCGACGATGCCGCGGTGACGCCGCGCTATGCCACCGGGTTCGCGCCGGCCCGGGAATTGCCGATCGTGTTCCGGATCGCGCGCGGGTCGCTGAAGAACAAGCTCCTGATCCTGCTGCCGGCGGCGCTGCTGCTGAGCCTTTTCGCGCCGTGGGCGATCACCCCGCTTCTGATGGTGGGCGGGGCCTATCTGTGCTTCGAGGGCGCCGAGAAGGCGATGGAGGCGATGGGCTGGCATGGCCACGGCCATGACGACGCCCATGCCGCCGTGGCCGAGCCGGGCACGCCGAAGGCGATGGAGGACGCGCGGGTGCGCGGCGCGATCCAGACCGACATGATCCTGTCGGCCGAGATCATGGCGATCGCGCTGGCCGGACTGCCCGACGTGGCGGTCTGGCAGAAGGCGGTGGTGCTGGCGGTCGTCGCGCTGGGGATCACTGTGCTGGTCTATGGCGCGGTGGCGCTGATCGTGAAGGCCGATGACGTGGGTCTGGCGCTGGCGCAGCGCGAGGCGAACGGCAAGCCGCTGCGGGCCTTCGGCCGCGGCATCGTGCGGGTCATGCCGGGCCTCCTGAACGCGCTGGCCGCGGTCGGCACGGCGGCGATGCTCTGGGTCGGCGGCGGCATCCTGATCCACGGGCTCGAGGTGCTGGGGATCGCCGGGCCGGCGCATCTGGTCCATGACCTCGCCCATGGCATCGGCCATCTGGTGCCGGCGCTGGAAGGGGTGATCGCCTGGCTGGTGGGGGCGCTGATCGCCGCCGCGGTCGGTCTGGCGGTGGGGCTGGTGATCGCGCTTCTGGTCGGCACGGTGCTGGCGCCGGTGCTGCGCCTGTTCGGCAAGGGCCATTGACCGGCACGCGCCGCCGCGCGGGGCGGGCAGGGGCCGGCGCCGCCCGCGGGCCGCGCCGGCGGTCCGGCCTCAGGCCTTGGGGATGCGCAGCGACTGGCCCGGATAGATCTTGTCGGGATCGCTGAGCATGGGCTTGTTGGCCTCAAAGATCTCCATGTACCGGTTGGCGTTGCCGAGCGTCTTCTTGGCGATCGCCGACAGGGTGTCGCCCTTTTCGACCACATGGATCACCGGCGCCTCGCCGGGGGTTTCATCCTCGACCGTGGCGACGCCCTCGACGTTGCCGATGGCGATGATCGCCTTCTCCTTGGCGGCCTGATCCTTGGGGGTGCCGGTGATCTTGACCTTGTCGCCCTCGACCGAGACCTCGACACCCTCGTCAAGGCCGAGATGCTCGAGTTCCTTCTTCAGTGCCGCCTCGTCCGGTGCCTCGTCGGCCTGTGCCGCGCCGCCGAGTTTCTTGCCGGCACCCTTGAGGAAACTGAAAAGACCCATTCCTGTAACTCCCTGTATGACCGCCAACCGGTCCAGCCGGCCGACTTGGTTTGCGCGATGCGCCGCTTCGCGGTGTCGCACGGCGAGAACAACCATTTACGACACATCGCCCGGAGGGCAAGGCATGGCTTGCGCCACGGTGCCATATCAGTTGCGGAGACCCAGATGACCCGTCCCAGGCCCCAGATTGCCGGCATCGGCAACCCGCTCGTCGACATCCTTGCCGCCATCGACGCGGGCGGGCCGGGGCGCCACGGCCTGACCCTGGGCGAGATGCATCTTGTGGATGCGGCCCGGGCGGCGGCGCTTTACGCCGAGATCGGCCCGGGGGTGCAGCAATCCGGCGGCTCGGTCGCCAACACCATCGCCCATGTGGGCGATCTGGGGCTGAAGGGCACTTTCCTGGGCAAGGTCGCGGCCGACGACCTGGGCGCCGTGTTCCGCCGCGACATGGCCGCGCTGGGGATCGCGGTGCCGGTGCCGGACCAGACCGACGGCACCGCCACGGGCCATTGCGTGGTGATGGTGACGCCGGGGGGCGAGCGTACCATGTCGACCTATCTGGGCGCCTGCGAATGCCTGGCCCCCGACGACCTGCCCGACGCCTTGCCGGCGGCGACGGCGATCCTGCTGGTCGAGGGCTATCATTTCGACACGCCGCACGGTGCCGCCAACATCGCGCAGGCGGTGGAACTGGCGCGGGGCGTCGGGGCGCGGGTGGCGCTGACGCCGTCGGACCCGTCCTGCGTCGATCGCCAGCGCGCGGCCATGCTGGCGCTGATCGAGGGCGACTGCGACATCCTGATCGGCAACGAGGTCGAACTGGCCGCCCTGTCGGGGGCGCAGGATCCGATGTCGGCGCTGCACTGGGCGCTGGAGCATTGCCGGACCGTGGCGCTGACCCGGTCCGCCCATGGCGCGCTGGTCGCCGATGGCGGCCCGGTGGTCGAGGTGCCGGCGGCGCCGGTGGCCCGGGTGGTGGACACCACCGGGGCGGGCGATGCCTTCGCCGCCGGCTTCCTCGCCGGGATCGCCGAAGGCGCAGACGTGGCCGAGGCGGCCCGGGCCGGTGCCGCGCTGGCGGCGCAGGTCATCGGCCATTTCGGCGCGCGCCAGTCGAAGGCGGCCTGACCGCGCGGGGCCGGGGTCAGTCCTTCTTCGCGCCGATCTTCGGTTCGCTGCCGTCAAGCAGGCGGCGGATGTTCGGCGCATGGCGCCAGACCACCAGCAGCGCCAGCGCGACGGCAAGGGCGATCATCTCGCGCCGGCCCAGCAGCCAGGCCCATTCCGGCGCGCTGGCCGCCGCCACCAGCGCCGCGAGCGAGGACCAGCGGAAAGCGAAGGCCACCGCCAGCCAGGTGGCGCAGGCGGCAAGGCCCACCGGGAAGGACAGCGCGAGCAGCGTGCCGAGGAAGGTCGCCACGCCCTTGCCGCCGCGGAAGCCCAGCCAGACCGGGAAGCAGTGGCCGAGGAAGGCGGCGAAGCCCGCCACCTGCGCCGCGTCCTCGCCCAGGGCGGCGCGCGCCAGCAGCACCGCCGCGGCGCCCTTGCCGGCGTCGAGGACCAGGGTCAGGAAGGCGGCCGGCTTGTTGCCGGTCCGGAGCACATTGGTGGCGCCGATATTGCCCGAGCCGATCCGGCGCAGGTCGCCCAGCCCGAACAGCCGTGCCATCAGCAGCCCGAACGACACCGAGCCGAGCGCATAGGCCGCGACCGCGGTCAGCAGCAGCAGCGCCGGCGGGGTGGTCAGGGCGGGGATCACCGGGCGGCCTCCGGCGGCCAGACGCGGGCGCCGCCGACCCAGGTGCCGCGGACCCGGCCCTGCATCCGCTCGCCGTCGAAGGGCGTGTTCTTGGACTTGGACTGCAGCGTGAAACGGTCCAGCACGAAGGGCGCGTCGGGATCGAACAGCACCAGATCCGCCGGTGCTCCGACTGCCAGCCGTCCACCCTCCAGCCCCAGCCGCCGCGCCGGGTTCAGCGCCAGCGCCCGGAACAGCGCCGGCAGGTCCAGGTCGCCCGAGTGATAGAGCCTGAGCGCGGCGGGCAGCAGGGTTTCCAGCCCCACCGCGCCGCTGGCGGCTTCCTCGAAGGGCAGGCGCTTGCTTTCCTCGTCCTGCGGCGTGTGCATCGAGCAGACGATGTCGATCAGCCCCTCGCGCAGGGCGTCGACCATGGCGCGGCGGTCGTCCTCGTCCCTCAGCGGCGGCTTGACCTTGAAGAAGGTCCGGTACGGGCCGATGTCGAGCGCGTTCAGGGTCAGGTGGTGGATCGAGATCCCGGCGGTCACGTCCAGCCCGGCATCGCGCGCCCGGCGCAGTGCCGGCAGGGCGGCGCGGGTGGTGATCTGGTCGGCGTGGTAGCGCGCCTTCGTCATCTCGACCAGCGCCAGGTCGCGTTCCAGCCCCAGCCGCTCGGCTACCGGCGAGACGCCGGGCAGGCCGCGCAAAGTGGCGAACTTGCCCGAGGTCGCCGCCGCCCCGGCGCTCAGCCCCGGATCCTGCGGGTGGCCCACCACCAGCGCGCCCAACCCGGCCGCATAGGTCAGGCAGCGCGACAGGATCCGGGTGTCGGTCACCACATGATCGCCGTCCGAGAAGGCGACCGCCCCGGCATCCAGCAGGAAGCCGATCTCGGTCATCTCGGCGCCCAGCCGGCCCTTGGTCAGCGCCGCCATCGGCGCGATCCGCACCGGCGAGACCTCGAGTCCGCGGCGCAGGGCGAATTCCAGCGTCTCGGGGCTGTCGATCGGGGTCAGGGTGTCGGCCCGGGTCACCATGGTGGTGACGCCGCCCGCCGCGGCGGCGCGCCCGGCGGTCTTGAAGCTTTCCTTGTGGCGCTCGCCCGGTTCGCCCACTTTCACGCCCAGATCGACGATCCCCGGCGCCAGGCAGTAGCCGCCGCAATCGACCCGGGTCGCGTCCCCGGGCTGGGCGGCGCTGGCGGGCAGGCAGGCGGCGATGCGGCCATCCTCGACCAGCAGGTGGCCCGGCGTGACGCTGCCGGCCTCGGGGTCGATCAGCCGCGCGTCGGTGAAAAGCAGTCGGGTCATGTGGTGGCTCGCTGGACCTGCGCCATCAGGCTGAACACCCGGTCGGCGTCGAGAAGGTGGGAGAAGCCGATCTTCCGGCGCCGGCTGCCGCGCGGGGTGCGCACGAAGTCGATGGCGAACCAGATGTTCCGCCCGTCGCGGTCGAGGACGGTCTTCGGCGTCATCGGATAGGCCTGCAGGTCGCGCCGGCCGAACAGGTCGGTGGCGATGAAGGCGCGCTGGCTGGTCAGGGTGTACCAGGTGCGGCGGCGGCGCCAGGCCTCCCACAGGATGCGCCCGCCCGCGCGGTACAGGCCGAGCACCAGGAACGGCAGCCCCAGCAGCGGGAAGGCGAGGCCCATGAAGGGCCCGCCGGTCGCGCCCGCGGCCACCGCCATCCAGAACAGCGCGAAGCCGGCGAAGACCAGGCCGAAGAGGGTGTCCTGCAGGCGCCAGCCGGTCCAGTCCGGGCGCGGGTCGGGCTGGCCCTGCCAGAGCACCCGCTCGCCCGGGGAAAGGATGCCGTCCCAGCTGTCCTGCATCGGGTCCGTCAGCCGTTCAGCGCGACCAGCGCGATCACGATCGCCGCCGCGGCGAGGATCATCAGCATGGTGCGCGGCGGCAGCCCGCCGAACCCGCCCGGGGCGGCCTGCTGCGACGGCTCGGGGTGCGGGCGGGGCGGGATCGGGTCGATCTCGGCCGGGGCCAGGGGAACCACCGGGGCCGGCTCGCGGCGGGTGTCGAAGCTGGTCAGCGGCTGGAGCCAGGGCACCGGATCCAGCTCCTGCGCCAGCCCGCCGAAGGCGCGCGACGGTACCGCGACCACCAGTCCCTGCACTGCGTCGAGCATCGGGCGCGCCGCGCTCAGCGCCGCGGGCGGGACGTCCTGGCCCTCGATCAGGTAGCCTTCCAGCCCCAGCGTGCCGAGATCGTCGGTGTCGACCAACGCCACCCAGTAGGGATCGATGTCCGAGGTGCCCAGCGCCCGGGCCAGTAGTGGGCCCGCATCGTCGCGCTGGTCGCGCAGCGCCGCGGCCAGGTCGGCCGCCTCGGGCATGTCGGTATCCAGCGCGTAAAGCCGCAGGATGCCGGATTCGTTCGGGGTGACGTAGGTATCCAGATCGGTCATGGCCTTGTCTCCGGCGTTGCAGCGCGCAGGTTCCGTGCCAGCAGGTCCATCGCCGCCATGCGCACGGCGACGCCCATCTCGACCTGTTCCTGGATCACCGAACGGTTGATGTCATCGGCGATGGTGCCGTCGATCTCGACCCCGCGGTTCATCGGCCCGGGATGCATGACGATCGCGTCGGGCTTGGCATAGGCCAGCTTCTCGGCATCGAGCCCGTAGCGGTGGTAGTATTCCCGTACCGAGGGGATGAAGCCGCCGTCCATCCGTTCGCGCTGGAGCCTGAGCATCATCACCACGTCGCAGCCCGACAGGCCCTCGGCCATGTCGTGATAGACCTCGACCCCCAGCGCCTCGATCTGCGCCGGCATCAGGGTAGCCGGGCCGATCAGCCGCACCCGGTTCTCCATCTTGTGGAGGAGCAGGATGTTCGACCGGGCCACACGGCTGTGGGCGATATCGCCGCAGATGGCGATGTTCAGCCGGTGCAGCCGCCCCTTGGCGCGGCGGATCGTCAGCGCGTCCAGCAGCGCCTGGGTCGGGTGTTCGTGCCGCCCGTCGCCGGCGTTCAGCACGGCGCAGTTCACCTTCTGGGCCAGAAGGTCGACCGCGCCGGACTGCGGGTGGCGCACCACCAGCAGATCCGGGTGCATCGCGTTGAGCGTCAGCGCGGTATCCACCAGCGTCTCGCCCTTCTTCAGGGACGAGGCCTGCATCGCCATGTTCATCACGTCCGCGCCCAGCCGCTTGCCGGCCAGTTCGAAGCTCATCTGGGTCCGGGTCGAGGCCTCGAAGAACATGTTGATCTGGGTCATGCCGGCCAGCCGGTCGGAATGCTTGGCGGTCTGGCGGTTGATCTCGACATAGGAATCGGCAAGGTCGAGCAGGGTGCCGATCTCGACCGGATGCAGCGGCTCGATTCCCAGAAGATGCCTTGCCCGGAATGTCATGCCGCCCCCGTCTGCTTGCCATCCGCCGGATGAGTGTCCGCGTTATAGGCAGCCCCCCTCGGCGCGGCAGGGACTGCGGCGGGGACGGCGAGGCCGATTGTGGCCGCCGGCGCAGGGGCCTAGACTGGCGGCGATGGACCATATCGACGAGGCATGGGCGCTGAAGGCGCTGCTCGACTGGCAGGCCGAGCTGGGGGCGGATGCGGCGATCGCCGAGCAGCCGGTGGACCGCTATGCCGAGTCGGCCGCGGCGCTGGCGGCGCTGGCGGCGTCCCCGGCGCGGATCCCGGCCGCGGCCGCCGGCTCCGTCGCGCCGGTGGCGGTGCCAGAGCCGTCAGCCGAGGACGATCCGGTCGCCGTTGCCGGGGCGCTGGCCCGTGGCGCGGCGGATCTGGCCGCGCTGCGCGAAGCGGCGCTCGCCGCGTTCGAGCATTGCGAGCTGAAGCTGGGCGCGCGCAACCTGGTGTTCGCGGATGGTCGCCCGGGGGCAAGGGTGATGATCGTGGGCGAGGCGCCGGGCCGGGATGAGGACGAGCAGGGCAAGCCCTTCGTCGGCCGCGCCGGGCAGCTTCTGGACCGGATGCTGGCGGCGATCGGGCTCGACCGCCGGTCCCCGGATCTGGAGCGCGCGGTCTACATCACCAACATCCTGCCGTGGCGGCCGCCGCAGAACCGCACCCCCTCGGCCGAGGAGATTGCCATGCTGCGCCCCTTCGTGGTGCGCCATGTGGAACTGGCCGCACCCGATCTGGTGGTCGCCATGGGCAACACCGCCTGCGCCGGGCTGCTGGGCCAGACCGGCATCACCCGGATCCGCGGCAACTGGGCCCAGTTCGCCGGCCGCCCCTGCCTGCCGATGTTCCACCCCGCCTTCCTGCTCAGGACCCCCCACGCCAAGCGCGAGGCCTGGGCGGATCTTCTCAGCCTGAAGGCGCGGCTCGCCCCTAAACCTGCCCCTTCGCTCCCGGAGCCGACACGATGAGGATCCTCGCCTTTTCCGACCTTCACCTGGCCCGCGGGCCGGCCGCGCGGCTGGTCGAGGACGCCGCGGACGCCGACCTGGTGATCGGGGCGGGGGATTTCTGCAACATGCGCCGGGGCCTCGACGAGGCGATGGCGCTGCTGGACGGGATCACCGCGCCGATGGTGCTGGTCCCGGGCAATGCCGAAAGCGCCAAGGAACTGGTGCTGGCCGCGCCCGACCGCGCCCATGTGCTGCACGGCACCGGCTGCGAGGTGGAGGGGCTCAGCCTGTTCGGGCTGGGCTATGCGGTGCCGGTGACGCCCTTCGGCGACTGGTCCTGCGACCTGACCGAGGAGGCCGCCGCCGACATGCTGGCGGTCTGCGACCATGCCGACGTGCTGGTGTTCCATTCCCCGCCCAGCGGGGTGGCGGACCGGACCTCGTCGGGTCTCTCGGTCGGCTCGACCGCGATCCGCGCCGCGATCGAGCGGATCGGCCCGCAACTGGCGGTCTGCGGCCATATCCATGACAGCTGGGGCGTCGAGGGCATGCTGGGCGGCGCAAGGGTCGTGAACCTCGGCCCGCGCCCGAACTGGTTCGAGATCGGGCCGCGGGCATGAGCCGGATCGACGAGGCCCGCCCCTTCCTGCCGGTGCGCATCGCGCTGCTGACCGTGTCGGACACCCGCAGCCTGGCCGAGGACCGCTCCGGCGACCTGCTGGCCGAACGCATCGCTTCTGCCGGCCATGTGCTGGCGGCGCGGACGATCCTGCCCGACGAACGGGACGCCATCGCGGCGAAGCTGCGCCTCTGGTGCGCCGATCCCGGCATCGACGTGGTGATCTCGACCGGCGGCACCGGGCTGACCGGGCGCGACGTCACCGTCGAGGCCCATCGCGAGGTCTACGAGAAGGAGATGGACGCCTTCGGTACCGTCTTCACCTTGGTCTCGATGCAGAAGATCGGCACCTCGGCGGTGCAGAGCCGCGCCACCGGCGGGGTCGCCATGGGCACCTATCTGTTCGCGCTGCCCGGCAGCCCCGGCGCCTGCCGCGACGCCTGGGACGAGATCCTCGGCCCGCAGCTGGACTACCGCCACCGGCCCTGCAACTTCGTCGAGATCCTGCCGCGGCTGGACGAGCACCTGCGGCGCAAGTAACCGCGGCGCCGGATGGACGCGCGCGGCCCTTTGCATTGCGGCCCTGCAGGCATATCTTCGTGGTGACAACCGCTTCCACGGAAGCCGAGGAATAGGACCGCGATGGCATTCCTGCGCCGCAGCCTGACCGGCGTCCTCCTGATGGCGCTGACCCTCGGGCTTCTGGCGGCTGCGGCGAATTCGGTCTACCACGCGGTGGTGGCGATGCTGAGCGACGCCCCCGGCGGGCCGCCCATGCTCGAGGCGGTGGTCGCGGTCGAGACCGTCCGCGTCAGCACCGGGACCGAGGTGCCGGTGACCGAGGTGTTCGGCCAGATCCTCAGCCACCGCACCCTCGACATCCGCGC
>JBGAOK010000171.1:0-2644 GCA_044221805.1 Meridianimarinicoccus sp.
AGAATGCGGGTGACATTGCTAACGCTAACACATAAGGTCGCGCCAAACCAAAACGGCAGCGAAAAGGGGCATCCATGGCCTTGAACCCCACCATCGACCGGGTGACCGACCGCATCCGCGCCCGCAGCCGGGCGCACCGGGACACCTACCTTGCCCGGATGCGCGCCGCGGTCGCCGCGGGGCCGGTCCGCGCCCATCTGAGCTGCGGCAACCAGGCCCATGCCTATGCCGCGATGGGCGACCAGAAGGCCGCGCTGGCCGAGGCGCGGGTGCCGAACCTGGGCATCGTGACCGCCTACAACGACATGCTGTCGGCGCACCAACCCTATGAGGAGTACCCGAAGATCCTGCGCGAGGCGGCCCGTGCCGCCGGCGGCACGGCGCAGGTGGCCGGCGGCGTGCCCGCCATGTGCGACGGCGTCACCCAGGGCCAGCCGGGGATGGAACTGTCGCTGTTCTCGCGCGATGTGATCGCGCTGGCGACGGGGGTCGCGCTCAGCCACAACTGCTTCGACGCGGTCGCCTTTCTGGGGGTCTGCGACAAGATCGTGCCCGGCCTGGTGATGGCGGCAGCCACCTTCGGCCATATCCCCGGCATCTTCATTCCCGCCGGTCCGATGACCAGCGGCATCCCGAACGACGAGAAGTCGAAGGTCCGCCAGCAGTTCGCCACCGGCGAGGTGGGCCGCGACAAGCTGATGGAGGCCGAGATGGCGTCCTATCACGGCGTCGGCACCTGCACCTTCTACGGCACCGCGAACACCAACCAGATGCTGATGGAGTTCATGGGCCTGCACCTGCCGGGTGCGTCCTTCGTGAACCCGGGCACGCCGCTGCGCGAGGCGCTGACCCGCGCCGCCGCCGAGCGGGCGCTGGCGATCACCGCCCTGGGGAACGACTTCCGCCCGGTCAGCGACATCCTCGACGAACGCGCCTTCGTGAACGGCATCGTCGGGCTGATGGCCACCGGCGGATCGACCAACCTGGTGCTGCACATGCCGGCGATGGCCCGGGCGGCCGGGGTGATCCTCGACCTGGCCGATTTCGAGGAGATCTCGGAAGCCACCCCGCTTCTGGCCAAGGTCTATCCGAACGGGCTGGCCGACGTGAACCATTTCCACGCCGCCGGCGGGCTGCAGTTCATGATCGCCCAGCTTCTGGAAGCCGGGCTGCTGCATCCCGACACCAAGACCGTCGCGGGCGACGGGCTCGACCTTTATACCCGCGAGCCGAAGATCACCGCCGAAGGGCTTGGCTGGGCCGAGGGCGCGCGCGAGAGCCACAACGACAAGATCCTGCGCCCCGCCACCGATCCCTTCGCGGTCTCGGGCGGGCTGCGGCAACTGTCGGGCAACCTGGGCCGCGGGCTGATGAAGGTCTCGGCCGTGGCGCCCGAGCGCCGGGTGATCGAGGCGAAGGCCCGGGTGTTCCATGACCAGAACGACGTGAAGGCCGCCTTCAAGGCCGGTGCCTTCACCGAGGATACCGTGGTCGTGGTCCGCTTCCAGGGGCCGAAGGCGAACGGCATGCCGGAACTGCACAGCCTGACCCCCACCCTTGCCGTGCTGCAGGACCGCGGGCTGAAGGTCGCGCTGGTCACCGACGGGCGGATGTCGGGTGCCTCGGGCAAGGTGCCGGCCTGCATCCATGTGGCGCCGGAAGCGGTCGAGGGCGGCCTGATCGCCAAGATCCGCGATGGCGACCTGATCCGTGTCGATGCCGAGGCCGGCGTGCTGGAAGTGCTGGAGCCCGGCGTGGCCGACCGCCCCGCCGCCACCCCCGATCTCAGCGCCAACGGTTTCGGCATCGGGCGCGAACTGTTCGCGGCCTTCCGCGACTACGTCGGGCCAGTGGACAGCGGCGCCAGCCTCGTGGTGCGCACCGCGGAACCGGCCTGACCTCAGCTTTCTGACGGGAGACAGACATGACACCGCAATCCGCCTCCGAACGGCTGCTGGCCGTTGCGCGCAAGGCCCCGGTCATCCCGGTGCTGGTGATCGGCGATGCAAGCCGCGCCAAGGGGCTGGCCGAGGCGCTGGTCGCCGGCGGCATCTATGCGCTGGAAGTGACCCTGCGCACCGCCGACGCGCTGAAGGCGATCACCGCCATGGCCGAAGTGCCGGGCGCCATCGTCGGCGCCGGCACAGTCCTGAACCCGGACGACGCAAGGCGTGCCATGGATGCTGGCGCGACCTTCGCGGTCTCGCCGGGATCGACCGAGCGGCTGATGGATGCCTGCGAGGCGATGGGCCTGCCGCTGCTGCCCGGCGCGGCCACCGCGACCGAAGCGATGACGCTGCTGGACCGCGGCTACAGCTTCCAGAAGTTCTTCCCGGCCGAGGCGATCGGCGGCGCGCCGGCGTTGAAGTCGCTGGCCGGGCCGTTGCCGCAGATCACCTTCTGCCCCACTGGCGGCGTCACGCCCGAGAACGCGGTGACCTACCTGAGCCTGCCCAACACGGTCTGCGTCGGCGGATCCTGGGTCGCGCCGAACGCCATGGTGGCGACCGGGGACTGGGCCGGGATCACCGCGCTGGCGGCCGAGGCGGCTAAGCTGAAGGTCGCCTGAACCGCCACCCCTGAGCCTTCGGGCCCCGGCGCCGCGCCGGGGCCGTCAGAGGACGCCGGCGCGTTCGGCGTCACC
>JBGAOK010000059.1:0-23702 GCA_044221805.1 Meridianimarinicoccus sp.
GGGCGCGCACCGGGCGGCGCCGCCGGCCATCCTGCCGCGCTATCCGCACGGCGTGTCCGACCACCCCACCACGGGCGAAATCCTCGCGCTGATGAGCTGGCGCGACCGGCGGCTCTTCGCGATCAGCCAGGCGGGGCTGGTCGAGAAGTTCGTCGACGCCCTGGTCTGGGCGCTGTTCCCGGTCTTTCTTGTCAGCCGCGGGGCCAGCCTGACCGAGGTCGACTGGATCGTCGGCACCTATGGCTTGGTCTGGGGCGGCTCGCAGCTTGCCACCGGGCGGCTTTCGGACCATGTCGGCCGCTTCTGGCCCAACGTGCTGGGCATGTGGATCTGTGGCGCGGGCGTCGCGATGACCGTCATGGGAACCGGCGCGCTCTGGTGGGCGGTCTCGGCCGGGGTGGCCGGGTTCGGCATGGCGCTGGTCTACCCGAACCTGTCGGCGGCGGTGGCCGACATCACGCCGCCGGCCTGGCGCGGTTCGGCCATCGGCATCTATCGCTTCTGGCGCGATCTCGGCTATGCCATCGGCGCGCTCGGCCTCGGCCTTGCCGCCAGCCTGACCGGGGCGGTCGAGGCCGCCTTCTGGTTCGTCGCGCTCGCGATGTTTGCCTCCGGTGCCCTGCTGTTCTGGCTGGCCGAGGAGACCCACCCGCGGCTGAACCCCGCCACGCCAGCGGAGCCCGACGATGCCTGACATTCTTGCCCGCCGCCTTGGCCTCCTGTCCGTCCTTCTGGGGCTCGCGTCCCTTGCGCTTCTGGCGCTCTCGGTCTGGGGCTTCCGGGCAGGCGGTTGGCCATGGCCGCGCGCCTATGACCTTGCCGGCCGGGGAGCGTGGTCGGCGGGAGCCGGCGTCGTCGTCGCGCTCGCCGGATTGGCGGTCTGGCTTCGCCGCAGGCGGGGCGGTGCCGGCGCGGTCCTGCTGGGGCTGATCCTGTCGCTGCCGGTTGCGGGTCTTGGCGCCGCTTTCGAGATCGCCGCGCGCACCACGCCGCCGATCAACGACATCTCGACCGATACCGACGACCCGCCGGTCTTCTGGTTCACCGCCACGCCCAGCGACTACCCCGCGCAGAATGCCGGGCCGCAGCGCTCCGCCTACCCGGCGGTGCGTCCGCTGGAACTCGCGGTCTCGGAAGGCGAGGCCTTCGCTGCCGCGCTGTCGCTGGTGAAGGACCGCGGCTGGGCGGTGCTCTCGGCCGATCCGGCGGAAAGCCAGATCGAGGCCATCGCCACGAGCCGTCTGTTCGGCTTCGAGGATGAGGTGGCGATCCGTGTCACCGGGACCAACAGCGGCGCCCGCATCGACATGCGCTCGCGCTCGCGCCTGGGCCAGATCGACCGCGGCGCCAACGCCCGACGCATCGCAGCCTTCCTGTCAGATCTCGAAACGCGCGCCCGGAACTGAGGACCGACGATGAAACACCTGATCCTGCTGAACGATCCGCCCTATGGCACCGAACGCAGCTTCAACGGGCTGCGCATGGCCCACGCACTGGCCAGAAACGACCCCGGGGCCGAGGTCACCGTCTTCCTGATGGCCGACGCGGTGCTCTGCGCCAAGGCGGGCCAGAAGACGCCGGACGGCTACTACAATCTTGAACGCATGCTCCGCCGCGTGCTCACAGCCAAGGGGCGCGTCCTGATGTGCGGCGCCTGCCTGGATGCCCGCGGGCTGGCCGAGGTCGACATGATCGAGGGGGCCACCCGCTCGACCATGGACGAACTCGCTCAGGCCACGCTCGCCACCGACAAGGTCCTGGTGTTCTGACGGCGGCGTTTCTGATGCCCGCCGCCCTCGCGACCGACCCGGACCGGTTCCGCCTGGTTGATGTCGTCGACGCCGAACCAAGGCCGATGCCCTGTCGCGGGCGCGGTGTGCATCCGGCTGGCTGAACGCGGAGACCGGACAGGGGCGATCATTGTCGGCAAGACCCCCGTGACCATCTGCGGGAAGGGGTGGCGGGTGGTCCGCCGAGGGCGCGACGTCCTGCCACGTCCTGGGCTTCCGGGTCCGGAAGGTCAGGCCGGGCGAAGAACCGCGCCTCGAACGGCGGCAGGACCTGCCTTCGGCGCCGGCCGCCGTACCGGCCCCACAGCGCGCCTTGGTTCGAGGGGACGCGCAGCAACCGGGCGCTGTCGGCGGCCTTGCTGGCCGTCGCCGCCGCGGTCGTCGGGGCGATGCCGAACCTCACGATCCGGTTTGCGGCGCATGATCCGGCGCCAAGCGGCGCGGCCTTGCGCGGGTGTTTCCGACGCCGGATCTTCGATCTTCCGGGTCGTCGCGCCGCAGTCGGTGCGCGCGGCGCCCGGGGCCGTATCGCCTCAGGCGCGGTGGCAGGCTCAGGCCTGGGCAGCCCTGTTCGGCTGACGTCTTTCGACACTGGGCATGACGAGCCAGGGGGCTATGGACGTAGTGAAGAACGCAAATCCCAGCGACCAGAGGCCGGCGGACAGGGTGGTGCCGTCGATCCCGGCGATCCACAGGCCCGGGAGCATCGCCCGGACCAGGGCCGCGGCGGCGATCAGCACGAAGGCCGCTGTCAGGAACGGTCCGGCCTCGAGACTTCTTCCGGTATGTCCGCGCGTCGCGCGCATCATCACCGCCAGAGTCATGCCGCCGACTGCGCCGATGCCGAAGAGATGCAGTCCCATCGCTGGCTCGGCCAGATCGAGCGCGGCCGCAGCGGTCGCAGCGAGGCCGAACGGGATGAAGCCATAGGCGATGTGGAGTATCAGCAGGAGCGGCGAACGCCATGTCGAAAAGCCGCGCCAGCGCGACATCCGCACCGCATGCAGTGCCGCCGCGAGCGCGAGCAACAGCGCTGTCGTCATCGCGTGCGGCTGCCACACCCAATTCGCCAGCGCGACGGCACCCGCGATCAGGCACAGCCCGTCGAACCGGCCGAACGGTGCCGGCATCTGCGGCGCGGCCTGCCGGGAAAGCCAGTTCCGCGTGAATGACGGGATGATGCGCCCTCCGATCAAGGTGATGAGAAAGATCAGCACGGCGAGACCGAGGCGGAGCCCGACATCCATCCCGTGCCCCGACATCGCGCCGACATGGAAGGCGAGATTCGCCGCCAGCAGCAGCAGGACCGGGATCGCGACCATCAGGTTGCGCCAGTTGCGCCCGGCGACGATCTCGACCCCGATCATCAGGGCCACGGCGGCAAGGAAAGCGCTGTCGACTGCCATCACGCCGCCTGGCCCCAGCGGCAGCACCCCGCCGACCGCAAGACGCCCGGCAACCCAGACGGCGCAAAGCACGATCAGCGGCCAGCCGCGAATGGGCATCCGCCCGGTCCAGTTCGGCACCGCGGTGAACAGGAAGCCGGCGACCACGGCAGCGGCAAATCCGAAGATCATCTCGTGCGCGTGCCAATCCTCGGCCGGGAAGGGGCCGGACACCGCGATGTCGCCCCGCCAGACCAGAAGCCAGAAGGGCACGACACCCAGCCCGAACAGGGCCGCGGACAGGAAGAACGGGCGGAAGCCGTGGCTGAAGAGCGCGGGACCCCGATAGGTTTTGGTGCAGGACATCGGTCTGACCCCGGATGATGGTGGACGGACGCACCCTTCGCGGGGCTGGCGGTTGCTGGCGGGCGAAGGATCCGTCCTTCTGCATCTTCGGTCGAAACGGTGCATCCGACCTTGCGCTGACGCAAACTCAGGCACGATCTTGTCCCGACAGCGGCCTGCACCGGGTCCCGGCCCGCCGACGCGAGTGCCCCGCCTTCCGGCCGGGAACGGGCGGTCAGTCGATATCCGCGATCCAGGTTCTGGCGGCGACGGCGCGCGGCAGGCCGAGGGGTCCGATCGCCAGAAGCGCAACCTGCATCAGCGCGTCGGCATCGATCCCTTCCGACCGGGCCCGCCGCGTGTGCGAATGGACGGCGCCCTCGGACCCGGCGCCGATCGCCAGCGCCAGCTTCACCAGACGCTTCTCGCGGCCCGTCAGCGGGCCGGCTTCCGCGGTCGCCTTGCCGAGCGCGGCATAGGCGGCCCAGATCTCGGGATGTTCCCGGGCCAGATCGTTGGCGGCACCGGGCAGTGTCCTGGTCATCGGCGGCGTCTCCTTCCTCAGGTCGAATGGTCGTCGATCAGCGGGCTTGGCCTGGCGAAGCGTTCCAGCTCCTTCTGGTCGGCAATCAGGACGCGGTTGCCGTTGATCGACGCGCCATAGGGCTGCAGCGCCCGGATGGCGCGGCTCAGGTTCTCGGGCGTCATGCCGAGATACGAGGCCAGCCGCCGCTTTTCGAGCGTCAGTTCGAACTCGCGCGCGCCGCCGACCAGTTTCTGCTGCCGGAGCAGGTAGTTGGCAAGCCGTTCCAGCGAGGTCCTGAGCTTGAGGTCCTTGGTGATCTTGACCACCATCCGGAACGACTGGGCAAGCTCGGCCACGATGGCGCGGGCAAAGCGGGGATCGGAATCGAAGATCCGGCGCACGTCCTGGCTGGGGATCAGCACGATGCGGCTTTTCTCGATCGTGCGCGCCGACATCAGGTAGGGGGCTTCCCGGATCGTGGCGGCAAGGATGAAGGTCGAGACCGGGACGAGCGTCGCCATGTTGGTCTCCCTGCCGTTCCAGGACGAGAAGAGTTCCACGGCACCCTCGAGCACCACATGCAGGAAATCGCTGCGGTCGCCTTCGGTGATCAGCTCGATCTGCGGCGGGAAGGTCTGCACGTACGAGGCGCGCATCAACGAGGTGAAGTGCTCGTCCTCCATCTCCGAGAACAAGGCCAGGTTCCGGATGCCGGGAAGGGCCGACTCAGTCATCTGCTGACACGCTCGCACCTGATATTGATAATTATCAAGCTAAAGTCGCGCAAAAGTCAATGGCCTGGCGGCTCGGGTCAGAAGCAAGACTTGACACGCAGCGGCGTGCGGCATGACTTTCTTGGACAAGTCATTTATTTCGTTACGAGAAATCTGGCATTTGATTTCGATCAACCTCCGGATCGTCCGCTGCCCCCAGTGAAACAGGAAACCCCGACCGAGGGTCCCTGAATCATCAACTGGAGGACTGACAATGCCAGTCGAAAGCCAGGTTTCGCGCGCGGACCAAGGCCGCGCCCTGGGACTGAGCACGATCGCTTTCACGGCCTGCTTCGCGGTGTGGACGATCTTTTCCATCATCGGCGTCGCCATCAAGTCCGAGCTGGGGCTGACCGATACCCAGTTCGGCCTGCTCGTCGCGACGCCGATCCTCACCGGTTCGGTCACCCGCCTGTTCCTTGGCGTCTGGACCGAGCGGTACGGCGGCCGGCTCGTCTTTTCCGCGCAGATGCTCCTGACGGCGCTGGCGACCTGGGCGCTGACCCTCGCGGACACCTATCCGATGTACCTGCTGGCGGCGCTTGGCGTCGGCCTTGCGGGCGGATCCTTCATCATCGGCGTCGCCTATGTCTCGCGCTGGTACGATGCGGCCCATCAGGGGACCGCACTGGGCATCTTCGGTGCCGGCAATGTCGGCGCCGCGGTGACGAAGTTCGTCGCGCCCTTCGTGATGGTGGCCTATGGCTGGCACGGGGTGGCCTATGTCTGGGCCGCCGGCCTTGCCCTGATGGGCGTCATCTTCTTCCTTTTCGCGAAGGATGACCCGCAGCTTGTCGAACGGCGCCGCAAGGGCACCCGGGCGCCAAGCTTCGCCGAGCAGTTCGCGCCGCTGAAGAACCAGCAGGTCTGGCGCTTCTCGCTCTACTACTTTTTCGTCTTCGGAGCCTTCGTCGCCCTGGCGCTCTGGCTGCCGCATTACCTGATCGACGTCTATAAGGTCGATGTTCGCACGGCCGGCATGGCGGCAGCGGCCTTCTCGCTGTCGGCCTCGCTGTTCCGCGCCTATGGCGGGCATCTGTCGGACCGGTTCGGTGCGCGCGCGGTGATGTACTGGACCTTCGGCTTCTCGATGGTCTTCCTGTTCATGCTGTCCTATCCGCCGACCGACTATGTCATCCAGGGGCGGGACGGGGCGATCGCCTTCTCGACCTCCATGGGGCTATGGCCCTTCGTGGCGACGCTGTTCGCGCTCGGCTTCTTCATGTCGCTGGGCAAGGCGGCGGTGTTCAAGCACATCCCGGTCTATTACCCCCACCATGTCGGCTCGGTCGGCGGTCTGGTCGGCATGATCGGCGGGCTTGGCGGCTTCATCCTGCCGATCGCCTTTGGCGCGCTGCTCGACCTGACCGGCATCTATACCAGCTGCTTCGCGCTGCTCTTCGTCCTTGTCACCATCGCGCTGGCCTGGATGCACCTGTCGGTCCGCGCGATGGAACGCGCAGCCCACGGCGCCACGCTGGACCAACTGCCCGAACTGCCCGAGATGCAGTCGATCCATGTCCCCGGCCGGACCGCGATGCCGCGGGTGCTGGAGGACTGGCGGCCCGAGGATGCCGAGTTCTGGGCCGCGAAGGGCCGGCAGGTGGCGCGGCGCAACCTCTGGATCTCGATCCCCGCGCTGCTGCTGGCCTTCGCCGTCTGGATGGTCTGGTCGATGGTCGTCGCCAAGCTGCCCGCGATCGGCTTCCAGTTCTCGACTGGCCAGCTGTTCTGGCTTGCCGCGCTGCCCGGCCTGTCCGGCGCGACCCTGCGGATCTTCTACAGCTTCATGGTGCCGATCTTCGGCGGGCGGCTGTGGACGACGCTTTCGACCGCCTCGCTGCTCGTGCCGGCTCTGGGCATCGGCTATGCCGTGCAGAACCCGCAGACGCCGTACCTGATCTTCCTGACCCTGGCGCTTCTGTGCGGTCTGGGTGGCGGCAACTTCGCCTCGTCGATGGCGAACATCAGCTACTTCTTCCCGAAGGCCGAGAAGGGCAACGCGCTGGCGCTGAATGCGGGGCTCGGCAATCTCGGCGTCTCGACCATGCAGTTCCTGGTGCCGATCGTCATCACCGGCGGCGTCTTCGGGGCCTTGGGCGGGGCACCGCAGACGCTGTCTGCCGGCGGCCAGCTCTGGATGCAGAATGCCGGCTTCATCTGGGTGCCCTTCATCGTCGCCGCGACGGTCGCAGCCGCCTGGGATGAACGACATCGCCGATGCGCGCGCCAGCTTCCGCGAGCAGGCGGTGATCGATCTTCACCCGCAAGCACAACTGGCTGATGTGCATCCTCTATACCGGCACCTTCGGCAGCTTCATCGGGTATTCCGCCGGCTTCCCGCTGCTGACCAAGCTTGCCTTCCCGGAGGTGAACGCCCTGCAATACGTCTTCCTCGGCCCGCTGGTCGGCGCGCTGAGCCGCGCAGGGACCGGCTGGGTCAGCGACCGCTTCGGCGGCGGCAGGGTCACCCTCTGGGTCTTCGCGGGGATGATCCTGGCGGTCTTCGGGGTCATCACGGCGCTGCAGGCGGCCAGCTTCCTGGCCTTCTTCGCCGCCTTCATCGCGCTGTTCTTCCTGACCGGGGTCGGCAACGCCTCCACCTTCCAGATGATCCCCGCGATCATGGGCAGCGAGATTCCGCGCCTGATGCCGGACCTCGACCCCGCCGCCCGGCGCCGCCAGGCCGAGCGCGAAAGCGCGGCGATCATCGCCTTCACCAGCGCGATCGCGGCCTATGGCGCCTTCTTCATCCCGAAGGCCTACGGCACCTCGATCTCGATGACGGGCGGGCCGGTGGCAGCCCTGTGGGGCTTCCTGATCTTCTACGTGATCTGACTTGCGATCACCTGGGCCTACTACACCCGCAGGGCGGCCTTCTGCACGATCTCGAGCGCGGCCGGGTCACCCAGTCCATCTCCGCCCAGCCCGCCCAATGATGCTCCGTGCCGGGCGGACGATCGCCACCGCCCCGGTCCCCAGACGAGAGAAGGAACGCAAGATGAGCCACCTGCTCGACAGACTGAACTTCCTGCAGCCGAAGGAACTGGAGCAATTCTCCAATGGTCACGGCGGGTGACCCGCGAAGACCGCGCGGCTGGGAGGACACCTACCGGAACCGCTGGCGCCACGACAAGATCGTGCGCTCGACCCACGGGGTGAACTGCACCGGCTCGTGCTCGTGGAAGATCTATGTCAAGTCCGGGATCGTCACCTGGGAGACCCAGCAGACCGACTATCCCCGCACGCGCCCCGGCCTTCCGAACCACGAGCCGCGCGGCTGTGCCCGCGGCGCCAGCTACAGCTGGTACCTCTACTCGGCCAACCGGGTGAAGAACCCGCTGGTGCGCGGTCAGCTGATGAAGCTCTGGCGCGCGCTGCGCGAAAGCCTCAGCCCGATCGAGGCCTGGAAGCGGATCCAGACCGATCCCGCGCTGCGCACCGCCTATGTGCAGACCCGCGGCAAGGGCGGGTTCGTGCGCGCCAGCTGGGACGATGCGACCGAGATCGTCGCCGCGGCCAACGCCTATACCGCGAAGACCTATGGTCCCGACCGGGTGTTCGGCTTCTCGCCGATCCCGGCGATGTCGATGATCTCCTATGCCGCCGGCTCGCGCTATCTGAGCCTTCTGGGCGGCGTGTGCATGAGTTTCTATGACTGGTACTGCGACCTGCCGCCGGCCTCGCCCATGGTCTGGGGCGAACAGACCGACGTGCCAGAATCGGCCGACTGGTACAATGCGGGCTACCTGCTGCTGTGGGGCTCGAACGTGCCGCAGACCCGCACCCCGGACGCGCATTTCTATACCGAGGCGCGCTATCGCGGCACCAAGTCGGCGGTGATCTGCCCGGATTATTCCGAGGCCGCGAAGTTCGGCGATGTCTGGCTGAACGCGAAGCAGGGCACCGACGCGGCGCTGGCGCTGGCCTTCGGCCATGTGATCCTGCGCGAGTTCCACCTGGACCGGCAGGCCGAGTATTTCGAGACCTACTGCCGCAAGTATTCCGATCTCCCGATGCTGGTCCGGCTGGACGAGAAGGACGGCCGGCTGGTACCGGGCCGGTTCCTGCGCGCCGACGATCTGGACGGCAAGCTCGGGCAGACGAACAACCCCGAATGGAAGACGGTGGCCTGGGACGAGATCTCGCGCCGGCCCGTCGCACCGAACGGCTCGGTCGGCTTCCGCTGGGGCGAGCAGGGGGTCTGGAACCTGGAGGAGAAGGCGGCCGACGCCGAAACCCGGCTCAAGCTGTCGCTGATCCTGGACGAGGACCATGACGATGTGGTCGGCGTCGACTTTCCCTATTTCGGCGGTGCGGCCAGCGCGCCTTTCGCCACCACCAAGACCTTCCCGGAGGTGATGACGCGCAACATTCCGGTGAAGACCCTGCCGACCGCCCATGGCGAGGTGCGGGTCGCAACGGTCTTCGACCTGTTCTGTGCCAACTACGGGCTGGACCGGGGTCTCGGCGGCGAGTGGGTGACGGCCGACTACGATGCCGACATGCCGGGCACGCCGGCCTGGGCGGAACGGATCACCGGCGTGAAGCGCGACCGGATCATCCATGTGGCGCGCGAGTTCGCCCGGAACGCCGAGAAGACCGGCGGCAAGTCGATGATCATCATCGGCGCGGCGATGAACCACTGGTTCCACATGGACATGAACTATCGCGGCGTCATCAACATGCTGGTGATGTGCGGCTGCGTCGGCCAGTCGGGTGGCGGCTGGGCGCATTACGTCGGCCAGGAGAAGCTCCGCCCGCAGACCGGCTGGCAGCCGCTGGCCTTCGCGCTCGATTGGGGCCGGCCGCCCCGGCACATGAACTCGACCAGCGCCTGGTACGCCCATACCGACCAGTGGCGCTACGAGACGCTGACGGCGGACGAGATCCTGTCGCCGACCGCGCCCGAGGGCGACTGGGACATCAGCCTGATCGACTACAACATCCGCGCCGAGCGGATGGGCTGGCTGCCCTCGGCGCCGCAGTTGCGCAAGAACCCGCTCGAGGTGGCGAAAGCGGCAAAGGCGGCAGGGCAGGAGATCCCGGCCTATGTCGCGGAACAGTTGAAATCGGGCGCGCTCCAACTGTCCTGCGAGGATCCGGACGCGCCCGAAAACTGGCCGCGGAACCTGTTCGTTTGGCGGTCGAACCTGCTCGGCTCCTCGGGCAAGGGGCACGAGTATTTCCTCAAGCATCTGCTCGGCACGGACCATGGCGTTCTCGGCCGGGATCTGGGCGAGGAAGGCCGGCAGCTGCCCAGGGAGGCGACGTGGCACGAGGAAGGGCCGCGCGGCAAGCTTGACCTTCTGGTCTGCATCGACTTCCGCATGTCTACGACGGCGGTCTATTCCGACATCGTCCTGCCGACCGCGAGCTGGTACGAGAAGAACGACCTCAACACATCGGACATGCACCCGTTCATCCATCCGCTGCAGGCGGCTGTGGACCCGGCCTATGAATCGAAGTCGGACTGGGAGATTTTCAAGGCGATCGCGAAGAAGTTCCAGGAGGTCGCGCCCGAGATTCTCGGGACCGAGACCGATATCGTCGCGCTGCCGATCTTGCACGACACGCCGGCCGAAATTGCCCAGGACCAGGTGAAGGACTGGAAGAAGGGCGAATGCGACCTGATCCCCGGCAAGACCGCGCCGAACTTCATCGCGGTCGAACGGGACTACACCGCGCTTTACGACCGCTTCGTCGCGCTGGGTCCGCTGATGGACAAGCTCGGCAATGGCGGCAAGGGCATCGGCTGGGAGACCAGGCACGAGGTGCAGGCGCTGCGCGATCTCAACGGCGTCTGGGAGGACGGTCCCGCCAAGGGCTGCGCGAAGATCGTGACCGACATCGACGCGACCGAGGTCGTGCTGATGCTGGCGCCCGAAACCAATGGCGAGGTGGCGGTGAAGGCGTGGAAGGCGCTCGGCAAGGCGACGGGGCTGGATCACACCCATCTCGCCCTCTCCAAGGAAGACGAGAAGATCCGCTTCCGCGACATCGCGGCCCAGCCGAGGAAGATCATCTCGTCGCCGACCTGGTCGGGGATCGAGTCCGAGAAGGTCTGCTACAATGCCGGCTATACCAACGTCCACGAACTGATCCCGTGGCGCACCCTGACGGGACGGCAGCAACTCTATCAGGACCACCTCTGGATGCGGGCCTTTGGCGAGGGCCTGATGTCCTACCGCCCGCCGGTGGATCTGAAGACCGTCACCGCCTCGATCAACCAGGAGGCGCGGGACGGCCTGCCGCATGTGGTGCTGAACTTCATCACGCCCCACCAGAAATGGGGCATCCATTCCACCTATTCCGACAACCTTCTGATGCTGACGCTCAATCGCGGCGGCCCGGTGATCTGGATCAGCGAGACCGACGCGAAGACCGCCGGGATCGTCGATAACGACTGGGTCGAACTCTATAACGCGAACGGCGCCCTGACGGCCCGCGCGGTGGTCAGCCAGCGCATGAAGGACGGCACGACCTTCATGTATCACGCCCAGGAAAAGATCGTGAACACGCCCGGGTCCGAGAAGACCGGCAAGCGCGGCGGCATCCACAACTCGGTCACCCGCACAGTGCTGAAACCCACCCACATGATCGGCGGCTACGCCCAGCAATCCTACGGCTTTAACTACTACGGCACCGTGGGATCGAACCGGGACGAATTCGTCATCGTCCGGAAAATGCAGAAGGTCGACTGGCTCGACCGCGAAGCGACCCAGAAGGAGGCTGCGGAATGAGAGTGCGCGCACAGATCGGCATGGTGCTGAACCTCGACAAATGCATCGGGTGCCACACCTGTTCCGTGACCTGCAAGAACGTCTGGACCAGCCGCGAAGGCGTCGAATACGCCTGGTTCAACAATGTCGAGACCAAGCCCGGCACCGGCTATCCCACCGACTGGGAAAACCAGGCGCGCTGGAACGGCGGCTGGGAGCGAACCAAGGCAGGAAAGTTGCAGCCGAAGCAAGGGTCGAAATGGCGGATCCTCGCCAACATCTTCGCCAACCCGGATCTGCCCGAGATCGATGACTATTACGAGCCGTTCGATTTCGACTACGACCATCTGAAATCTGCCCCCGAGATGGAGGCCTTCCCGACGGCGCGGCCGCGCTCGAAGATCACCGGCGAGCGGATGGAGAAGATCGAGAAGGGCCCGAACTGGGAGGAGATTCTCGGCGGCGAGTTTTCCAAGCGCAGCCAAGACTACAACTTCGAGGGCATCCAGAAGAAGATCTACGGGGAATACGAGAACACCTTCATGATGTATCTCCCCCGGCTGTGCGAGCACTGCCTGAACCCGGCCTGCGCGGCAAGCTGCCCGTCCGGCGCGATCTACAAGCGCGAAGAGGACGGCATCGTCCTGATCGACCAGGAGAAATGCCGCGGCTGGCGGATGTGCGTCTCGGGCTGCCCGTACAAGAAGGTCTATTACAACTGGTCCACCGGGAAATCGGAGAAATGCACGCTCTGCTATCCGCGGATTGAAAGCGGCAATCCCACGGTGTGCTCGGAAACCTGCGTCGGCCGCATCCGCTATATCGGCGTGATGCTCTATGATGCCGACCGGATCGAGGAAGCTGCCAGCACCGAACGGACGACCGACCTTTACGATGCCCAGCTCGACGTGTTCCTCGACCCCAACGACCCGCTGGTGATCGAGACCGCCCGGGCCGACGGGATCCCCGAGGACTGGATCCGGGCGGCGCAGGAAAGCCCGATCTGGAAGATGGCCATGGTGTGGAAGGTCGCCTTCCCGCTGCATCCCGAATACCGCACCCTGCCGATGGTCTGGTACATCCCGCCGCTGTCGCCGATCCAGAACGCCGCCGCGGCCGGAGAGATCGGCATGGACGGGGCGATGCCGGACGTGCGCAGCCTGCGCATCCCAGTGAAGTATCTGGCCAACCTGCTGACGGCGGGCGACGAGGCGCCGGTGGCGCAGGCGCTGGAGCGGATGCTGGCGATGCGCGCCTACATGCGGGCCAAGACCATCGAGGGCGTGATCGACGAAGGCATCGCCGCCCGCGTCGGCCTTTCGGGCCGGGTGATCGAGGACATGTACAAGATCATGGCGCTGGCCGATTACGAAGACCGCTTCGTCATTCCCACCACCCATCGCGAACAGGTCGAGGAAGCCTATGATCTTCGCGGTGGCTGCGGCTTCACCGACAGCAACGGCTGCTCGACGGGAACCTCGAAGGGTTCGCTCTTCGGCGGCTCGAAGCGGCCTTTGCGCATGCCGCAGGAGGTGCAGCGATGACCGTCCCGTTCACCGACCGGACCCTGAAGGCGTTGTCGCTTGTCCTGAGCTATCCGACGCCGGCGCTGCAGGCGGCGATGCCCGAGATCGCGGGCCTGCTGGCCGCCGAGTCGCGGCTGACCGCGGTGGCGCGGCGCGCCCTGCGCCCGCTGGTCGAGGAGTTGCGCAGCCGCGACATCTATGACCTCGAAGAACAGTACGTGATGCTGTTCGACCGGTCGCGGACGCTGTCGCTCAACCTGTTCGAGCATGTCCATGGCGAAAGCCGCGACCGGGGCGGCGCGATGGTCTCGTTGATTGAGACCTATCGCGGCGCCGGGTTCGAGCCGGCCACCTCCGAGCTTCCGGACCACCTGCCGGTGCTGCTGGAGTTCCTGTCCACCCGGCCCGCGGCCGAGGCCCGCGAAACCCTTGCCGACGCGGCGCACATCCTCGAGGCGCTGAACGCCCGGCTGGTTCGGCGCGACAGTTCCTATGGTGCCGTCTTCGCGGCCCTGCTGCAGCTTTGCGGCAGCCGGCCCGACAGCGCGGCGGTGGCCGAATTGCTGGACCAGCCCGAGGACGACCCCGACGACCTGGAGGCAATCGACAGGGTCTGGCAGGAGTCCGAGGTCCGCTTCGGGCCGGATCCGGATGCCGGCTGTCCGGTGGCGCGCGATCTGCTGGCGCGCATGGACGGCACACCGCCTGCTCCCCTTCATCCCGCGCCTGGCGTGGCCGCTGAGTAACGGAGTCTCAGATGAACCATTTCCTGTTCGGCATCTATCCCTACATCGCGCTCAGCGTGCTGGTGCTGGGCTCAATCGCGCGCTACGAGCGCGACCCGTTCACCTGGAAGACCTCGTCGAGCCAGCTCCTGCGGCGCCGGCAGCTCGTGATCGGGTCGATCCTGTTCCATGTCGGCATCCTGGTGATCTTCTTCGGCCATCTGGTCGGGCTGCTGACCCCGATCTGGGTGTTCGACACGCTCGGCATCAGTCACGGCGCCAAGCAGCTTCTGGCCGTCGTGGTCGGGGGCATCGCCGGGATCACCGCCCTGATCGGCGGCGGGATGCTGTTCCATCGCCGCTGGACCGATCCGCGGATCCGCAAGACCTCGAGCTTCGCCGATATCGCCATCCTGGCGCTGCTGCTGGCGCAACTCGTTCTCGGCCTGCTGACGATCTTCGTCTCGCTGCAGCATCTCGACGGCCACGAGATGACCAAGTTCATGGCCTGGGCGCAGGGCATCTTCACCTTCCAGGCCGACGCCGCCAGCCACATCGCCGACGTCGCGCTGGTCTTCAAGCTGCACCTGTTCCTCGGGCTGACGATCCTGCTGGTTTTCCCCTTCACCCGTCTGGTGCACATGTTGTCGGTGCCGCTGCGATATCCGCTCCGTCCCGGCTACCAGATCGTCCGCTCGCGCCGCAGCCAGCCGCTGCCCGCGCGGGTGCCCGCCGCCCCCGCCCGGGCGGCAGAACCGCCGCGGTCCCGCCCCGTGCCCGGTGCGGTCCGGCTGCCGGGGGAATGAGCGGATGACCCAGCCGCTTCTTCCGCCGCTGGTGGTCAATGGCGAGACCATCCCCCCGGGCGCCATCGCCGCCGAGGCGCAGAACCACGCCGCGCCGCAGGGCAAGCCCGGGGTCGCATGGCGCAAGGCTGCCGATGCCATGGCCATCCGCGCGCTTCTGCTGCAGGAAGCGCGGCGCCGGGGCATCGAGGCCGAACCCACCGAGGTTGAGCCCCGGGCGCCGCGAGACCGCGGACGAGGCCCTGATCCGGGGCCTTCTCGACCAGGGGGTGCGCGTGGCGCGTCCCGATCCGTCCGCGGTGCGGGCCGAATACGACCGCGACCCGCGGCGCTTCCGCTCCCCGCCGCTGTGGGAGGTCTCGCACATCCTCTGCGCCTGCGATCTGGCAGACGAAACCGCCCGCCGCGGCGCCCATGCAAGGGCCCTGGCACTGACCGGCGAGGCGCTGGGGTCCCCTGGCGCCTTCGCAACCCTTGCGGCAAGGGAAAGCGACTGCGGCTCGCGCGACTCGGGTGGTGCGCTCGGCCAACTCGGTCCCGACGACACGGTGCCCGAGTTCGAGGCCGCGCTTCGCACGCTGGGCGAAGGCGAGATCACGGCCGAGCCGGTCCTGACCCGCCACGGATGGCATATCGTCCGCATGGACGCGCGGGCCGAGGGGCGCGCCTTGCCGTTCGAGGCGGTGCGCGACACCCTCGCCGGCGCGATGGAGAAGGCTGCCTGGGCGCGCGCGGCGCGCGCCTTCGTTGGCGAACTGGTCGAAGCCGCCGAGATCAGCGGCGCCGGCCTGCGCCGGAAGCAGGAGATGACACCATGAAGACCCATCTGTCGAATGCCCGCCGGGACGATGTCGGCCACGAACCGACCGATCTCATGCTGCTCAAGGATCCGTTGGATTTCATCGCCGAGGATCACCTCAGGATCCGGGCGGTCTGCGAAACCATGGACAGGATCGCCCAGGCCGACCATCCCACCCGCGAGGGCCTGTTCGAAGCCACCGACTTTCTGCAGAACGAACTTCCCTTGCTTCTGCGCGACGAGGACGAGGATCTGTTCGAACACCTGAGCGCGCGCTGCGCACCCGAGGACGAGATCGAGCCCGTCCTGCAGCGGTTTCGCGACGACCATGCCACGGCGTACCGCGGCATCCACGATCTGGTCGACATGCTGCATGCCATCCTCAACCAGTCCCGCGGGGCGCGTCCGGACGAACGCCTGCGGCTGACGGCGTTTGCGGCGCTCCTGCGGCGCCAGATGATCGTCGAGAATGCGATCATCATGCCGCTGGCCCGGCGGCGTCTCACCGAAGACGACCTCGTCCGCATGCGCGGCCGCATGATCCAGCGCCGGGGTCTGGACCGGCTTTACGGAACCCCGCATGCTGAATGAACTACTAGAACGGAATCGGCACTGGTCGTCGGCGCGCACCGCGCAGGAACCCGGGTACTTTGCCCGACTGGCCATGCGCCAGAACCCTGTCTTCTTCTGGATCGGATGCTCGGACAGCCGGGTGCCGGCCAATGTGATCGCCGGGCTCGATCCCGGCGAGGTCTTCGTGCATCGCAATGTGGCGAACGTGATCCATAGTGCGGACATGAATTTCCTTTCGGCGCTGGAGTTTGCCGTCGATACGCTTGGCATCCGCGAGATTGTCGTGTGCGGCCATTACGGCTGCGGCGGGGTGCGCGCGGCGACCGAGGAAATGGCTCATGGGCTCGCGGATCACTGGCTGGAGCCGATCCGGCGTCTGGCGCGCGCCTATGCGATCGATCTCGGTCGGGCCGCGTCCATGGAGGACCGGCGCGACCGGCTGGCCGAATTGAATGTGGTCGAAGGCGTCCTTCGGGTGTCCGAGACGCCGATCCTGCGGCGCGCATGGCAGCGGGGCGAGGATATCCGGATCCACGGGCTGATCTACGGCATGAGGGACGGGCTTCTGCGCAACCTCGACTGCACCATCGCCCGCGCCCACATGCATGCCGAGGCTGCGCAATGAACGTTCTGCCCCAGATCGACCCGGAGCGGTGCGGATGCGGCCATGATTCCCTCGACCGTGGCCTGCTGGGTTTCGACGCCGCACGGGCTCGGGTCGACGCCGCGGTTTCACCGGTTTGCGGTGTCGAGGTCCTGCCGGTTTCGGCCGCGCCGGGACGGGTTCTCGCCGAAGCCCTATGCGCGCTGGCGCTGGCGCCGCCATTCGACAATGCAGCCATGGACGGCTTTGCCGTAGCGACCCCGGATCTTGCCGGCGACGGCCCCTGGTGCCTGCCCGTTCAGGGAACAGTGGCTGCCGGGCAGGGCGCCGGTACGGCGCTGACCCGGGGGATGGCGCTTCGGATCTTCACCGGGGCACCGCTGCCTGCGGGCGCCGACGCGGTGGTGATGCAGGAAGCGGTTGCCGTTTCCGGCGGTCGGATCATGCTCAGGGACCGCCCGGAGCCCGGCACCCACATCCGCCGCGCGGGGGAGGACATGGTGCCAGGGATGCAGATCCTGCCCTCGGGATGCCGCCTTGGCCCGCGCACCATCGGGGCCGCGGCCGCGGCCGGGCATGGCAGCCTTCGGGTGCGCCGGCGGATCCGGGTTGCCCTCATGGTCACCGGCGACGAAGTCGGGTCGGGCGACCGCCGCCCCGGCGGCGCCGAGATCTGCGACGTCAATGGCCCGATGCTGGCGGCTGAGTTGTCCCGGCCCGATGTGGACCTTCTTGACCTGCTGCACGTCCCGGACGGTTTCCACCAGGTGAAAGCCGCGCTTGCGCAACTTTCACCGTGCGTTGACCTGATCGTCACGACGGGCGGCGTCTCGGTCGGGGCGGCCGACTTCGTCCTGCCGGCGCTGGAATCGCTCGGGGCGTCGACCATCTTCTCCGGGGTTGCGATGAAGCCGGGTAAGCCGGTTTCGCTCGGCCGTATCGGCAGGGCGCTCTGGCTGGGCCTGCCGGGAAACCCCGTCTCCGCGCTCACCACCTGGATGCTGCTGGGCGAACGGGTGATGGACCGGCTTGCCGGCGCCACGGGTCGGGGGCTGCAACGGCGCCATGTGGTGGCGGTACGGACCCTGCGCCACAAGACCGGGCGCTGCGAGTTCCGGCCGGCCCGGATCGCCGGGTTCGACGGCAGCGGCCGCGAGGTCATCGACTGTGCCGAGGCGACGCATTCGGCCCGCATGGCCCCGTTCGCACCGACGGCCTCGCGCTGATCCCGGCCGATGTCGAGCTGATCCCGGAAGGCGGTCTGGTCGAATTCCTTCCTTTCCCGCGGCGATGAGGAGAATACCGGATGCGCATCGTCTGCGGATGGCCCGCAGGGTGAGACCGACCGCCTGATCCTGGGGGTGGCAAGGCGCCTGATGGCCAGCGGGCTGCGCATCTGCGGCACCGTGCAGGTGAATTCGGAACGCGGTGACGGACAGCACTGCGACATGGATGTCGTGGTGCTGCCGGAAGGGCCCGTCATCCGCATCTCGCAATCCCGCGGGCGCGAGGCGCGAGGTTGCCGGCTGGACCCCCGCGCCCTGGAAGACGCGGTGGGCCTCGTCATGACCCGGTTCGAGCAGGGCGCCGACGGGCTGATCGTCAACAAGTTCGGCAAGCACGAAGCCGAAGGGCGCGGCTTCCGGGATCTGATCGGCGAGGCCCTGGCGCAGGGTGTTCCCGTCCTTGTGGGTCTCAACGCCCTGAACCGCGAGGCCTTCATGGATTTCACCGATGGTCTGGCGGAGTCGTTGCCGTCTTCGAGCCGGCCCTTGTCGACTGGTTCTGCGAAGCGCGCGTCCCTGCCGCCAGCGCGTCTGAGATGTCGGTTGGTCGGCTCGCGCCTCCATGACGCGGTCCGCGCCGCCAATCACGAACACGGGAAGCGGCGATCGATGTGCCGTTCTTCGTGTCGGCGTTTCGCAATCACAATCCTGAATATTGCGCGTCCCCGAAACGCCGACGCGATTGCGTGCGATCGTTCACGCGCCGCCACGGCCCTTGCGCCCAACCCGGCCTCGCCAGGATTAGACGGGATGACGCCTGCGCCGACGGTGACCTTTGATCGCGGTCCGCCCGCCCGCGACGCCCTTGGCCGCGATCTGCTCTCGGACCGCGCTACTGAAGCGTCGCCAGATAGGCGGCCATGTTGTCGGCTCCGCTGGTCAGCTTGAAGGTCATCTTGGACTTGGCCTTCGGATCGCCGGTGACCTGCTGCAGCCACGCCGCCGGGTCAGTCACATAGACAGTCACCGCCGCCTCGTCCCAGATAGCGCCCGCAGCCTGTGCAGCAAGGATCGATTCGCCGTACTTGAAATCGGGGTCGGACGCGACCGGCTTGCCGATGATCCCGAAGAGGTTCGGACCCGTCTTGCCGCCCTTCTGGATCACGGCACCGTCCGGCGCGATGATGGAATGGCAGGCCTTGCATTTCTTGAAGTCGGCTTCGCCGGCGGCCGGATCCCCCGCCAGAGCGGGGGCAACGGCGACAAGAGCCAGCAGGGCAGTCAGACGCAGAAGCATGTGGCGATTCCTTTCAGAGGTGGATGGCGGATTCCAGTTTGGCGCCGGGAAAGCTCTCACAAAGTGTCGTGATCTCGTCCTTGACTTTCATCAGGCAGGCCGAGGTCGACAGCGCATCAGCAAGCGCGGCTGACGGCGCCGAGACGGTGACCGCGAGCCAGCGAGGCTCTGCCGGTCTGCCGGTGCCGGGATGAAGGATATGACCGTTCCGACCCGCGCCGTCGAAGGTCGTCCCCAAGGGCGCCGAGGTCGCCAACGCACGTCCGCGGAGCGCCACGTCGCCTCCCTGAGCAAGCTTCACCGGCCAGTCTCCGCCTTCGGGGCTTCCGCCGATGGCACGCAGTTCACCGGTATCGATCAGGATGTCCGACAGGCCCTCGGCTTCCAGCAGACCCGCAACGCGGTCGGCAATGTATCCCTGCGCAATCCCGTTCAGGGTGAGTGCCATGCCGCGGCTCAGCGTCACTGCCGCGGCGTCGACCCCGACCCGCCGCCACCCGGTCAGACTGAGCGCCGCAGCCAATTCGGCCGGGGTCGGCTCGTGTCCCGCCGCAGCCGCTTCTGCGTGAGCCGTCCAGAGCGGCTGGACGGTCGGATCGAACAGCCCTCGGCTGGCGGCGTGAACCGCGCCCGCCATGGACAGGCATTCCAGCAGTTCGAAGGGCGGCGTGTCGAGGTGCCCGACGGCGTTGAGCCGGCTCAATGCGGACTGGCGCTGATAGAGGCTGAAGATCGTCTCCATGCGTTCGATCTCGGCCATGGCGCGTCGGGTGATCGCCGGTGCCTCGGGATGGGTGAGGCGGATCGTGGCGCGCGCGCCGAGTGCCACACCCTGCCAAAGGAACGCCTCCGCGTCCCGGGCAGCGGCGGGCAGACCTGCGACCGCAGCACTGATGGCCAGAAACCGGCGACGGGTGAGCATGGGTCAACCTCCAGACTTGCGCGAAAGGGCTTTCAGGCGTGCCGCGTAATTGGACGCGCCGGCCCCCACGGCCTGTCCGTCGGACCCGACCGGAGCCGTCACCGCGGAATCGGGGATCCGGTCCAGCGCCATCACAGTGCCGCCATGGACCGCTGCAAAGGCTTGGGCCGCGTCGACGCTTGCAAACGGCACGAGTTCGGGCGCGCCCATTCCGCCCTCGACTGCCGCGCCGACCACGTATTGTGCCGCTTCCGCGGCAATCCAGTTCGTGGCTCCCGGGTCCTCCCATGTCGCGCCCGGCGCGCCCATGTCGTTCACCCAGGTGGCCAGGATCGGGTGGCTCTGTTCGGGCAGTCGTGCATAGGCGATGGCATCCCGCACCTGCGAGAAGAACAGCGGCGCGCCCGGCAGTCCCTGCAGGTGAACCTGCGCTTTGGGACCGGGATGTTCGAGCAGGGTCATCTGGCAGTAATGGCCGACCGACTCCGATGACAGGGCGACCGGTTCGATCGCCTGTCGTGCCTCTTCACGGCAAGCGGCAAGAACGAGGACCAGCAGCACAAGATGTCTCATGGCGTTACCCTTCGGAAGGCGGCCGTGGCCAGTGCCAGCGCAAGCGGCGGCCAGAGAAGCATCGAGACCAGCGGCTGCCAGCTCGGAATGGACCCGGCCGCTCCACCCACGCCGGCCGCGGCGGCAGTCGCCCCGGCTGCGGAAAGGTTGAAGAGACGGAAGGCATCGGCGGGATTGACGAGAAGCGCGACGGGAAACACCCGGACCGTGAACCAACCGCCGTCATCGGCCACGACGGCCGCCAGAAGCCCGAGATCGTAGAGGACGACCAGACCAAGCCAGAGACCGATCGCCAGACCCGCGGCGCCAGACGGTCGCCTGGATGCCGAAGACAGGGCATAGCCCGCCCCCAGAAAGACCGATCCGAGCAGGATCGAGGTCCAGGTCAGCCGCCAGAGGGCCGGTACGCCGCGAATTGCTTCCGGGTCGAGCGCGAAGGCGGTCGCCCCGGCGACGGCATGGCCGGAAAGGATGGCAAGGGAAAGCACCGCGAGGTGGGCCAACAGTTTGCCGGCAAGGATTTCGGCCCGCGAAACCGGATAGGTCAGCAAGAGCGGCAGCGTCCCGCGTTCGATCTCGCCCGCCACGGCATCGAAACTCATCAGAAGCGCGACGAGAGGCACCAAGTAGACGGCAAGCGAGGTCAGCGATGCGACCGTGACCGACAGACGGTCCACACCGAGCGGCCCGGTGGGGGCGGAGCCGGCGGCCGACAGGACCAGCGCGAACACGATCATCAGGCTTGCGGCGATCCCCACCCATCGGTTCCTGAGTGCGATGCGGAATTCCGACGCGGCGGTGGCCAGACAGCGGCTCATGACGCCTCCCTCCGGCTGTAATGCTCGTAAATATCCTCGAGGCTCGGCGGAAGAACCTCGAGATCGACGACCCTGTTGCCCAGTCCGGTGATCCGATGGATCAACGGGAGCTTTTCGGCCTCGCAACAGGTCAACCGGACCTTGTCATTCACCAGGACCGCCCCCGGCAGGGCCGAGGCAACCTCGCTGGCATAGCCGTTACGCGGCTGGACCTGAACGTGAAACGGAAGTGCTGCCGCCCGGCGCAGCGTGGCAAGGGTGCCTTCGGCCACCCTCTGTCCACGGGAAAGGATTAGAATGCGGTCGGTCCGAGCCTCGACTTCGGTCAGGGCGTGAGAGGACAGGAGGATCGACGCGCCGTCGGCCGCCAGACCGTCGAGCAGCCCATAGAACTCCCGCCGCGACACCGGGTCGAGGCCGCTCGTAGGTTCGTCAAGAACCAGAAGCCGCGGCTGTCCGATCAGCGTCTGGGCGAGTCCGATGCGCTGACGCATGCCCTTGGAATATGTGCCGATCCGCCGCCGGGCAGCCGGGCCCAGGCCGACCCGATCGAGAAGCGCCGGCGCGCCGGCCGGATCCTCCCCGCGCAACCCCAGGAAGAGACGGATTTGTTCCAGGCCGGTCAGAGCCGGGTGAAAGGCGGCATTCTCCGGCAGGTAGGCGACAAGCCGCCGTGCACCGGCGCTGCCCGGCGCATGGCCGCAGACAGCAATGTCGCCGCCATCCTGGGGGATCAGGCCGAGGATGATTTTCATCAAGGTCGTCTTGCCTGCGCCGTTATGGCCGATCAGCGCCACCCGCTCGCCCGGCGCGACGGTCAGCGAAACGTCGCTCAGCGCCGCGACGCCCTGGAAACGCTTAGTGAGCGCCGAGATCGTCAGGGTCGATGTCATCGTGGTTTCCTTTCACCCAGCGTCCGGCAGCCTCGGCCTCGAACGGCAGGAGCGCGGCGGGTACCGCCACCTCGATCGGCGCCATCAACGGGTGGCTGTCGATCACGCCGCCAGGGAGCGTCGCGGGAAAGTTCGACTGCGACCAGCGGATCAGTTGCACCGCTGGCGCCCCGATCAGAAGGCCGGCAGCGGGCTGCGACCATAGGATGTGGTCGATCAGATCATTCGGACGGTAGATTCCGTCCGCCAGGCCGTCGCCGTTCAGATCGAACGCGGCATGATCCGACCAGTGGTTGCCGCGCCCCTCGAAACTCCATTCGACATGGCGCGTCCCGACATATTTCACCTGTTCGCGGTTGACGAGGAAGGCGTTTCCGGTCAGCGCGTTGCGCTCGGATCCGGCCGTGAAGTGCACGCCGATGCCGCACCCCTCGAAGCGGTTTCCGACAACCAGGTTCTTGTGGGCGTTGTAGATGAACAGGCACTTCTTGGTGCCTCCGCGCACCAGGTTACCGGCGATGTCCGAACTGTTCGCATAGTTGAGCATCACGCCGTGCTCGCGATCGCCAAGGCTCAGGTTGTTCCGGACGACGACGCGGTCCGAGAACATGATGGCATAGCCCAGATGGTTGCCGATGCTGACGTTGTCTGAGACCTCGGAATCGTGCGTGTACATGTAGTGGACCGCGAAGCGAAGGTCGCGAAAGAGGTTGCCGCGGTAGGTTCCGTCCCGCGATGTGTTCGAGAAGATGCCATCGCGGCCATAGCGGGCGGAATTGCCTTCGATCACGGTGCCCGGGCTGTTCCAGACGTAGAAGGCATTGCCGCGCTCGTTCATGCGCGCGGACTGAAGGCCGATGACCTCGTTGCGGGTGACGCGCGCGTCGCGGCCGCCGTGGACATCGACGCCGTGCAAGTTCCCGACCAGGCGGTTGTCCTCGATGACGGCCCGGTCGGCCCCTTTCAGGATCCGGATCCCGGCGTCGAGATCCGCGTTCACGCGCCCTGATCCGGTGACGGTCAGCCCGCGGATGGTCACGTCGGGCGCTGCGATGGCGATGGTGCTGCCAAACCCCCTCCCGTCAATCACAGCTTCCGGCGGCCCCGTCAGGGTGAGCGGTCGGTCGATCGTCACGCCGCCCGTATAGATCCCTGCGGTCAGGACCAGCACGTCGCCGGACTGTGCCCCGGCGATCGCCTGCGCAAGGGTGCCTGCCCCGGGGGGCACGCTGACCCCGGCCGCGCAAAGCGGCAAGGCGCAGAGCGCCAGGATCAGGGGCAGGCTGCGCATCCTCATGCGCCGGACGGTTCCACGAACATGCGGCCGCGCATCTCCATGTGCAGCGCGTGGCAGAACCACTGGCAATAGTACCAGTAGACCCCCGGTGTCGCCGCCACG
>JBGAOK010000060.1:0-4507 GCA_044221805.1 Meridianimarinicoccus sp.
GCCCGGACAACGGTCCAGTGGAGCCTTCGCCGGCTAAGGCGTCCACCGGACGGCTCCTTGACCCGGCTCAGAGTGCCGGACGGGCGGAGCCCCGGGTGGGCGTGCCCGGAAAACGGTCCGGTGGACCCTTCGCCGGCGAAGGCGTCCACCGGACGCCTTCGTGACCCGGCTCCGAGCGCCGGACGGGCGGAGCCTCGGGAAGGGCGCGCCCGGCTCTGCGTCGGCGCGGGCGCGGGGGGGACAGCCCGGTGCCCGGAAGGCCTTGCTTGACACTGCCGGCCGGGTCTGTAGGGGTCTGGCCGGTCTTCCGACCGGCCGAGGATCCGCGATGACCGAGACCACGATCCACGAGCAGATCCCCGAGAAGCCCCGGCACGTAACCATCGGCGGCGCGCCGGAAGGCTTCGACGCGCGGCTGGTGCTGAAGGCGCTGGACGAGGCCGCCGGCCCGGTGATCCATGTCGCCCGCGATGACCGGCGGCTGGATTCGATGCGCGCGGCGCTGGCCTTCTTCGCCCCGGAGGTGCCGGTGCTGGTGTTCCCGGCCTGGGACTGCCTGCCCTATGACCGGGTCGCGCCCAACCCCGACATCTCGGCGGCGCGGATGGCGACGCTGGCCGCGCTGGTGCAGGGGGCGCCGCCGCGTTTCGTGCTGCTGACAACCCTGGGGGCGGCGACCCAGAAGGTGCCGGCGCGCGCGGTGCTGCGCGATGCGGCCTTCGTGGCCCGGGTCGGCGACCGGATCGACGAGGCCGGGCTGCGCGCCTTCCTGGTGCGGATGGGCTTCAGCCAGAGCCCGACGGTGACCGAGCCGGGCGATTATTCGGTGCGCGGCGGCATCATCGACATCTTCCCGCCGGGGGATGGCGGGCCGGTGCGGCTGGACCTGTTCGGCGACGTGCTGGACGGGGCGCGGCGCTTCGATGCGGCGACCCAGCGCACCACCGAGAAGATGACGCTGGTGGAGCTGGCGCCGGTGTCGGAGGTGATCCTGGACGAGGCCGCGATCACCCGGTTCCGGCAGAACTACCGCATCGAGTTCGGCGCCGCGGGGCTGGACGACCCGCTCTATGAGGCGGTGAGCGCCGGGCGCAAGCACCAGGGAATGGAGCACTGGCTGCCGTTCTTCCATCGCGAGCTGGAGACGATCTTCGACTATCTGCCCGGGGCGCCGGTGAGCCTGGACGAGCAGACCTGCCCGGCGCGGCTGGCGCGCTGGGAGAGTATCGCCGACCAGTACGAGACCCGGCGCGAGGCGATGGGGACGGGCCGCGGCAAGCTCGACAGCGTCTACAAGCCGTGCCCGCCGGGGCTGCTGTATCTGGACGAGGCCGGCTGGGAGACCGCGCTGGCGGGGCGGCGGGTGGTGCAGTTCCATCCCTTCGCGCAAGGATCCGGCCCCGGGACGACGGATGCGGGCGGCCGCATCGGGCGCAACTTCGCGCCCGAGCGTCAGGCGCCGGATGTCAACATCTTCAAGGCTCTGGCAGATCATCTTCAGGCGGAACGCAAGACCCGCGCGGTGATCGTGGCGAGCTATTCGGAAGGCGCGCGGGAACGGCTGCGCGGGCTTCTGGAGGATGAGGGCCTTGCCGACGTCAAGCAAATCAGGTCGTTCCGTGACGTTCCTGAGGCTTCGGGCGGTGTTCACCTGGCGGTCTGGGCGCTGGAACAGGGCTTCACCGCCAAGGGCCTGGCGGTCGTCGCCGAACAGGATGTGCTGGGCGACCGGCTGATCCGGGCGCCGAGGCGGCGGCGCAAGGCCGAGAACTTCCTGACCGAGGCCCAGAGCCTGAGCCCGGGCGATCTGGTGGTGCATGTGGACCATGGCGTCGGGCGCTTCACCGGGCTCGAGGTCATCACCGCCATGGGCGCGGCCCATGAATGCGTGGCGCTGGAATATGCCGGCGGCGACCGGCTGTACCTGCCGGTCGAGAACATCGAACTGCTCAGCCGCTTCGGCCACGAGGAAGGGCTGCTGGACAAGCTGGGCGGCGGTGCCTGGCAGGCCAAGAAGGCGCGACTGAAGCAGCGCATCCGCGAGATCGCCGACCGGCTGATCCGCACCGCGGCCGAGCGCGCCCTGCGCCAGGCGCCGGTGATGACGCCGCCCGACGGCATGTGGGACGCCTTCTGCGCCCGCTTTCCCTATGCCGAGACCGACGACCAGCTCTCGGCGATCGAGGATACCCTGGCGGATCTGGACTCGGGCCGGCCGATGGACCGGCTGCGCTTCCCCTATGACGAGACGGACGACCAGCAGACGGCGATCGACGCCGTGGTCGACGATCTCGGCGCCGGCAAGCCGATGGACCGGCTGATCTGCGGCGACGTGGGTTTCGGCAAGACCGAGGTGGCGATGCGCGCGGCCTTCGTCGCGGCCATGTCGGGGGCGCAGGTGGCGGTGATCGCGCCGACGACGCTCTTGGCGCGCCAGCACGCCCAGAGCTTCCGCGAGCGCTTCCGCGGCTTCCCGATCGAGGTGCGCGCCCTGTCGCGCTTCGTCTCGGCGCGCGAGGCCGCGGCGACCCGGGCGGGGATGGCGGACGGCAGCGTCGACATCGTCGTCGGCACCCATGCGGTGCTGGCCAAGGGGGTGAAGTTCCGCAGCCTCGGCCTGCTGGTCATCGACGAGGAACAGCGCTTCGGCGTCGGCCACAAGGAGCGGCTGAAGGAGCTTCGGACCGACATCCATGTGCTGACCCTGACCGCGACGCCGATCCCGCGCACGTTGCAGTTGAGCCTGTCGGGGGTGCGCGACCTGTCGATCATCGGCACGCCGCCGGTCGACCGGCTGGCGATCCGCACCTATGTGAGCGAATTCGACAGCGTGACCATCCGCGAGGCGCTGCTGCGCGAGCATTACCGCGGCGGGCAGAGCTTCATCGTCGTGCCCCGCATCGCCGACCTGCCCGAGATCGAGGAGTTCCTGCGCGCGCAGGTGCCCGAGGTGACCTTCGTGATCGCCCATGGCCAGATGGCAGCGGGCGAGCTCGATGACCGGATGAATGCCTTCTACGACGGCAAGTACGACGTGCTGCTGGCGACGACGATCGTGGAATCCGGGCTCGACATCCCGACCGCGAACACGATGGTGATCCACCGCGCCGACATGTTCGGCCTGTCGCAACTGTATCAGATCCGCGGCCGGGTCGGGCGGTCGAAGTCGCGCGCCTATGCCTATCTGACGACCAAGCCGCGCGCCGCCCTGACGACGACGGCGCAGAAGCGGCTCAGGGTGCTGGGCACCCTCGACAGCCTGGGCGCGGGCTTCACCCTCGCCAGCCAGGATCTGGACATCCGCGGCGCCGGCAACCTGCTGGGCGAGGAACAGTCGGGCCAGATGCGCGAGGTCGGCTATGAGCTTTACCAGCAGATGCTGGAGGAGGCGGTGGCGAAGATCCGGTCGGGCGAGTTGGAGGGGTTGACCGAGGATGACGGGCAATGGTCGCCGCAGATCAACCTTGGCGTGCCGGTGCTGATCCCCGAGGAGTATGTCCCCGACCTTGACGTCCGGCTGGGGCTCTACCGCCGCCTCAGCGCGCTGACCACCAAGGTCGAGCTGGAAGGCTTCGCGGCCGAGCTGATCGACCGCTTCGGGAAATTGCCGAAGGAGGTGAATTCGCTGCTGCTGGTGGTGCGGATCAAGGCCGAGTGCAAGCGGGCCGGGATCGCCCGGCTGGATGCCGGGCCGAGGGGGGCGACGATCCATTTCCACAACGACAAGTTCGCCTCGCCTGCCGGTCTGGTCCGCTTCGTGCAGGCGCAGGGCGGCGAGGCGAAGGTCAAGGACAACCGGATCGTCATCCGCCGCGTTTGGGCAAAGGAGGCGGACCGGATCCGCGGCGCCTTCGCCATCGCCAAGGATCTGGCGGACGAAGCCGCCGGGTGAGGCCGCCCAGCCGGGCCGGCCGGGGATCCGGCCAGCTATGGTGCGCTTCGCGGCGCTTGCGGGATGCACCCGCGGTCGGGCTTCGCCTCAGTTCGCGGCGGGCGCGGCCTCTTCGGCGCTGTCGTCGCCGGCGAATTCGGTCTTCAGCACCGCCGCCTCATGGCCCTGCTCGCGCAGCCAGCGGGCGAAGATGTCGGTATATCCATGGGTCACCAGCACGCGCCCGGCCCCGGTGGCGCGGATCGCGGTGTTGAGCCCGTCCCAGTCGGCGTGGTCCGACAGCACGAAGCCGCGGTCGAGGCTGCGCCAGCGCCGCATCCCCCGCAGCGCCATCCAGCCCGAGGCGAAGCCGTCGGTGACGGCGCCGAATCGCCGGGTCCAGTCCTCGCCCAGCACGGCGGGCGGGACCACGACCAGGGCGCCGGGATGGCTCCGGGCGTCGGTCGCGGCGGTCAGGGGCAGGGTGGCGGGCAGGGCGACGCCCTCGGCGCGCAGCACCGCGTTGGTCGCCTCGACCGCGCCATGGCACAGGATCGGCCCGATCGCGGGGTCGAGCCCGGCAAGGATGCGCTGCGCCTTGCCCAGCGAATAGGCCCCGATCACCGCGGTCCGGCC
>JBGAOK010000060.1:4570-21998 GCA_044221805.1 Meridianimarinicoccus sp.
GTCTGCCGCCGCGGTTGCCCACCAGGCGTTGATCTCGGCCTGGATCCGCGCCGGACTCTGCCAGCGGAAGATCGGCAGGCCGAAGGTGCATTCCGAGATGAAGACATCGGCGCGGACCGGCTCGAACGGGGTCGAGATGCCGTCGGGGTCGAGCTTGTAGTCGCCCGAGACCACCCAGACCTCGCCGCCGACCTCGACCCGGATCTGGGCCGAGCCCGGGACATGGCCGGCCGGGTGGAACGACACCAGGGCTTCGCCCAGCCGCAGGCATTCGCCCAGGGCCACGCTCTGCACCGTCACCGGCCCCAGCCGGTGGCGCAGCAGCGCTGCGGTCTGGCGGGTGGCCAGATACAGGCCCTGACCGGCGCGGGCATGGTCGGAATGGGCATGGGTGATCAGCGCCCGCGGCGTCGGTCGCCAGGGATCGATGTGGAAGTCGCCGGCGGCGCAGTAAAGCCCCGCAGGCCCCAGGGACAGCACCGGCGGGCGCGCCATCGTCAGGCCGGCCGGGACGGAGCGCCGGTACCGTGCCGGCCGCTGCCCAAAAAACCGGCAGGCGCGGCGCTGACCCTTTTCACGGCGTCGCAGGGATTGCCTTTGCCCGACATGCGATCTTTCCTCCGTCAACGCCGCGTGCGAACCAGAACGTGCAGCCGGGAGAACAGGCAAGTCACATGTCAGCGACCTATTTCAACGAGATGTACGAGGGCGACGAGATCCGCTTGCCCTACAAGGGGATCGAGACCTGGCAGCAGAGCATGCCGGTCGAACTGCGGACGTTGAAGCAGGCCGAGGCCGAGGCCCTGTTCCGCCGGATCGGCATCACCTTCGCGGTTTATGGCGAGGGCGGCGACCCGGACCGTCTGATCCCCTTCGACATGTTCCCGCGGGTCTTCACCCAGCGCGAATGGAACAAGCTAGCCCGCGGCATCAAGCAGCGCGCCCGCGCCCTGAACGCCTTCCTGACCGATGTCTATGACCGGGGCGAGATCGTCCGCGCCGGCCGCATCCCGGCGCGGCTGGTCTATCGCAACGAGGCTTTCGAGAAGGCGGTGGTGGGCATCAAGCCGCCGAAATCGGTCTATAGCCACATCGTCGGTATCGACCTGGTGCGCACCGGGCCCGACGACTTCTTCGTGCTCGAGGACAACTGCCGCACGCCCTCGGGCGTGTCCTACATGCTCGAGAACCGCGAGATCATGATGCGGATGTTCCCGAGCCTGTTCCGGCAGAACCGGATTGAGCCGGTGGAGAGCTATCCCGAGGTGCTGCGCCGGACGCTGGCCTCGGTGGCGCCGATGAAATGCGACCGCGAGCCGACCGTGGCGATCCTGACGCCGGGCCACTTCAACTCGGCCTATTACGAGCATTCGTTCCTGGCCGACATGATGGGCGTGGAACTGGTCGAGGGGCAGGACCTCTATGTGGACGGCGACTTCTGCTACATGCGCACCACCGAGGGGCCGCGCCGGGTCGACGTGATCTATCGCCGGCTGGACGACGCCTTCCTCGATCCGCTGTGCTTCCGTCCCGACAGCATGCTGGGCGTGCCCGGCCTGATGAACGTCTACCGCTCGGGCGGCATTGCCATCGCCTCGGCCCCCGGTGCGGGCGTGGCCGACGACAAGGCGATCTATACCTTCGTGCCCGAGATGGTGCGCTTCTATCTCGGCGAGGAGCCGATCCTGCAGAACGTGCCGACCTGGCAATGCGCCAAGGCCGACGACTGCCGCTATGTGCTGGCCAACCTGAAGGAACTGGTGATCAAGGAAGTGCATGGCTCGGGCGGCTACGGCATGCTGATCGGGCCTCGGGCCACCACCAGCGAGATCGAGATCTTCCGCTCGAAGATCGAGGAGAACCCCCAGAACTACATCGCCCAGCCGACACTGGCGCTGTCGACCTGCCCGACCTTCGTCGAGGAAGGCATCGCGCCGCGCCATGTGGACCTGCGCCCCTACTGCCTTGTGGGCGAGACCGTCGAACTGGTCCCCGGCGGGCTGACGCGGGTGGCGCTGAAGGAAGGGTCGCTCGTGGTGAACTCGTCGCAGGGCGGCGGGGTCAAGGATACCTGGGTACTGGCGGAGTGAGACAACAACCATGCTGAGCCGAACCGCCGACAACCTCTTCTGGCTTGGCCGCTACATGGAGCGGGCCGAGACCATGGCGCGCCTGATCAATGTGGGCGCCCGGATGAACCTGATCCCCGACACCGTGAACGGTTTCCGCAGCGAGTGGGAACCGATCCTGCAGGCCAGCGGCACCTTCCCGGCCTTCGAGAAGAAGTATGGCGAGGCGGTGGAACGCAACGTCGTCAGCCACCTGTTCTTCGACCACGACAACGCCTCGTCGGTGGCCGGCAGCATCGCCGCTGCGCGCGAGAACGCCCGCATCGTGCGGACCGCCCTGACCAGCGCGGTCTGGGACGCACTGAACGGCGCCTTCCAGGAACTGCGCGCGCTGGAGCGCCGGCCGCGCAGCGAGTTGAGCATCACCGAACTGGCGGAATGGACCGCGCGGCAGAACTCGCTGGTGTTCGGCGCCATCGAGACGACCTTGCTGCGCAATGACGGCTATGACTTCATCAACCTGGGCTTCTATCTGGAACGCGCCGACAACACCGCGCGCTTCCTCGATGTGAAGTACTATGTCCTGTTGCCCGATGCCGGCTTCGTGGGCTCGGGGCTGGACAATGTGCAGTGGCAGATGCTGCTCAGGGGCATGCAGATGAACCGGGCGTTCCACTGGGCCTATGGCGGCGAGATCACCGCCGAGAAGATCGTCGACCTGCTGATCCTGAACCCGGCCTGTCCGCGGTCGCTTCGGACCTCGATGCAGGGCCTGAACGACCATCTCGACCGGCTGGCGGCCCGCTACAAGCACCCGACCGAGGTCCAGGTGGCGGCGCATGGTCTGCTGGACGAGCTGGTCGAGGCCCGCACCGGCGACATCTTCGACGCCGGCCTCCACGAATTCCTGACCGATTTCAAGCGCAAGGTCGCCGACATCAGCATCCGGGTCAGCCAGACCTATCTCAGCGGAGCCATCGCATGAAGCTCTCGGTCCTGCACAAGACGACCTACCGCTATGCCGAACCGGCGAAGTCGGTGCTGCAAAGCCAGCGCTTGCAGCCATCGGTCTTCGATGGCCAGCAGGTGGTGGACTGGCTGGTGACGACCGAAGCGGGGGTGCGCGGGGCCGAGTTCCGCGACGGCGCCGGCGACCAGACCTGGCTGGTCCATGTGCCCGGCCCGGTCGAGACCGTAACCGTCGAGGTGCGCGGCATCGTGCTGACCACCGACCTGGCCGGCGTGCTGCGCGGCCATCGCGAGAAGGTGCCGCCGCTGGCCTATCTGCGCCCGACCCGGCCGACCCGGGCCGACGTGGCAATCGAGGAACTGGCCCGCGACACCGTTGCCGGCATCGACAGGACGGCCGAACTGGAACGGGCGCATGCGCTGGCGCGTGCCGTGGCCGAGGCGATCGTCTACACGCCGGACGCGACCGATGCGCACACCACGGCGGCCGAGGCGCTGGCCGGCAAGGCGGGCGTCTGCCAGGACCATACCCATGTGCTGATCGCCATGGCCCGGGCGCTGGACGTGCCCGCGCGCTATGTCACCGGCTATCTCTTCCCCGGTCCCGCCGACGCGAGCCATCCTGACGAGGTGCGGGTGGGCGCGCAGGCCAGCCATGCCTGGGCGGAACTGCATGTGGAGGGTCTGGGCTGGATCGGCTTCGACGCGGCGAACAACTGCTGCCCCGACGATCGCTACATCCGGCTGTGCTCGGGCTTCGACGCGTTCGACGCCGCGCCGATCCGTGGTCTTGCCATGGGCCAGAGCGATGAGGACCTGGAGGTCTCGGTTGCGGTGGAGGCGGTTCAACAGTAAGCACGCCGGACCAGTCGCGTGCCGTCGGTCAAGGGAGGTTCTCGGTGACGTATTGCGTCGGCCTTCTGCTGAATGAGGGCATCGTCCTTCTCAGCGATACCCGCACCAATGCGGGTCTCGACAACATCTCGACCTACAAGAAGATGTACACGTTCGAGGCCCCGGGCGACCGGGTGATCACGATCCTGACCGCCGGCAGCCTGTCGGTGACCCAGACCACCATGGCCCGGGTACAGGAGGCGATCGACGACCCGGACGCGACCGAGAAGACCTCGATCCTGAAGGCGCGCACCATGCTTGACGTCGCCGACATCGTCGGTGCCGAACTGGCCAGGGTCGCGGCCGACATCTCGGAGAAGCTCAGCCGCAACAGCCAGGCGCGCGGCTCGGCCACCATGATCCTCGGCGGCCAGCGCAAGGGCGGGGCGATGCGGCTGTTCCTGATCTATCCCGAGGGCAACCACATCGAGGCCACGCCCGACACGCCCTTCCTGCAGATCGGCGAGCACAAGTACGGCAAGCCGATCCTCGACCGGGTGGTGCAGCCGGAGACGACCATCCTCGACGCCAAGAAGGCAGTGCTGCTGTCGATGGATTCGACCCTCAGGTCGAACCTGTCGGTGGGGATGCCGCTGGATCTGGCGGTCATCCGGGCCGGCGACCTGCGGGTCAGCGAATACCGCCGGATCGAATACGGCGACCCGATCTTCGTGGCAATGAGCCAGTCCTGGTCCAAGGCGCTGCGCGACGCCTTCACCCGCATCGACATCGAGGCGCCGACGCCCGTAGCCTAATGCGGCCCTGACGGTGCCGGCGGCGCCGAAGATCCGTTCCGGGCGTGTTCGGCGAAGAACGAGGCCGCCTCGTCGAAGAAGCGGCGACGTCGGGCCGGCGTCTCCATCATCGTCTCGTGGCGGCCGCCCTCGATCACGCTCAGCCGCGCCTCCGGCCAGCTTCCTGCCAGCCGCACCATGGCGTCGACGCGGACGATCGCGTCCGAACTCGGCACGAAGGTCAGCGACGGAACCGGCAGCGCACGGATCTGCGCCAGATCCCGGCATTCGACCATAGCCCGGAACAGCCAGGGCACCGAGGGCCCGCCCAGATCCAGCCCCTCGACCGCGTCGAGATGGCCGCGCATGTAGGCCAGCATCTCGGGATCGCCGGTAAGAAGATTGTCCGCCGGGTCTGCCGCGCGGACATAGGTCTCGCGCGAGGTTCCCGGGGTCACCCACCAGTTCATCCGCGTGGCATGGGCGATCCATCCCAGCACCCAGGCGACAGGATAAAGCACGCCAGCCATGTTGATCCGCCACATGGGCGAGCTGAACACCGCCGCCGAGACCGGCAGGCCGCAACTCAGCGACCTGAGCAGGATCGCGCCGCCCAGCGAATGGCCGAGCGCATACCAGGGCCGGGGCAGGTCGAGCTGTTCGGCCACGGCAACCAGCGCGCGGGTGTCGTACTGGTAGTCCGAGAAACGATCGACATGGCCGATCGCAGCATCGGGCAGCAGCCGGTCGGCCAGCCCCTGGCCGCGATAGTCCAGCGCCGCCACGCCATAGCCGCGGGCGGCGAATTCGCGGGCGGCGGCGCCGTACTTCTCCAGGTACTCGGTGCGGCCGGGCACCAGCAGGACGGTGCCCTCGGGCCCCTCCGACAGGTGCCCGACGCGCAGGCGCACGCCGTCATCCGCGTGGACCCAGAAGGCCCGCGCCGTCGCGCAGGCCTGCGCGCTCTGGTGATGGAACGGCGCAGGGGTCAGCTTCATGCCAGGACGGCACCCAGCTTCATCGCCTGGCCCATGTCGCCCTCGATGCCGAGCTTGCCGGTCATGAAGGCCGAGGTCGGGTTCAGGTTGCCTTCGAGAATGTCCCTGAAGGTCTGGGCATCGGCCGACAGCACAACGTCGGCGTCGTCGTCGCCGGCGCGCACGCCATCGCGGTCGATGACGATCGAGCCTTCGCCGACGATGTCGAAACGGGCGGTGCCGTCGAATCCGGTCCCAAGTTTCCGGCTCAGCGCCGCGACGGCGCCGTTTATCACGTCACTCATGGTTTTTCTCCCACCTGCGGAACGCCGGGGTTCGATCTCCGGCTGAAACACGCTATCTTCGGAGACATGCAAACACCCTACCTCCGATTCAAATGGGCCGTTACGTCACTTCTGGCAGGGGTATGGATTTCCGGAAGCGCCTGGGCCGCGTCCCCCGATCTGGACGCGCTCTATGGCCAGCTGGCGGATCCGGCCCAGACCAACTGGCAGCAGGTCGAGGAGCAGATCTGGCAGAAGTGGGCGCAATCGGGGTCGCCGACCGCCGACCTGCTGCTGGACCGCGGCCGCACCGCGCTTGAGAAGAGCGAGCCCAAGGTGGCGGCCGAGCACTTCACCGCCCTGATCGACCATTTCCCCGATTTTGCCGAAGGCTACAACGGGCGGGCGACTGCCTATTACCAGCTCGGCCTCTATGGCCCGGCGCTGGATGACATCCGGGTCACCCTGGCGCTGAACCCGAAGCACTTCGGCGCGATCACCGGACTGGCCCTGATCCTCGAGGAGATGGGCCACCCCGAGGAGGCACTGGGGGCCTACCGGGCGGTCGCGGCTATACATCCCCACAGGCCGGACGTACAAGAAGCGCTGGAGCGGCTTGAGCAGGAAACCGGCGACACCGCGCTCTGAGTACGAGTGAAGACCTGCCCGGCGCGCGCATCCGGGCAGAGATCGGGGGAAGACATGCCTGCAGACGGGCGCGACGGGCGCATCGAAGCGGTTCTCGGCCCCACCAATACCGGCAAGACACATTACGCCATCGAACGGATGCTGGCCCATCGCAGCGGCATCATCGGCCTGCCGCTGCGGCTTCTGGCGCGCGAGGTCTATGACCGGGTGGTGGCGGCGAGAGGCGCCGGCGTGGCGGCGCTGGTCACCGGCGAGGAGCGCATCGTCCCCGATACCGCCCGGTACTGGATTTGCACCGTCGAGGCGATGCCCGACGCGATGGCGACCGACTTCCTGGCGGTGGACGAGATCCAGCTCTGCGCCGATCCGGAACGGGGCCATGTCTTCACCGACCGGCTGCTGCGGGCGCGGGGCATCCTCGAGACCCTGTTCCTCGGCTCGGACACGATGCGCAGCGCGATCGCCGCGCTGGTGCCGGGGGTGGTGTTCCAGCACCGCAGTCGGATGTCGGAACTGACCCATGTCGGGCAGAAGAAGCTCAGCCGGATGCCGCCGCGGTCCGCCATCGTCGGGTTCTCGGTCGAGAACGTCTATGCCATCGCCGAGGTGCTCAGGCGCCAGAAGGGCGGTGCGGCGGTGGTGATGGGGGCGCTCAGCCCGCGCACCCGCAACGCCCAGGTCGATCTCTACCAGAACGGCGAGGTCGATTATCTGGTCGCCACCGACGCGATCGGCATGGGGCTGAACCTCGACATCCAGCACGTCGCCTTCTCGGGCCTGTCGAAGTTCGACGGCCGGCGAATGCGCAACCTGCAGCCGAACGAGCTGGCGCAGATCGCCGGGCGGGCCGGGCGCCACACCCAGAACGGCACGTTCGGCGTGACCGGCGAGGCGCACCCCCTGTCCGACGATCTGGCGCTGGCGATCACCGAGAACCGTTTCGCCCCGGTGAAGAAGCTGCAATGGCGCAACGCCCGGCTGGATTTCGGCACCGCCGACCGGCTGGTGCGGTCGCTCGAGACCCAGACCGACAACGATTGGCTGACCCGGACCCGGGACAGCGACGACCTTCTGGCCCTGAAGGCGCTGCTGGAAAGCGCCGAGGTCCGGGCCCGCCTGCGCCGACCCGAGGACGTGCGGCTGCTGTGGGACGTCTGCCGGATCCCCGACTTCCGCGGCATCAGCCAGACCGAACACACCGGCCTTCTCGAGGTGATCTTCGGTTTCCTGCACGACGGTGGGCGGATCCCTGCCGACTGGATGGACCGTCAGGTCCGCCGGATCGACAGGGCCGACGGCGACATCGATGCTCTGTCGAAACGGCTCGCCTATATTCGCACATGGACCTACGTGGCCCAGCGGCAGGGCTGGCTTGACGACGAAAGTCATTGGCGCGAGGTCACCAGGGCTGTAGAAGACCGGCTGTCGGACGCGCTCCATGCCGGACTGACCCAGAGATTTGTTGACCGGCGCACTTCGGTGCTGCTGCGCCGGTTGAAGCAGAAGGAGAGCCTTGTGGCCGAAGTGAACGACAAGGGCGAGGTCATCGTCGAGGGACATGCCATCGGGCGTCTCGACGGGTTCCGGTTCATCCAGGACAAGACCCAGAGCCCGGACGAGGCCCGGACGCTCCGTCAGGCGGGATTGCAGGCGCTGGCGCCGCATTTCCATCTGCGCGCCGATCGCTTCTACAACGCGCCGGACACCGAGATCGACTACACCGAACAGGGCGGCCTGATGTGGGGCGACACCGCGGTGGGCAAGCTGGTCACCGGTGGCAGCGTGCTGAGCCCCAAGGTGCAGGCCTTCGTCGACGAGGAAGCCGGCGAGGACGTGGCGCAGAAGGTGGAACGCCGGCTGCAGCACTTTGTCGACCGCAAGGTCGCGACGCTGTTCGAACCGCTGCTGGCGCTGAAGAACGACGAGACGCTGACCGGGCTTGCCCGCGGCTTCGCCTTCCGGCTGGTCGAGGCGAACGGCATCCTGCCCCGGGACGCGGTGGCCCAGGACGTCAAGTCGCTGGACCAGGACGCCCGCGGCGCGCTCCGGAAGCACGGCATCCGCTTCGGCCAGTTCACCGTGTTCCTGCCCTTGCTGCTGAAGCCGGCGCCGACCCGGTTGCGTCTGCTGCTGTGGTCGCTGGCGCAGGGACTGGACGAATTTCCCGAAAGCCCGCCGCCGGGGCTGGTGACCGTGCCCGTGCCCAAGGGGGCGCCGGTCGGCTATGACGCGATGGCTGGCTATCGCGCCGCCGGGACTCGGGCGATCCGCATCGACATGCTGGAACGTCTGGCCGACATGCTGCGCAGCCAGGACAGCCGCGCCGGCTTCGAGGCGACGCCGGACATGCTGTCGATCACCGGCATGACGCTGGACCAGTTCGCCGACCTGATGCAGGGGCTGGGCTATCGCGCCGACCGGGCCGAACGGCCGAAGCGGCGTCCTGCCGCGGCAGTCGCCGCACCGGCTGCCGCCACGGCGGGCGATGCCGCTCTGGCGGAAGCCCTTGCGGTGGACGCCACATCTGCGGAAGCCCCGGACGCGGAGGCCGCACCGGCCGATCCCGTTGCGGCAGACGCCGCACCTGTGGAAGCCCTTGCCGCGGAGCCGCTTCCGGCTGAGGTCGCACCAGCGGACGAGGGCGGTTTCGTGCCGGTCCTCGAGACGGCCGACGTCGCGGCAGAGCCCGGCGACGACTCGGGTCCGGACGCTGCCGGTGCTGCCGTGGTGGAAGCCGACCCTGTGGGCGAGACGCCGGCGACCGCAGAAGCTGCGGCCGAAGGTCCCGTCGAGGTCGAGGCCTATTACACCTTCGTCTGGGCGCCCAAGCGCCGCGACCGCCGGCCCGAGGGCCAGCAGGGCCGCGGCGACCGCGGTGAAAGCCGGGGCGAGAACCGCGGCGACCGTGACGGCCAGCCGCGCCGGGACGGGCGCAAGTTCGGCGGCAAGCCGCAGGGGCAGGGCGACGGGCGCAACCAGGGTCAGAGCCAGGGCAAGCCGCAGGGCGGCAAGCCCAGGGACAAGCGGCCCCCGCGCGAGGATGCGTCCGGTCCCAAGACCTTCACCGCCCGGCCACCCAAGCACGAGAAGCCGATCGACCCGGACAACCCCTTCGCCGCGGCGCTGATGGGGCTGCGTGCCAAGACCTGATCCTGCTGCCCCGGCACCCCTGCCGGGGATGCGGGCCGACAAGTGGCTGTGGCAGGCGCGGTTCTTCAAGTCGCGCGGTCGCGCCGCCGCGGTGGTCGAGGACGGCCATCTCAGGGTCAACGGGGTGCGGGCCGGCAAGCCCGCCCAGACCGTCCGCATCGGCGACGTCCTGACCTTCATGCAGGAAAGTACCGTGCGGGTGGTGCGGGTGGCCGGGCTCGGCACCCGCCGCGGGCCTGCCGACGAGGCCCGTGCCCTGTACGACGACCTGACCCAACCCCGCGTCGCCGAACCCGGTGCGCCCGAGCCGCTGCCGGGACGGCCCGACCGCAACGCCCGCCGCGCGGCCCGGCTTTCCCGTCAGGGGCCGCTTGAATGATCCGCACGGTCGGAATAGGTACTCCCGCACAACCGATCGAGGCCCGCCCATGACCTATGTCGTCACCGACAACTGCATCGCCTGCAAATACACCGACTGCGTCGAGGTGTGTCCGGTCGACTGCTTCTACGAGGGCGAGAACGCGCTGGTGATTCACCCGGACGAGTGCATCGACTGCGGCGTCTGCGAACCGGAATGCCCGGCGGACGCGATCCGCCCGGACACCGAGCCCGACATGGACAAGTGGGTCGAGTTCAACCGGAAGTACAGCGCGCTCTGGCCGGTGATCTACACCAAGAAGGATCCGATGCCCGATGCCGAGGCGCGGGACGGCGAAACGGACAAGCTGACCAAATACTTCTCGGAGGCCCCGGGCGAAGGCGGCTGAAGCAAGGGAAGCTGATTCCGGCGGCATCTGCCGCAAGATCCTGTGGATGTCCCGGGTGACGTAACGGCGACTTTCGGTCAGGCCCTTCCTTTGGGTCGCCCAACATGCTATATGCGGCCCACAACATGACTGAGTAACCGAGAAGCGTCTCGCGGGCAAAGCTGCGAGTGCGTCTTTTTTTGCCCCTTGGGGTACGGTTGGCCTGGTCGGTTTGAGGCGTGGGAACCGAGGAAGCACATACGATGAGCCAAACGAAAGCGTCCGATTTTCGTGCCAATGAATATGTGGTTTATCCGGCGCACGGGGTCGGTCGCATTGTTTCGATCGAGGAGCAGGAGATCGCTGGTCTCAAGCTCGAACTGTTCGTGATCTCGTTCGAGAAGGACAAGATGACGCTGCGCGTGCCGACCAGCAAGGCCGCCGACGTCGGCATGCGGTCGCTGTCCAGTCCGGACGTCATTTCCCAGGCCATGGACATCCTGCGCGGCAAGGCCAAGGTGAAGAAGGCCATGTGGTCGCGCCGGGCGCAGGAATACGAGCAGAAGATCAATTCCGGCGACTTGATCGCCATCGCCGAGGTGGTCCGCGACCTGCACCGCGCCGACGACCAGCGCGAGCAGAGCTATTCCGAGCGTCAGCTCTACGAAGCCGCGCTGGAGCGCCTGACCCGCGAAGTCGCGGCGGTCAGCGGCAGCGACGAGCACAAGGCGCAGCAGACCGTCGGCCAGGTGCTTCTGGGCCGCGCTGCCTGATCGCTTGACGCGCGTTTCGACCGTTTCCGGGGGGCCGTGCCGCAAGGCGCGGCCCTTCTCGTTGCGGCACGCTCCGGCCGGGCTCAGGCCAGCGCGGCGAGGGTGAGAAGCCCGGCGACCTCGGCCAGTTGCTGGGTGGCGCCAAGGATATCACCGGTTTGTCCGCCGATCTTCGCGCGGGCGAGGGCACTGGCGCCCAACCCGGCCAGCGCCGCGGCGGCCAGAACCGCAAGCCCCGCGGGTCCGGTCGCGACAAGGACGAGCAGCCCGGCCAAGGCCCCGCCCGTCGCCAGCGTGGCGCCCCCGGGCCGGCCGGTACGCGCCGCCAGCCCGCCGGGCCGCGCCGCGGGCAGCAGCGCGAAGGGCAGCAGCAGCGCCGCCCGGGACGTCGCCCCGACCGCCACCAGCGCTAGCGCCGCCGCGCCGGTCGAGGCCGCCGCCAACCCGGCCAGGCAGGACCAGCGCAGCAGCATCGACAGCAGGCGGCATCGGCCAGCCCGTCCTCGTGCAGGCCGCCGGTGACGATCACCGCCGCCGCCAGCGCCAGCCCGGCGGCAGGCCCGGCGCCCAGGCCCAGGGCACCCGCCAGCCCCAGCGCCAGCGCGGCGATGCCGCCGACCACGGCGCCTGCCAGCGGATAGGCCCAGCCCGCCGCCGCTCCCCGCGGCGCGGCGGCGGCCAGCAGCCGGCCGGGCAGCGGCAGCCGGGTCAGCAGCGCCAGCGCCGCCACGGGATCGGCCAGCGCAAATGGCGGTGGTGGAGGCGGGGCGGGATCCTCGGCGGGCATGGGGCGTTTCCTTCCGGTTCGGCCTGCGGTAGCGTCGCGGCCCGACAATGACAACACGAGCAGCGGTTTTGCCATGACCACCCATCCCTTTCCCGACCTCGACCGCCTGCGCGCGGCCCTGGCCGACCTACCCGGGCCCGACGCGGCGGCAGTGGCGGCGGCCCGGGCGCGCAACGCCCAGCTGACCAAGCCGCCCGCGGCGCTGGGGCAGCTTGAGGATCTGGCGATCTGGTACGCCGGCTGGCGCGGCACCGACCGTCCCGCGGTGACGGCGCCGCAGGCGCTGGTCTTTGCCGGCAACCACGGCGTGGCGGCCCGGGGCGTCTCGGCCTTTCCCGCCGAGGTCACGGCGCAGATGGTGGCGAACTTCCGCGCGGGCGGGGCGGCGATCAACCAGCTTGCCCGCAGCTTCGGCGCTCGGCTGGACATCCATGCCCTGGCGCTGGACCGGCCCACCGCCGACTTTACCGCAAGCCCGGCGATGACCGGGGACGAGCTTTGCGCGGCGCTGGCGACTGGCTGGTCGGCAGTGGACCGCAACGCCGACCTGCTGGTGGTGGGCGAGATGGGGATCGGCAACACCACCGCCGCGGCCGCGATCGCGCTGGCGCTGTTCGGGGGCAGCGCCGCGGACTGGACCGGGCGCGGCACCGGGCTGGACGATGCGGCGCTGGCGGCGAAGACCCGGGTCGTGGCGGCGGGGCTGGCACGCCATCCTGCCGCGGCCAGCGACCCGGTCGAGGCGCTGCGCTGCCTTGGCGGGCGCGAGATCGCGGCGATGACCGGGGCGATCCTCTGCGCCCGCCAGCTGCGCATTCCGGTGCTGCTGGACGGCTTCATCTGCACCGCCGCCGCCGCGGTGCTGGAGGCCGCCCGCCCCGGCGCGCTGGACCATGCCTGGGCCGGGCACGTCTCGGCCGAACCGGGCCATGCCAGACTTCTGGCTGCGCTCGGCAAGACCCCGCTCCTGTCGCTGGGGATGCGGCTGGGCGAGGGATCGGGCGGCGTGCTGGCGATCGGGGTGCTGAAGGGCGCGGTGGCCTGCCTGTCGGGAATGGCGACCTTCGCGGAAGCCGGGGTCAGCGGCGCCTGAGGCGGACCAGCGCCGGTCAGCGCGCCTCGGGCGGGGCTTCGGTCCCGGCTGCCCGGTCGGGCTCGTCCAGCTCGGTGACCAGGGCGGTTTCCAGCTGCTTGGTCAGCTCGACTGCCCGGGCCATGTAGGCGGCGTTCTCGGTAACCGGAACGCCGGGCTTCCACAATTCAGCCAACTCGCGCATGGCCGTGCGGTCATGGGCATAGAAGATGCGCTGCATCTCGGCGGCCTCGAACTCGCTCAACCCCATGTTCTCGAGCACATAGCGTCCGGCGCGGAGCGAACTGTCGAACATCTCGCGCACGATGTCGTCGGCGCCAGCCTGGAACAGCTCGTACACATGCACCCGGTCATGGGCGCGGGCGACCACATGCAGGTCGGGCCGTTCCTTCTTGGCATAGCGCACCAGCCGCAGCGCGGCCTCCTTGTCGTCCAGCGCCACTACCAGCACCCGCGCCCGGGACAGCCCCGCGGCATGCAGCAGCTCGGGCCGGGTCGGATCGCCGAGGAAGCCGTTGAACCCGAACTGCCGCATCAGCCGGATCGTGGTCAGATCCTGGTCAAGCACGGTGGCGCGGAACCCGGCCATCTGGATCATCCGGTTCACCACCTGCCCGAAGCGGCCGATCCCGGCGATGATGATCGGGCCCTGTTCCTCGACCGCGTCCGCCTCGTGCGCGGGCGTGTCGGTGCGGATGCGCCGGACCAGAACCTCGTAAAGGATGAAGAACAGCGGCGTCAGCAGCATCGACAGCGCCACCACAAGGAACAGCTGCCGGCCGATCGCTTCGGGGATGATGTTGCGCTGCAGCATGAACCCGCCGAGGACAAAGGCGAATTCACCGGCCTGGGCCAGGCCGAGGGTGAACAGCCAGCGGTCGCGGCCCCTGAGCCGGAACGCCGCCCCCAGCAGGAACAGCACGGCCCCCTTCACCGCCATCAGAAGCAGCGTCAGCGCCAGCAGCCGGACAGGGTTCGCCATCAGCGCGGCAACGTCGATCCCGGCGCCGACGGTGATGAAGAACAGCCCCAGCAGCAGGCCCTTGAAGGGCTCGAGGTCGGATTCCATCTCGTGGCGGAATTCCGAGTTCGCCAGCACCACGCCCGCCAGGAAGGTTCCCAGCGCCGGCGACAGGCCCAGCACCAGCATCAGGCTGGCAATGCCCACGACGATCAGCAGCGCCAGCGCGGTGAACATCTCGCGCAGGCGCGAGGCGTGGATGTAGCTGAAGATCGGCCGGGTCAGGTAGATGCCGGCAAGGATGATGCCCAGGACCGCGCCCAGGGTCACCAGCGTCTCGCCCCAGGCCGGAAGGGTCTCGATCAGGTGCCGCGCGGAATGGACCATGCCGACCGCCGGTGCGACCGCGGAGCCGCCTTGGTCAATCAGCGGCGAGGTCGGCGCGGTGAGGCCGGGCATTGCCAGCAGCGGCAGCAGGGCCAGCATCGGGATCACGGCGATGTCCTGGGTCAGCAGCACCGCGAAGGTCGACCGTCCCCCGGCGGTCTGCATCAGGCCCTTCTCGGTCAGGGTCTGCAGCACGATCGCGGTCGAGGACAGCGAGAAGGCCAGCCCCAGCGCCAGCGCCACCCGCCAGTCAAGCCCGGCCAGCAGCCCGGCCCCCATCACCGCCGTGGCGGTCAGGATGACCTGCAGCCCGCCGAGTCCCAGCAGCTTGTGGCGCATCGCCCACAGCGCCCGCGGGTCGAGTTCGAGGCCGATCAGGAACAGCATCATCACCACGCCGAATTCGGCGAAGTGCTGCAGGTCGTGGGTCTCGTTCCCGACCAGATGCAGGACCGGGCCGATCAGCACCCCGGCCAGCAGATAGCCCAGCACCGAACCCAGCCCAAGGCGCGCGGCCAAGGGCACCGCCGCCACCGAGGCCGCCAGATAGATCATGGCCTGGAACAGGAAGTCTTCCATCCGCTCTCCGATCACCTGCAGCGCCGCGGTGCCGCATGGCCTGCCTAGCCGACCTGGGGCTTCGGTCGCAAGTCTGCCCGGACAGAAGACGGGCCCGGAGCGGAGCCGGGCCCGGGAAAGCGGCAGCGGCACGGCGTGCCGGGCAGACCGGCGGCGTCAGCCGCGCGGCATCTGCAGGGTGACGGTCTTGCCCCGCTTGACGTAGTAGAGTTGGCCCTCGCTGATGCCGGCGACACGGCCGCCGTTCAGCTTGTCGCCCACCGCGACGTTCATCACCTTGCCGTTCGGCATCCGCACGATGGCGCGGGCATCGGCGCTGGAGCCGAAGGTGCCGAGAAGGTTCACCTCGGACAGGTCGATGATGTCGCTGTCGGTGGCGCGGGCCTGGACCTCGGCCGGCGTCGACCCCTGTGCGGCCGATGCCACCATGGTGATCTCGGACTGCTTGCTGGCGGCCTTGGCCTTGGCCTGGGCTTGCGCCTTGGCCTGGGCTTGCGCCTTGGCTTCGGCCTGCGCTTGGGCTTGCGCTTGGGCCTGGGCCTTGGCCTGAGCTTGCGCCTTGGCTTCCGCCTGCGCCTGGGCTTGTGCCTGCGCCTTCGCTTGTGCCTTGGCTTCCGCCCGCGCCTGGGCTTGTGCCTGCGCCTTCGCTTGGGCCTGTGCCTGTGCCTTGGCCTCGGCTTGAGCATTGGCTTGCGCCTGCGCCTTGGCTTGTGCCTGAGCTTGTGCCCTTGCCTGCGCCTGGGCTTGAGCCTGCGCGAGCGCCTGTGCCTCGGCCTGTGCTTGCGCCTTGGCCTGCGCCTTGGATGCCGCGGCAGAGACGGTCTTGCTGGGCGCCGGGTTTTCCGGCGCGACGGCCACCGGGTCGACCGCTGCCAGTTCCGTGCGGGGCGGCGCGGGTTTGACGGCGGCAGGTCTGACCGGTGCCGGCACCGGTGCCGCCTGGGCGGGCGCCGGCGTCGTCACGGCGGCGCGGTCCGGCGCGGGTGCCGGTTTCGGCGCAGCCGCAACCGGGTCGGCCGAAGCCATCGCCAGCGGCGCCAGCGCGGCCGGGATCTCGACCGGGTTGGCCCGGGCGAGGGTGAAGGCGGCAATGGCGTCGTCGCTGCGCGAGGTCGGCCGCGGCGCCGAGGCGATGGCATAGCTCGACGGTGCCGGGTCGGCCGGCGCCTGGGCCGCGGCGGCTTCCTGCGCCGATGCCGGGCGTTGCAGCGGTGCCGCGGCCGCCAGTTCCACTTCGGTCTTGCCGCCCAGCCGGGCGCGCTCGAAGCGCTCGGCCAGCCCGTCGGGTCTGGTCCGGGGCACGACCTTGCCCATTGGATCGGCCGCCGCCGGGGTGCTGTCCTCGGCAACGATGACCACGGGCGGGATCGCCTCGCTCCGCTCCGGGCGGGGCAGCGACTTCCGGGGCGGCGCGCCGGCATAAACCTTGTAGCCCTCGGGCGACAGCATGCCGTTGCGGGCAGGCCGGATCAGGCCGTTCTCGTCATAGGCGAATGCTTCGTGGCTGACCGTGGGCTTGCTCAGGCCGACCGGCGGCGCCTTCTCGGCCGGCTTGCGCCCGGCGTCCTGCAGCGCCAGCGCGTCGGCGCGGAACACCCGGTCGATGCCGGGGATCGACAGGGCGGCCATGTCCACCGGCAGACCCGGGGCAGCATAGGCCGCAGCGGGCGAGAAGTTGGCCAGAAGGTACTCGGGATCGTCCGGCGACAGGTCCGCGGTCACCGGGCCGGCGGCCTGATCACCGGCCGGGCCCAGCCAGAGCGCCGAGTCCTCGTCGGCTGCGCTGCTGTCCCAGATCGCGCCGTCCTCGCCGGCGGGATCGGTGCTGTCGGCGCCGAAAGGCCACAACCCGCCCGGCATCATCGACGCGGCGGCAAGCCCGGCGGCAAGGCAGGCGGTTAGCACCGCGGCGCGGCGAACCTGGCGGGTGAAGTTGCCGGAGCGCAGTGCCAGATCGCGGCTCGGGATCACCGCCGGAACCGAGGCCCGGTGCCGGGCCGTGGGCGCAGGGTCTTCTACCACCGCGTCGGTCATCGGAACGAAGCTGACAGGCGCGCGTCGGGCGATTGCCATGGCCCGGGCGCGGGCGGCCAGATAAGTCTCATCCGGTGCCGCCCGATCCGTCTGAGGGGCCGGCGCCGCGGTGAAGGCGGGCGGGGTGCGGGGGGCAGTGTCCGCCCCGTTCCCGGTCTCGGCCGGCGGATGTCCGGCCCAGCCGGCATGAGTCTCGGGGGCGGTATGGCTGTCTAGGCCCGCGGCCGCCGGCGTGGTCCACGGCAGCGGCAGGAAGTCCGGGCGCGGCGCTCTTCCGTCGGGGCGGACCGGCTCGTCCGAGAAGCCGAACCAGGCGCCGCCGGGGAAGGGCACCGTGCCGAAG
>JBGAOK010000061.1:0-20320 GCA_044221805.1 Meridianimarinicoccus sp.
CGAAGGCATCGCCGAGGCCGAGGCGATGCTGGCCGACCCGCCGGACCTTTTGCCATGACCGAGGCCCCTGCCCGGATGTCCGGGCTGTTCGGCGTGCCCCCGGGCGCCGATTTCCCGAAGGTGCTGGTGGACGGGCTGCTTGCCCGGATGGCGGCACAGCCGCCCGAGGCGCTGGCGCGCGTGACGCTCTACCTCAACACGTCCCGCATGGCGCGGCGCGTCGCCGCGCTGTTCGACGAAGGCCCGGCCCGGCTGCTGCCGCGGATCCGGCTGGTCACCGACCTTTCCCATCTCGGCGCACCGGCGGCGGCGCCGGTCCCGGCGCTGCGCCGCCGGCTGGAGCTGACCCGTCTGGTCGCCGGCCTGATCGCGGCCGAACCGTCGCTTGCCCCATCGACCGCCGCCTTCGATCTGGCCAGCAGCCTTGCCGCCCTGATGGACGAGATGCAGGGCGAAGGCGTAGGCCTCGATGCCATTGCCCGGCTCGACGTCACCGACCAGTCCGGCCACTGGGCGCGCAGCCGCCGCTTCCTCGACCTTGTCGGGCAGTTCCTGTCGCTGGACCCGGCCGCGGCGCTGGACCCCTCCGCCCGGCAGCGCCTGATCGCCGAGGATCTGGCGGCGCGCTGGCTGGTCACGCCGCCGCCCGATCCGGTGATCATCGCCGGATCGACCGGGTCGCGCGGGACCACCGGCCTCTTCATGCAGACGGTGGCGCGGCTGCCCAATGGCGCCGTGGTGCTGCCCGGTCTTGACCCGGCGATGCCGCCCGGGATCTGGGCGCGGCTGACCGCCCCGAAGCCGGTCGAGGACCACCCGCAATACCGCTTCGCCGCCCTGGCCGCCGCGCTGGGAACGGCGCCCTGGGAGATCCCGGGCTGGACCGACGCCGCCGCGCCCGATCCGGCGCGGAACCGGCTGGTGTCGCTGGCGCTGCGCCCCGCGCCGGTGACCGACGGCTGGCGCCGGGACGGGCCCGCCCTGGGCGATCTGGTCGCGGCGACGGCAGGCATCGACCTGATCGAGGCCGCCGATCCCCGCGCCGAGGCGCTGGCCATCGCGCTCCGGCTTCGCCACGCGGTCGAGGATGGCGCGACCGCGGCACTGATCTCGCCCGACCGGACACTGACCCGGCGCGTCACCGCCCAGCTCGACCGCTGGGGCATCCTGCCCGACGACAGCGCCGGCACGCCCCTGCGCCAGACCGCGGCGGGGCGGCTGGCCCGCCATGTGGCGGGCCTGTTCGGCCGCCGCCTGACCGCCGATGCGCTGCTGGTGATCCTGAAGCACCCGCTGGTGCACCGGGCCGACGGGCGCAACCTGCACCTGCTGCGGACCCGTGAGCTGGAACGGTCGCTGCGCCGCTTCGGCCCGCTGTTTCCCGACGCGGCCAGCCTGAACCGCTGGGCCAAGGCCGAGGCCGGGCACCATCCGAAACGCGCCGCCTGGGGGCCCTGGGCGGAATGGGTGCGGGACTGCTGCCTGGGCCATGACGATGTCGGCACCGTACCGCTGGCCGAGCATGTGGAGCGGCTGGAGACGGTCCTGAACCTTCTGGTGCTGGGATCGGAGGGCGATCATGGCGCCGCCGCCGCGGTCTGGGCCAAGGACGAGGACTGCCGCAAGGTGCAGGCCGCGCTGGCCGAACTGGCGCGCGAGGCGCCGGGCGCCGGCGACTACGACCCGGCGGGCTTTGCCGCGCTGCTGGACGGGATGCTGGGCGAGGGCGTGAACGACGCCGTGCTGACCGACCCGCGGGTGATGATCTGGGGCACGCTGGAAGCCCGGGTGCAGGGCGCCGATCTGGTCATCCTTGGCGGGCTGACCGAAGGCAGCTGGCCCGAGATGCCGGACCCCGACCCCTGGCTGAACCGGCGCATGCGGGCCGAGGCCGGGCTGCTGCTGCCCGAACGGCGGATCGGGCTGGCCGCCCATGATTTCCAGCAGGCGATCGCCGCGCCACGGGTGGTGCTGAGCCGGGCGCTGCGCGATGCCGAGGCCGAAACCGTGCCCTCGCGCTGGCTGAACCGGCTGACCAACCTTCTGGCCGGCCTGCCCCCGGGCGGCGGACCGGCAGCGCTGGCGGCGATGCGGGCGCGTGGGCGGCACTGGCTGGACATGACCGCGGCGCTGGACCGGCCGACGGCACCGGTGCCGCGCGCGATCCGGCCCGCGCCGCAGCCGCCGGTGGCCGACCGGCCGCGGGAACTGTCGGTGACCCGGATCGAGACGCTGATCCGCGACCCCTACGAGATCTATGCCCGCCACATCCTGCGGCTGAAGCCGCTCGACCCGCTGCGGCGTCGGCCCGAACCGCGCGACCGCGGCACCGTCCTTCACGAGGTGATGGAGGATTTCATTCCCGCCTTCGCAGGCCTTGCCCCGCATGAACGGCGCCCGGTCTTCCTGGCCACCGCCGCACGGGTGCTGGACAACAGGGTGCCATGGCCCGCGATGCGCCGGCTCTGGCTGGCCCGGCTGGCGGCGATCGCCGGCCGCTTCCTGGCTGCCGAGGCGTTGCGCCAGTCCGATGCCCGCCCGGTCGAGGGCGAACGCACCGGCGCGCTGGACCTGCCGGCGCGGGGTTTCCGGATGACCGCCAAGGCCGACCGGATCGACCTGTGCGACGATGGCAGCCTGCGGCTCTATGACTACAAGACCGGCGCGCCCCCGACCAAGGCGCAGCAGAAGGTCTTCAACAAGCAGTTGCTGCTGGAAGCCGCCATCGCCGAACGGGCGGGATTCGAGGGCGTCGCCCCGGCGACAGTCTCGGCCGCTGCCTATCTCGGGCTCAACGCCGCGCTCGACGTGGTGCCCGCGCCGCTGGACGAGTTCCCGGTCGAGCAGCTTCTGGTCGACCTCGACCGGCTGCTGGCGCGCTACGAGGATCCCGCCACCGGCTATACCGCCCAGACCGCCCCGGCGACCGAGGCGGCGCGGTTCGCCAGCGACTACCTGCATCTGGCACGGGGCGGCGAATGGGATCTGAGCGACACCCCGGTCCGCGAAAGGGTCGGCCTGTGGACCTGAGCCCCGGCCGCCCGCCTGACGAGGCCACCCGGCGCCAGATCGAGGCCGCCGACCCGGCCCGCTCGACCTGGCTGGCCGCCAATGCCGGGTCGGGCAAGACCCGGGTGCTGACCGACCGGGTGGCGCGGCTGCTGCTGGACGGCGTGCCGCCCGAGAACATCCTGTGCCTGACCTATACCAAGGCGGCGGCGGGCGAGATGCAGAACCGCCTGTTCGCCCAGCTGGGCGACTGGGCGATGAAGCCCGATGCCGAACTGGGCGCGGAACTGGCCGGGAAAGGCGTCGCCGGCGCTCTGACGGCGGACCGGCTGGATGCCGCCCGGCGGCTGTTCGCGCAGGCGATCGAGACGCCGGGCGGGCTGAAGATCCAGACCATCCACGCCTTCTGCGCCGGGCTGCTGCGCCGCTTCCCGCTGGAGGCCGGGGTGGCGCCGACCTTCGCCGAGATCGACGACCGCAGCGCCGCCGCGCTGGCCGACGAGGTGCTGGAGGAGCTCTGCGACGGTCCCCACGCGGCCGCGGTGGACGGGGCGGCGCGCTTCCTGACCGGGGACGAGGCGCTAAGCGCGCTGGTCGCGGCGGTGCTGGGCAAGCGCGAGGCCTTCGCCCGGCCGCTCGACCTAGCCGGCGCGCTCAGGGGCCACGGCCTGCCGGCAGATTACGACGCCGACGCGCTGCTGGACGAAGTGTTCGACGGCGGCGAGGCGGACCTGATCGCGAAGATCCTGCCGGTGCTGCGCGCCAAGGGCGGCAACGACGAGAAGGCCGCCGCGAAGCTGGCGCCGGCCCTTGACGGGCTTGAAAGCCTTGCCGGGCTCGAGCTGCTCGAGGACGTGCTGCTCAACAAGTCCGGTGCCAATGCTTTCAAGGCGAAGACCGGAAGCTTCCCGACCAAGCCGACCCGCACGGCGCTTGGGCCCGCGATCACCGAGGCGCTGGATGATCTGATGGACCGGGTCGAGGCCGCCCGGCCGCGGCGGCTGGCGCTGGCCTCGGCCGAACGGACCGCGGCGCTGCACCGGTTCGCCGCCGTCTTCCTGCCGGCGATGGCGGCGCGGAAGGCGGCGCGCGGCTGGCTGGACTTCGACGACCTGATCCTGAAGACCCGGGCGCTGCTGGACGATCCGGCGGTGGGCGACTGGGTGCTGTGGAAGCTCGACGGCGGCATCGACCACATCCTGGTGGACGAGGCGCAGGACACCAGCCCGGTGCAATGGGACGTGATCCGGTCGCTGGCGCGCGAGATGGTCGCCGGTCAGGGCGCGCGCGCCGGGACCGACCGCACCATCTTCGTGGTCGGCGACCGCAAGCAGTCGATCTATTCCTTCCAGGGCGCCGATCCCGAGGCCTTCGACCACCTGCGCCGGGATTTCGCCGCCGCGCTGGCCGACGGGCCGGGACTGGCTGAACGGGCGCTGGAGCATTCGTTCCGCTCGGCCCCGGCGGTGCTGCAGGCGCTTGACGCCACCTTCGCCGCGACCGGCGGCGCCGGGATCGGCGGAGCGCCCCGGCACCTTGCCTTCAAGGGCGAACTGCCGGGCCGGGTCGACCTCTGGCCGATGGTGCCGGCCGAGCCCGAGGCCGAAAAGCCCGACTGGTTCGACCCGGTCGACAAGATCGACCCGCAATCCGCGCCGGCCCAGCTGGCCGATGCCATCGCGGGCGAGCTGCGCCGGCTGATCGACGCGGGCGAGACCATTCCCGACGGGCGCGGCGGGCGCCGGCCGCTGACCGAAGGCGACGTGCTGGTCCTGGTGCAGCGGCGCGGCGCGCTGTTCCGCGAGATCATCCGCGCCTGCAAGGCCCGGCGTCTGGCGATCGCCGGGGCCGACCGGCTGAACCTGACCCAGGAACTGGCCGTGCGCGACCTGCTCGCGCTTCTGGGCTTCCTGGCCCTGCCCGAGGACGACCTGTCGCTGGCGGCGGTGCTGCGCTCGCCCCTGATCGGGTGGAGCGAGGATCAGCTCTATCGGCTGGCGCAGCCGCGGACAGGATATCTGTGGGCCGAACTGCGCAGCCAGGCTGCCGGCACGCCGACCCACGCCCTGCTGACCGACCTGCTGCACGAGGCCGACTTCCGCCGGCCCTATGACCTGCTGGAGCGGATCCTGACCCGCCATGGCGGGCGCGAACGCCTGGTGGCCCGGCTGGGCCCGGATTGCGAGGAGGCCGTCGACGCCCTGCTGGCCGAGGCGCTGGCCTATGAGCGCGCCGAGGTGCCCAGCCTGACCGGCTTCCTGGAATGGATGCGCGCCGACGAGGTCGAGATCAAGCGCCAGGCCGAGCGCGCCGGCGGCCGGCTGCGGGTGATGACCGTCCACGGCGCCAAGGGGCTGGAAGCGCCGCTGGTGATCCTGCCCGACTGCGGCCCGCGCCGGCCGCCGGGCGCGGCGCCCGTGGTCGAGACCGCCGAGGGCTGGCCGGCATGGAACACCGCCGCCCAGATGACCGTCTCGCCGGTGGCCGAGGCGCGCGAGGCGGCGCAGCAGGCGCAGCAGGCGGAACGGCAGCGGCTGCTCTATGTGGCGATGTCCCGGGCCGAGGTCTGGCTCTGGGTCTGTGCCGCCGCCAGCAAGACCATGGGCACCCACTGGCACGAACAGGTCGAAACCGGGCTGCGAAACGCCGGCGCGCGGGATTGCGACTTTCCCACCGGGCGCGGCCTGCGGCTGGCCACGGGCGACTGGGACGGGCTGCCGCTGGCCCCCGCATCCGCGACAGGCGCGGTCCGAATCGCGCGGCCCGACTGGGTCCGCCGCCCGGCCCCGCCGGCCGCGCCAGCGGTGAAGCCGGTCCTGCCGTCGGATCTGGGCGGCGCCAAGGCGATCATCGGCGACGACGGGGACGGGGCGGGCGAGCCGGGCCTGTCCGAGGCCGCGGCGATGGACCGGGGCACAAGGCTGCACCTGCTGATGGAACACCTGCCGCAGGTCCCGCCCGCCGGCTGGCCGGCCGCCGCGGTCGAGCTTCTGGGCGCGCCCGCCGACCTGATGGCCGAGGCGGCACTGGCCGACGTGCTGGCCGAGGCGACCGGGGTGCTGACCAATCCCGCCCTTGCGGGCCTGTTCGCCCCGGACACCCTGGCCGAGGTCGAGCTTTCCGCGCCCCTGCCGGGCGGCGGGCGGCTGCATGGCAAGATCGACCGGCTGGTGGTCGCGCCCGACCGGGTTCTGGCGGTGGATTTCAAGACCAACCGGGTCATCCCGTCCACGGCCGAGGCGACCCCGGAGGGGCTGCTGCGCCAGATGGGCGCCTATGCCGCCGCGCTGAAGGCGATCTATCCCGGCCGCCGGATCGAGACCGCGCTGCTGTGGACCCGGACGGCGCGGCTGATGGTGCTGCCAGACGCTGTCGTCATGGCGGCCTTGCAGCGCGCCGACGCAGCCTGAGGCGAACTTGACGCCCGGGGGGTTGGTGCCTACGTTCGACCCCTGTTCCTTTCGCGCCCAGGAGGTTCCCGTGGCAGCTACGCAATCAGTGACCGACGACACGTTCGACGAGGAAGTGCTGAAATCCGACATCCCGGTGGTCGTGGATTTCTGGGCCGAGTGGTGCGGCCCCTGCCGCCAGATCGCGCCGGCGCTGGAAGAGATCGCCGAGGAACTCGACGGCCGGGTCAAGATCGTGAAGGTCAATGTCGACGAGAACATGAAGACCGCGCAGGACCTGCATATCCGGGGCATCCCGGCGCTGTTCATGTTCAAGGGCGGTCAGGTGGTGTCGAACAAGACCGGCGCTGCGCCCAAGGCCGCGCTGCACAGCTGGATCGTCGGCGCACTCTGAGTTGGATTGCCGGCCGGATCGGGGCCCCCGGTCGGCCGGCAAACCCCTTCTGCCACCCAATGCGCGGCAGTTTCGGCACAACAATGTGCCGTTGTCCCCGATCCCGGATGATCCGCAAGCCCGGCGGTTGCGTCACGGCGGATCGCCTGTATCCTTGCCGATAACATGATTCTTTAATCGGTAAGGGCTTAGCCATGAATCGCTTTGAACGCTTCTTGTTCCGCGGTGTTCCTGTCTGGCTGGTCGGTCTGCTGGTCATTCTGGGATTTGTCGCCATGATTGCGTTCGGCAACATCGCGATTCATGCATACAAGGGGGGTAGAAGGGCCGGGGCCCTCGGTGATGCCGTCCTGGCGATGTCAAACGTTCCCGACCTGATCGAACGCGCGCAGAACGGCGATCGATATCTGCGCATCCGCCTGAAGCGATTTGACGACCGGGCCGGGTTTTCGTTCTCCTACCCACCGGGGTCGAGGCCGGATGCCGGCTATCTGCTGCTCAGCATCTATGATGGCGACCTGAGCCGGCCGGTCATCGCGCTGTGGGATCTGAACGCCCAGACGATGGTGCACCAGTGGCGCCCGCCGATCGACGAGATCATCGCGCGATCGATCAGATTCACCAGCAACGAGGTCAATCTCAAGCGCGACCGGACGGAGGATCGTCTGACCTACCGCCACCCGCTGCTGACCGCAGACGGCGATCTGATCCTGAAAATGGATTCGCCGCTGATCCGCGTCGATCCTTGCAACGAGATCGTCTGGATCAACGACCGCTCGCTGTTCCACCACGCCACGGAAATGGATGCCGAGGGCAACTTCTGGGTGTCCAGTCGGATCGAGCCCACCAAGTTGCGCCATGTCGACGTCAAATCCTTCTATGACGACGCGATCACCAAGGTCAGCCCGGACGGCGAGATCCTGTTCCAGCGGTCAGTCGCCGAGGTGTTCATCAAGCAGGGGCTGGCGCACTACGTCTACGGGCGGGACGAATACACCGGCAATCCGATCCACCTGAACGACAACCAGCCGGTGGATTTCGACGGCCCCTACTGGAAGAAGGGCGATGTCTTCCTCAGTCTGCGGAACAACTCCATCATCGCGCTCTACCGGCCGGCCGAGGACCGGATCGTCTGGTTCAAGGAAGGCCCATGGAACCACCAGCACGATGTCGACGTGCTGGACGACCATCGGATCTCGATCTTCGACAACAATGCGTCCCCGGGCTATCCGATCGACTGGATCGAGGGCCATTCGGACGTGATGATCTACGATTTCGCTACCGATACGGTGACCACCCCCTGGGCCGACGCCTTCGCGCGGCTGGAGATCGAATCCGAGACCGAAGGACTGCAGACCATTCGTGCCAATGGTGAACTGCTGGTCGAGGAACAGAATTCCGGCCGCTTCCTCTCGCTCGATCCCGACGGCAACGTGCAGTGGGAATACATCAACCGCGCCAAGAAGGACGGATCCCTTTACCGGATCATCTGGAGCCGCTTCTACGAGCCCGAGACGGGCGCCCGGATCGTCGAGGCGATCAGGGAAAAATCCGGGTCCTGCCCCGCCGGCTGAGGCATCCCGCGCCGCAAGGGTCGGGAATTGCCGCCGCGGCGCAGGATCGTCATATAACCGTCGAGGCGAACGGAGGCGACATGGCGGACAAGGACTTTCCCGGCTGGCACGGCACCACGATCATCGGGGTGCGCAAGGGCGGCAAGGTGGTGATCGCGGGGGACGGGCAGGTCAGCCTCGGGAACACGGTCATCAAGGCCACGGCCCGCAAGGTCCGCCGGCTGACCCCCGGCGGTCATGACGTGATTGCCGGTTTCGCCGGATCGACCGCCGACGCCTTTACCCTGCTGGAGCGGCTGGAGAAGAAGCTGGAAGCCGCGCCCGGCCAGCTCGCCCGAGCTGCGGTGGAACTGGCCAAGGACTGGCGCACCGACAAGTTCCTGCGCAACCTCGAGGCCATGCTGATCGTGTCGGACGGCGCCGCGCTGTATGTCATCACCGGTGCCGGCGACGTGCTGGAGCCGGAAAACGACGTGGCCGCAATCGGCTCGGGCGGCAATTATGCCCTGGCCGCGGCCCGCGCCCTGATGGACAGCGACCTTGCTGCCGAGGACATCGCCCGCAAGGCCATGTCCATTGCCGCCGAGATCTGCGTCTTCACCAACGGCAACCTGACGGTCGAGACGATCGGGGGCTGATCCCGCCCCCTAGAGCACGTAGCGGCTCACATCCGCCGACCGGGCCAGATCGCCCAGATGCACCTCGACGAAGGCGCCGTCCACCGTGACGGTCTCGCCCGATCGGTCGGGGGCGGTGAAGCTCAGCTCCTCGAACACCCGTTCCATCACCGTATAGAGCCGCCGGGCGCCGATGTTCTCGACGGTGCGGTTCACCTCGGCGGCGATCCGGGCCAGGGCGGCGATGCCGTCGGGGGTGAACTCGACGCCCACCTCCTCGGTCGCCATCAGGGCGCGGTACTGCAACGTCAGCGCGTTGTCGGTCTCGGTCAGGATGCGGACGAAATCCGCCTCGGTCAGGGCGCGCAGTTCCACCCGGATCGGCAGCCGGCCCTGCAGCTCCGGCAACAGGTCCGAGGGCTTGGCGATGTGGAAGGCGCCCGAGGCGATGAACAGGATGTGGTCGGTCCTGACCGGTCCGTACTTGGTCGAGACCGTGGTGCCCTCGATCAGCGGCAGCAGGTCGCGCTGCACGCCCTCGCGGCTGACATCGGCGCCGCGGGTCTCGGCCCGGGCGCAGACCTTGTCGATCTCGTCGATGAAGACGATGCCGTTCTCCTGCACCGCTTCCAGCGCGGCCCGGTTCACCTTCTCGTCGTCCAGAAGCTTGTCGGCTTCCTCGGCCACCAGCACCTCGTAGCTGGCCGCGACAGTCATCCGGCGGCGCACCCGGCGGCCGCCGAAGGCCTTCCCGAAGATGTCGCCGATGTTCATCATGCCCATGCCGCCGGGCTGGCCGGGGATGTCCATGGTCGGGAAGGGGCTCGACTGGTCGGCGATCTCGATCTCGATCTCGTGGCCGTCCAGCTCGCCCTTGCGGAGCCGCTCGCGGAACCTTTCGCGGGTACCCTCCCGGGCATCGGTGCCGGCCAGCGCGGCGATGACGCGATCCTCGGCGGCTTCCTCGGCGCGGGCCTTCACCTCTTCGCGCATGTCGGCGCGGGTCATGGCGATGGCGCTGTCCACCAGATCGCGGACGATCTGTTCCACGTCGCGGCCGACATAGCCGACCTCGGTGAACTTGGTCGCCTCGACCTTCATGAAAGGCGCCCGGGCCAGCTTGGCCAGACGGCGGCTGATCTCGGTCTTGCCGACCCCGGTCGGGCCGATCATCAGGATGTTCTTGGGATAGACCTCCTCGCGCAGGTCGGGCGCCAGCTGCTTGCGGCGCCAGCGGTTCCGAAGCGCCACCGCCACGGCCCGCTTGGCCTCGGCCTGGCCGATGATGAACCGGTCGAGTTCGGAGACGATTTCGCGCGGGGTCAGGGTGGTCATGGGCATCCTTTCGTTGTGGCGAGGATGTATTGGCTTGGGCGTGAAGTGCCAAGTGTCACTGGTACAATTGACGATATGTATATACAGGACTAGATTCGCATTTGACCGCGGACGGCCCCGAACCCTCGCGAGGTTCAGAGAAAGGCATGATGAAACTTCGCGAGATTGGTCATGGACGAATTCGAATGGGACGCGGCCAAGCGCGAGGCCGTCCTTGCGAAACCCGGTCTCGACTTCATCGACGCAATCGAGGTGTTCTCCGGGCCTCATTTGCAGATCTCCGCACCGTCGGACGCCGAGGAGCGGCGGCTGGCTATCGGGATGGTGAATGGGATAGAGATCGCGGTCGTTTTCACGATGCGCGGAGGGATCTGCCGCATCATCACCGCAAGACGGGCACGACAGGATGAGCGGCAACGATACCACACCCATGTCTCTGGCGGCGGCGCGCCTGAAGAAGGGTGAAACCGACTGGGAGCGTCTGCGCGCAGATGAGGGCGCAACTGACGAGGACGATTTCGACGTGGACTGGTCCACGCTGGAAGTCGTGCTGCCGGCGCCGAAGAAGATGATCTCGCTGCGTCTTGATCAGGATGTGCTGGATTTCTTCAAACGGTCGGGCAAGGGCTATCAGACACGGATGAACGCCGTGCTGCGCGCCTACAAGGATTCCCAGGAACAGCGCTGAGCGTCAGCGCAGGCGCTTCAGATAGACGTAATACGCGCCCTCGCCGCCATGGCGGAAATGCGCGGGGGTGATCTGCAGGACAATACCCGCCAGCGCGCCGGTCTGCACCCAGTGCGGCACCTGATGGCGCAGGACGCCGCGCGGCAGGGGCATGATGCTGCCGTCGTCGCGGTCCTTTCCCTTGCCGGTGATCACCAGGACCAGCCGGCGCCCTTTCGTGCGGGCGTCCAGCAGGAAGCCGGTCAGCGCCGGATGCGCTTCGGACAGGGTCATGCCGTGCAGGTCGATTCGCGCCTCGGGGCGGAGCTTGCCGCGCTTCAGCCTGTTCTGGATCCCGCCATCCACCCGGGGCGTCGCGGCCGCCAGCCGTTCGGGCAGCGGCGCCAGAACGTCGTGGCGGGGCGGGGCGGGCTGCACGGCGCTGCCGATGCGGAAGCGGTTCGGAACCGCCGGAGGTCGGTGCGGGGGTTCGGGTGTGGCCCCGGGGGTCTGAGCCGTGAAGTGCGAGGGATGCACCGGTTCCGATGCTTCGGAGGCCGAGGTGCTGCCTAGAAGACCGCCGCGACCCGGCGCCGTAGTGGAAAGTGGCGTCACGCTGGACGCCACCTTCTGCCAGATTTCACGATCTTCCGGTGTCAGTCCGGGCTTGCGCCGGCGCTTCACAGCACGTCAGACGCCGGTGGCGACAAGCTGCCAGTTCGGGTCGTCGGTGCCCATCGTCCGCGCGAAGGTCCAGACATCGCGCTGGCGCTTGATCTCGTTCGGGTCGCCCTCGACCACTTCACCGTTCAGGTTACGAACGACCGAAGTCAGTTCGCCAACGAAGCGCACGGTGATCTCGGCCTCGGAGGTGACGCGGTCGAACCGGGCGTCCACCAGCTTGATCTCGCGCACGCCGATGAAGCTGGCGTCGATCCGCAGACCCTGCTGCTCTCGCTCGGCAATCACGCTTGCGAAACTGTCGCGCACATCCTTGGACAGAAAGGGGGCGATGTCGCGGATGTTGCCCTTTTCAAACCCCATCAGGATCATCTCGTAGGCGCCCCGCGCCCCTTCGAGGAACTCCTTCACGGCGAAGGCGCGGTCGACGCGTTTCATGTCCGCTAGGGCACTGGCGGCGTCGCTGCTGCTGTCCACATGGTCGGTGATGTCGTGGTCCGGCCCGCCCTCGATCACTTCGAAATCCTGCCGACCGGCGTCACGGCCGCTGGTCCGACCGGGCACCGGAAGAGGCGGCTTCTCGAAGCCTTCACGGGTCCCGAGGACATTGCGCAACCGCAGGATAAGGAAGATCGCAACTCCGGCAAGCACCAGAAGTTGAATTAGGGCTGAGTTCATTGCGACCTCGTCGCGGGTTGGCGTGGCAGGTTCCGTTCCCGCTCCTTATGTAGGGGCTGCATGGACCCGAGTCCACCAACAGACCCCGTTAAGGAGAGGGAAAGATGTGGCTGCTTGCCGCCTTCGTCGCGGTTCCGATCATCGAGATCGCCCTTTTCATCTGGGTCGGTGGCCTGATCGGCGTCTGGATGACGCTGCTTCTGGTGGTGGCCGCGGCTTTTCTCGGCATGGCAATGTTGCGCAGCCAAGGGTTCGCCCAGCTTCAGCGACTGCAAGCGTCGCTCGAGGGTCGGAACGACCCGGCCGCGCCGCTGGCCCACGGGGCGATGATCATGCTCTCCGGGATCCTGCTCATCATTCCGGGGTTCTTTACGGACGCACTGGGTCTTGCGCTGCTGGTGCCGGCGGTCCGCACTCTGGTCTACGATCGGTTGCGGAGCCGGCTCAGCGTCTCGTCCTTGTCCATCGGCGGGTTCCATGGTGGCTTCCAGGGCGGCTTCCAGGGCGGCTTCCAGGACAGCTCATGGGATCCGCGCGGCCGATCCGGGGATCAGGCCGGAGGACAGCACGCACCCCGGGAAGGTGGCGTGGTGATCGATGGCGAATTCGAAGAGGTCGATCCCGACACCCTGCCGTCGCAGCCCGGCGACCGCCCGTCAGGCTGGACCCGGCGCTGAGCCGAACGCTTGTGAGCCAGGGCCCCACCTGTTAGGGACGGCCCAGATTTCGCCCAATTACCGGAGAAGCCCGATGGCTGAGACTAACGGGGCCGTCCCGCAACAGGCCCAGGTCAGGATGCAGATCATGGCCCAGTTCATCCGCGACATGTCGTTCGAGAACATCCTGGTCCAGAAGGGCCTGAACGGCGATGTCCGTCCGGACGTGCAGGTCCAGGTCAGCCTCGACGCGCGCAAGCGACCGGCCGACAACCAGTATGAGGTCCATTCGAAATACATCGTGACCTCGCGGAACAAGGACACCAGCGAAGTCTATTTCGCGCTGGAACTGGATTACGGCGGCTACTTCATGATCGAAGGCGTGCCGGAACAGCAGCTGCATCCGTTCCTGATGATCGAATGCCCGCGGATGCTGTTTCCCTTCGTGCGCCGCATCGTCGCCGACATCACCAGCGATGGCGGCTTCCCGCCGCTTTACCTCGACAACGTCGACTTCATGGCGATCTATCGCCAGGAGATCGAGCGTCGGATGAAGACCCAGGCCCAGGCCTGAGGGAAGCCTGCCCCGACCGGATCCACGCCGATCCTCCGTCGCTCCCCCGCCTGTGCAGCGGCGAGGGAGCCGGGGAACGGAGATCCGGCGACCGGACCCCGTCGTCCGGTCGCCATCCGTTCCCGGGTGCGGCGCGCGGCGCGCGCCATCCGGTGGGCGGGTCAGGCGAGTCCCTTGCGCACGGCCAGCAGGATGGCAGCGAAGACCCCGGCCAGCACCGTGCCGACGGCCGCCATCGGCACCCGGCCCTGCGCGCGGCGTCGGCGTGGCGCGTCCAGCCGCGCGGGTCGTTCGAACATCATCCGGATGTTCATGTCCTCGTCGTCTGACAGCATGAGACAAAGCGGGACCGGGTCTTGCGTGCGGGTCTGATCAAGCTGGGTGGTCATGAAGCCGTCCTTTCCGCGAGCCAGTGAAATTCTGTGACTCCGGAATCGCCCAATAAGTTTAACAGCGCTTTAAGCGTGAACTCGCAAAGCATGGGTTCAGCCACGTCTTTGCGTTTTGACAGCAGCCCCGCAGTCGACTACCGAGCGCAAAACGACGAGTATGTTCCCGTGACCATTCACCTTCATCAAGCCGACTTGCCCGCCGGACTGGACCTTGGCCCGGTCGTCGCGATCGACTGCGAGACGATGGGCCTGAATCCGCACCGCGACCGGCTTTGCCTTGTCCAGCTGTCGGGCGGGGACGGCAACGCCCACCTGGTCCAGATCGCCCGAGGCCAGACCGCAGCGCCCAACCTCGCCCGCCTGCTGCGGGATCCCAGCGTACTGAAACTGTTCCATTTTGGCCGCTTCGACATCGCCGCGCTGTACCATGCGTTCGGCGCGCTGGCCGCGCCGGTCTACTGCACCAAGATCGCCTCACGGCTGGTCCGAACCTATACCGACCGCCATGGCCTGAAGGTCCTTGTGCAGGAGATGCTGGGCATCGACATCTCGAAGCACCAGCAGATGAGCGACTGGGGCGCGCCGACGCTGACCCCGGCCCAGACCGAATACGCCGCCAGCGACGTACTGTATCTGCACGCCCTGCGCGAGAAGTTCGATCTTCTGCTGGCCCGCGAAGGCCGCGCCCGGGTGGCCCAGGCCTGTTTCGACTTCCTGCCGACCCGGGCGAAACTGGATCTGGCCGGCTGGCCCGAGATCGACATCTTCTCTCACTGAGGACCTGAACCGTGACCTCTGCCCTCGCTCCCGTTGCCCAGCCGCTCGACCGCGACGCCTTTCTGGATGCCGGCCGGCGCGTGATCGCGATCGAGGCCGAGGCGCTGACGACGCTGGCGGCAACGCTGGACGGATCCTTCGCCGACGCGGTGGCCCTGCTTCTGGAAGCGAAGGGCCGGGTGATCGTGTCGGGCATGGGCAAGTCGGGGCATATTGCCCGCAAGCTGGCGGCAACGCTGGCCTCGACCGGCACGCCGGCGCAATTCGTCCACCCGGCCGAAGCCAGCCACGGCGATCTCGGCATGATCACCGAGCAGGACGTGGTGATCATGCTGTCGAATTCGGGCGAGACGCCGGAGCTGGCCGACATGATCGCCCATACCCGGCGCTTCGGGATTCCCCTGATCGGGGTGGCAAGCCGGCCGGACAGCACGCTCTTGCGCCAGTCCGACGTGGCGCTGGTGCTGCCCAAGGCCGAGGAAGCCTGCGGCCAGGGCATCGTGCCCACCACATCGACGACGATGACTCTGGCGCTTTGCGACGCGCTGGCGGTGGCGCTGATGGAACATCGCCGCTTCACGCCGCAGGACTTCCGCCAGTTCCACCCCGGCGGCAAGCTGGGGGCGCAGCTGTCGAAGGTCGCCGACCTGATGCATGCCGGCGACGAACTGCCGCTGGCCCCGGCCGACGCGCCGATGGGCGATGTCATCGTCACCATGAGCCAGAAAGGCTTCGGCGTCGTCGGCGTCGAGGATGCCGAGGGCCGGCTGGTGGGCGTGATCACCGATGGCGACCTGCGCCGCAACATGGCCGGGCTGCTGGACCGAAAGGCCGGCGACGTGATGACGCCGAACCCCAAGACCGTCGCCACCACCGCGCTGGCGCAGGAGGCGGTCAAGCACATGCAGGCGCGCAAGATCACCTGCCTGTTCGCGGTCGACCCCAAGTCGCCGGAACGGGTGCGCGGCATCATCCACATTCACGACTGCCTGCGCGCCGGAGTGGTCTGATCCGTGGCGGGCGCGGGCGGCGGCTATACCCGCGCCGTCACGATCGCAAAGGTCGTGCTGCCACTGCTGGCGCTGGCGATCCTGACCGGACTGATCGTCTTGGCCCGCACTGCACCCGAGGGCGAACCGCTGCGCTATGTCACCCGCGACGTGGAGGATCTGGCCGACCAGCAGCGTCTGGGCGAAGGCCGCCACGAGGCGGTGACCCGGGAAGGCGCCGAGGTGACCATCACCGCCGCCCAGCTTGTCCCCGATGCCCAGCGGCCGCGGGTCACCCATGGCACCGACCTGACCGCCCGGATGGTCACCCGGGAAGGCTTCGTCTACGATCTGGATGCCGATACCGGCGTCATCGACGAAATCGCTATGGAATCGCTGCTGACCGGCAACGTCGTCGTCACATCCTCGGACGGCTACACCATGACCACGGACCAGATGATGATGCGCACCGACAGGACCTATGCGGAAAGCCGGGCCCCGGTCCATGCCGACGGCCCCCTGGGAACGCTGGACGCGGGCAGGATGCAGGTCTACGCGGACCCCGACGACGAGACGCGGACCCGAATGGTCTTCACCGGCGGCGTTCGGCTGCTATACATCCCCTGAGACCGCAGCCGGATCCCCCATGCGCCATTTCCTGCCCAGATTTCTGACCGCCGCAGTCCTGGCGCTTCCTGTCGCCGCTGTGGCGCAGCAGGCGGCGGCCCCGCAGGCTGCTGGGGCGCAACAGGCCGGTGTCCAGCTTGACGGCTTCCGCAACGCCGATCCCAACGCCCCGATCGAGATCACCTCGGACCAGCTCGACCTGTCCCGGGCGGCGGGAACGGCCCTGTTCACCGGCAACGTGATTGCCATTCAAGGCGAGATGCGCCTCAATGCCCAGTGGGTGCTGGTGGAGTACATGATGCTTCCCGATGGCACCGTCGGCAGCGAAATCGAGAAGATCACCGCCAAAGGTCCTTCTGGTGACGCCAACGGAAGCGGCCGAAGGCGACGATGGCATCTACTGGCCGCAGACCCGGCAGGTCCTGATGACCGGGAACGTCCTGCTGACCCAGGGCCCGAACACCGTGGCCGGCGACAAGATGACCGCCGATCTCGGCACCGGCATCGGCAAGGTCGAAGGCCGGGTGCGCTCGGTGCTGCAGCAGCAGCCGCGGCAGCCGCAGCCGGCCGGGCAGCCTGGCGGAGCCGGCAGCCTTCCGGCGCCGGCGCCGGCGCTTGTCCAGGGCGATGCCGGCCTGCGCGTGGTCGGGCTGCGCAAGAGCTACCGCAAGCGACCGGTGATCCGCGACGTCTCGCTGGAACTGCACCGGGGCGAGGTGGTGGCGCTTCTGGGCCCGAACGGGTCGGGCAAGACCACCACCTTCTATGCCATCGCCGGGCTGATCAGCCCGGACGGCGGCAAGGTCCTCCTGGACGGGCGCGACGTGACGCTGCTGCCGATGTACCGCCGGGCCCGGCTGGGCATCGGTTATCTGCCGCAGGAGGTCAGCATCTTCCGCGGCCTGAGCGTCGAGGACAACATCATGGCGATCCTCGAGATCGCCACCCCGGACCGCACCGTGCGCAGCGAGCGGCTGGAAGAACTGCTGTCCGAATTCTCGATCGAACACTTGCGCCGGGCGCGCGCCCTGTCCCTGTCGGGGGGCGAGCGTCGCCGGGTCGAGATCGCCCGCTGTCTGGCCGCCAGCCCGCAATACGTCCTGATGGACGAGCCCTTCGCCGGGGTCGATCCGATCGCCGTGGGCGACATTCGCGCGCTGGTCTCGGAGCTGAAGACCCGCGGCATCGGCGTCTTGATCACCGACCACAACGTCCGCGAGACGCTCGAGATCGTCGACCGGGCCTATATCCTCCACGACGGGCAGGTGCTGATGAGCGGCACCACGCAGGATGTGGTGCGCAACGAGAATGTCCGCCGGGTCTATCTGGGCCAGGGCTTCCGCATCGACTGAGCGCCGAAGTCGCGCCGGCCGTGCAGCGTCGGTTGACTGGCCCGGAATTCTGGCTCCAAATGACCGACATGCAACGGACCAGGCTCCACCCTGCCAACCCTTCCCCACCATGGCCGGAGCACGCATGCGCACGCCGATCGGCGGGACGGCCCTGTCGCCAGGAAAGGCGGCACCCTGACCGACGGCCAGCAGGCCCCGACTTACCCAACTGCCCGAGAGTCTGACGCAGAGGAGGCAATATGCGTTACCAGATCACCGGAAAACAGATCGACATCGGCGAGGCGCTCCAGACCTATGTGAAGGAGCAGCTCAACGACGTGGTCGGCAAGTACGCCCAGCGGCCGACCGATGCGACGATCGTCTTTTCCAAGACCGGGACGGAGTACGCCTGCGAAACCACCATCCACCTGTCGACCGGCCTGACCGCCCAGGCCAAGTCCCATGGCTTCGACATCTACCCGACCTTTGCCCTGTGCTGCGAGAAGATGGAAAAGCAGCTGCGCCGCTACAAGCGCCGGCTGAAAGATCACCACCGCGACCGCAGTCAACCGGTTGAAGCCATCGGCGCTTCCACGTATGTGATCGCAGCGGGCGAGGGGGGGGACGACGACGAGGTCGAACCCGATACCCTGACCCCGGTGATCATCGCCGAGTTGCCGACCAGGATCCCGTCGATCTCGGTGGGCGAAGCGGTCATGCAGATGGAATTGTCCGAGGCACCCGTGCTGGTGTTTCGCAACGAGGGGACTGACGGCGTCAACGTCGTCTACCGTCGGGACGACGGGAATATCGGATGGATCGAGCCGGAAAAGATCACCTGAGCAGTCCGCAATCGCGGCAGGACGCGCCGGCGGCGCTGACCATGGCTTCCCTGCTGAAGCCGGAGGCCGTGAAGGTCGTGAGCAGCGTCGCCAGCAAGAAGCGCCTGATGCGGGACATCTGCGAGGTCGCGGCCAACTGCTACGGGATCCCCATGGACCGGGCGATCGACGCCCTGCAGGAACGCGAGAGCATCGGCCCGACCGGGGTCGGCAATGGCGTTGCCCTACCCCATGCCCGGATCACCGATCTGGACCAGGTCGTGGGCGTGTTCCTGCGGCTGGAAAAGGCCCTGCCCTTCGAATCGGTGGACCGCCAGCCGGTGGATCTGGTCTTCGCGCTGTTCGCGCCCGAGGACAACGGCGTGCGCCATCTGAAGGCTCTCGCGCTGGTGGCGCGGGCGATGCGCGACCCCAAGGTGCAGGCCAAGCTGCGCGCCAACGACGATCCGGCGATCCTCTACACGATCCTGGTCGGACCCGAGGAATCCCAGGCCGCCTGAGGTCCGACCGGGCCATATTGCCAAGGCAGAAACGACAGGACGCGAAACCCATCGGGTGCCGCGTCCTTTGCGTTCGGGCGATTCGATCCTGAGCCGGTCAGCCGGCGCGGGAACCCTTATTCGGCAGCCTTGCGCGTCCCGAGATAGCTGTAGAGGAAATCCTGGAACTCTTCGCCCAGATCCTCGCGCAGCAGGCCAAAGGCAACGGTCGCCTGCAGAAAGCCCGCCTTCGAACCGCAATCGAACCGCTGGCCCCGGAAACGGTAGCCGTGGACGCCGTCGGGACTGTCGACCTGTGCGGCGATGGCGTCCGTCAACTGGATCTCGCCACCGGCGCCGATCCGCTTGTGGTCGAGGTAGTCGAGAACGGCCGGCGTCAGGATGTAGCGTCCGATCACGGCAAGGTTCGACGGCGCCTCGGCCGCCTTCGGCTTCTCGACCATACCCTTGGCCGTCACCACTGCGCCGTTGTCCCGGGCGATGTCCAGGACGCCATAGGACGACACCTTGTTGTTCGGCACTTCCATTGCCGCGACCATGCAGCCGCCGGTTTCCTGATAGGCATCGACCATCTGCTTCAGGCAGGCCACGTCCGACGCGATCACATCGTCGGGCAGCAGGACGGCGAAGGGTTCGTCGCCGATCAGGCGCTTGGCGCACCAGACGGCGTGACCCAGTCCCAGCGCTTCGCGCTGGCGCACATAGGCGATCGCGCCGCTTGGCATGTCGGTGCGGCGCAGCTGGGCGAGAAGGTCTTCCTTGCCCTTGCGCTGCAAGGCATCCTCGAGCTGCGGCGAGGCGTCGAAATAGTCTTCCAGCGCCGACTTGCCGCGCGAAGTGACGAAGATGAATTCCTCGATCCCAGCGGCGCGGGCCTCGTCGATGGCGTACTGGACCAAGGGCTGGTCCACCAATGTCATGATCTCTTTCGGGATCGACTTCGTTGCGGGAAGAAACCGCGTTCCCATCCCCGCAACGGGAAATACAGCCTTAGTGACTTTCCGGTTCATCCTAGCACCCACTCCAACCGTGCGCCCCCGGCCTGACGGCACAGAAGGCCCTTTTGGCCATCCCGCCGAACCAGATTGTCGGCGCCCCGACAGTTACCCTAACTCCACCACCTTACAGGTCGTCTGACGGACCCGCAATCGGCGGGACCTGACCTGAAGCACGTCATACGATATTGAGTCGCTCCAAACTGGACTCAATCCTTGGAACGTCCTCCGGATTGTTCAGTTCCCAGAAATGCCGTCCTCTTGCCTCGACC
>JBGAOK010000061.1:20351-21698 GCA_044221805.1 Meridianimarinicoccus sp.
GAGAAACCGCAATTGCTCCAAGCCTTCCAACTGTTCCAGTGGACCTTGCGACAGTCCGCCATATACGGCAAGTGCCGCCGGCCGATAGGCATAGACACCCACATGGTGAAACACCGGCGTAGGCGCGTCGTCGGCATAATCCCGCCCGGTGTAGGGAATCACTTCCTTCGAGAAGTACAGCCCCCGCCCGCCAGCGCCGAACACCGCCGTCGTGCCGCCGACCCGCCCGGCACGGCGATCCTCGCGGAATGCCGACAGGGTGCGGCCGTCGCAGCGCAGCACCGGCGTCGCCACCCCGGCTTGCGGAGTCGCGCGCAGCGCAGCCACCAGATCCTCGACGAACCAGGGCGGGGTCAGCGGCGCATCACCCTGCAGGTTCACGACGATCTCGGGCTGCGGGCCGTCCAGCCGCGCCAGCGCGTCTGCGCAGCGCTCGGTGCCGTTGGCGCAGTCGACCGAGGTCATCACCACCTCGGCGCCGAACCGCGCGCATTCTGCCGCGATCCGGTCGTCATCGGTGGCCACCACCAGCCGGTCGACGCCCCGCACCGACCTGCCGGCCAACCAAGTCCATTCGATCAGCGTCCGCGCCACGCCGTCCGCCCCCTTCAGGGGCACCAGCGGCTTCCCGGGATAGCGGGTCGAGGCATAGCGCGCCGGGATGACGACAAGGACGGACACGGGCAGGTCTCAGGCCGACTTGAGGATGACGCCCGGCGCGTGGGCAATGAAGAACGGGTTCTCGTAGCCGGGCTTGCCGTAGGTCAGCGGTTCATGGGTGTCGAAGCGGATCATCTGACCGCCCGCCCCCATCAGCACCGCCTGTCCGGCGGCGGTGTCCCATTCCATCGTCCGGCCGAGGCGCGGATAGAGATCGGCCTCGCCCGTGGCGACCAGGCACAGCTTCAGCGACGATCCGGCGCTCTTCATGTCGGCGACGGCATACTGGCTGATATAGGCGTCGGTGGCCGCGTCCCGGTGGCTTTTCGAAGCCACCACCATCAGCGCGCCGTTGTCGGGTTCGGCGACGCTGACCGGCACGACCGCGCCCTTCACGTCCTTGTCGAAGGGCCCCGTCTCCTCGACCGAGCGTCCGTCGGCCTCGGTATAGAACAGCCGCTGCTTGGCCGGCGCGTAGACCACGCCGCGGATCGGCAGACCGGCTTCCACATAGGCGATGTTGACGGTGAAGTCGCCACGGCGCTGAACGAATTCCTTGGTGCCGTCCAGCGGGTCCACGATCAGGAAACTGTCGGCCTGCACCGCATGCGAGGCGGCCTGCTCCTCGGTCACGATCGCTGTGTCGGGGAAGGCCGCGGCCAGTCCGGCCGAGATCAACCGGTCGGC
>JBGAOK010000062.1:0-20085 GCA_044221805.1 Meridianimarinicoccus sp.
CGTCTCGCGCTCGCCGGTCTCGGACGCGCTGACCCGGCTTGCCGGCGAGGGGCTGGTGCGGATCGTGCCCCAGGCCGGCAGCTATGTCGCGCGCTTCTCGATGGCCGAGATCCGCGAGGGCGCCTTCATGCGCGAGGCGCTGGAACTGGCGGCGGCGGAATACCTCGCGCCCCGGATCACCGACGAGCAGATCGCCCGGCTGAACCGCAGCCTGGTGATGCAGCAGGCGCTGGTCGAAAGCGGCGACCGCGACGGCTTCTACGAGCAGGACGCGGCGATGCACGCGCTGATGATGGGGTTCACCGGGTTCCGCCGGCTCGGCGCCTTGACCGAAACCGCGTGGCTGCAGGTCGACCGGGCGCGACGGCTGGTCCTGCCGGCCCCCGGCCGCGTCGAGGCGACGCTGGAGGAACATCGCGCCATCGTCGCGGCGTTGGCGGCGCGCGACCCCGAGGCGGCGCGCGCGGCCTTGCGCAGCCACCTGCGCCAGCTGGTGAGCTATCTGGAACCCCTGGAAACGGCGATGCCCGAACTGTTCGACAGCGAGCCCGGCGCCTGAGCGATCACAGCCCCAGCCGGTAGAAGCGGTTGGCGGTGCCGCCGAAGACCGCGGCCCGGCCGGCCTCGTCCAGACCGGAGGTCAGCGCCTCGGCCGCAGAGAACCAGTCGCCATATTCGGCGCGCAGCCGGCAGACCGGCCAGTCCGAGCCCCACATCACCCGGTCGGGCCCGAACACGTCGAGCACAAGCTCAACCGCCGGGCGCAGCGTGTCCAGCGACCAGCCCGGCGCCGCCTCGGTCACCAGACCCGAAAGCTTGCAGCAGGCGCCGGTGTCCCGCGCCAACCGGGTCATCCCGGCGGCCCAACTGGTGAAGGCGGCCGGGTCGGCGGCGTGGTCACGCAGGCGCGGCTTCAGGCAATGGTCGATCACCACGCGCAGATCCGGGTGACGGGTCAGCAGGCGGTGGAAATTGTCCAGATGCAGCGGGTAGCCGAGCGCGTCGAAGCTGAGATCGCGCTCGACCAGCGCGTCGAAGGCCCAGGCGAGGTCCGGGCGCAGCATCCAGTCCGGGTCGGGGATGTCCTGGATCATCGGCCGGACGCCCAGGAATTTCGCGGTCCGGGCCAGCCGGTCCAGCGCCCGGCGGTCGGCAGGGTTCGCGAAGTCGATCCAGCCGACCACGCCGGCCACGCTGGGCTCGGCCGCGGCCAGCGCCAGCATCCAGTCGGTTTCCGCCACGGTTGCGGCGGCCTGAACCAGCACCGTGTGCGCAAATCCGGCCGCCGCGCGGTCGGGTCCAAGGTCGGCGGGGCCATAGGGCCGCGCCAGGACCGGATCGTCCTTCGGCATCCAGTCGTAATCGCCCCTCGCCGGATCCCAGTAATGCTGGTGGGCGTCGATCCGCGGCGTCATGTAGGGGCGTCCGCCCGCATCAGCCCGGCCGCCTTCAGGTCCGCCCAGAGCGCCGGGGGAATCCGCGCCGCCGCGGCGCCCAGGTTCGACTCCATCTCGTCCAGACCCTGCCCGCCGGGGATCACCGAGACCACCGCCGGATGGGCCAGCGGAAAGTGGAAGGCGGCATCGACCATCCGCACGCCGTGCCGGGTGCAGATCGCCTCGATCGCGGCGACGCGCTTGAGGATCGGTTCCGGCGCCGGGTGGTAGTTGTAATAGGCCCCCGGCTTCGGTCCGGTGGCGAGGATGCCCGAGTTGTAGGGCCCGCCGATCACGATGCCGATGCCGCGCGCGACGCAGAGCGGCAGGAAACTGTCCAGCGCCTCCTGCTCCAGCAGGGTATAACGGCCGGCCAGCAGGAACAGGTCGAAATCGCCCCGCTCGGCCAGATGCTGGCACACCTCCCATTCGTTGACGCCGGCCCCGAAGGCGCGGATCACGCCTTCGTTCCGGAGCCGCTCCAGCGCGTGATAGCCGCCGGCCATCAGCTGGTCGACCTTGGCATTGACGTTCATCCGGCTGCCCTGGTTCGGCACGTCGATGTCATGGACGAACAGGATGTCGATCCGGTCCACCCCCAGCCGTTCCAGCGAAGCCTCGACCGACCGCAGCACGCCGTCGTGGCTGTAGTCGTAGATCTCCTTCCGCGATGGCACTTCGTGCCATTTGCCGATTCCGTCGCGCAGGGCCTCGGGCACCGCACGCAGCAGGCGGCCGACCTTGGTGGACAGCACGTAGCTGTCCCGCGGCTTGCCGCGCAGGAACCGGTTCACCCGGGTTTCCGACAGGCCGAAGCCATAGAGCGGCGCGGTGTCGAAATAGCGCGCCCCGCCCGACCAGGCACGCTCCAACACCGCATGGGCGGCGTCGTCGCTGATCGCACGATAGAGATTGCCCAGGGGCGCAGTGCCGACCCCCAGTTCGGTAAAGTCGAGACCGCCATTGCCCAGCCGGTCCCAGTGTCTGACGTTCAGTGCCATGCCCGTACTCCCTCACTGACATGCTAGTATGATTTGTCTTGCGCGAAAGCCGAATCCTCCTAGCCTGAACCGAAAAGACCGGGGAGGAAGCCAATGCCGGACCGCTTCGGCCGGATGTTCGGGGGCGTCAGGCCCGTGATCGCCATGGTCCATCTGGGCGCCCTGCCGGGGGCGCCGCTCCATGACGCGGATGCCGGGCTCGAGGGGCTGGTGGCTGCGGCGCGGGCCGACCTTCTGGCGCTGCAGGCGGCCGGGGTCGATGCGGTGATGTTCGGGAACGAGAACGACCGGCCCTATGAATTTGCCGTCGATGCGGCGGCGACCGCCGCCATGGCCTATGTGATCGGCCGGCTCAGGGCCGAGATCACAGTGCCCTTCGGGGTCAACCTGCTGTGGGATCCGATGGCCACGGTGGCGCTGGCCGCGGCCACCGGGGCGGCCTTCGTGCGCGAGATCTTCACCGGGGTCTATGCCGCGGACATGGGGGTCTGGGCGCCCGACGCCGGGAAGGCGATGCGCTATCGCGACCGGCTGGGGCGGCGCGATCTCGCGATGCTCTACAATGTCTCGGCCGAGTTCGCCGACAGTCTGGACCGCCGCCCGCTGGCCGAGCGGGCGCGCAGCGCGGTGTTCTCGTCGATCCCCGATGCGGTGCTGGTCTCGGGTCCGATCACCGGCGAACCGGCGGCGATGGAGGATCTGCGCGCGGTCAAGTCGGCGCTGCCGGCGGTGCCGGTGCTGGCCAATACCGGGGTCCGGCACGCCACCGTGGCCGAGGTGCTGGCGGTGGCCGATGGCTGCGTCGTCGGCTCGGCCCTGAAGGTCGACGGAAATACCTGGAACCCGGTCGATCCCGACCGCGCGGCCGATTTCATGGTGCGCGCCCGCGCAGCCCGGTCCGGCCCGGGGGCGCGGTGATGCGCGACGAGCTGCGCCGCGACCTTCTGGCCCTGATGCGCGTCCCCGGCCTGTCGGGGCACGAGGACCGGGTCCGCCGGGCGATCCGCGACCGTCTGCCGGCCGGGCTGGCGGCCGGCACCGACCGGCTGGGAAACCTGACCGTGACCCTGCCCGGCGATCCGGCGGCGCCCTCGGTCATGGTCTTCGCCCATATGGACCAGCTGGGCTTCGTGGTCCGCCGGGTTGAGCCCGATGGCGGAATCCGGGTCGAGCGGCTGGGCGGCGTGCCCGAGCGCGCGCTCGCCTCGCAGGCGGTGCTGTGCCTGGTGGCCGAAGGCCGTGACGTGCCCGGCGTGATCGGCAACAAGGCCCACCACGCCACCACGCCCGAGGAGAAGTACAGCACCCTCCGGGTCGCCGAGATCCGGATCGACACCGGGCATGCCAGCGGCGCCGCGGTTGCGGCGGCGGGGATCCGTATCGGCACGCCGGTGGTCTATGCCCCGAACGTGGTCGAGCTGGCCGGCGACCGGATCGCCGGGACCGCCATCGACGACCGCGCCGGCTGCGCCGTGCTGATCGGGCTGGCCCGGGCGCTGGCGATGCGGCCCGTGGAGCCGACCGTGCATCTGGTCTTTACCGTGCTGGAGGAGTTCAACCTGCGCGGCGCCGTGGTGGCGGCCGAGGCGCTGAAGCCCGACATCGCGCTGCAGATCGACCTGATGCTGGCGACCGATACCCCGGACATGGCCGACAGGGGCGAGATGCGTCTGGGCGGCGGGCCGGGGCTGAGCCATTATTCCTTCCACGGCCGGGGCACCCTGAACGGGGTCATCCCGCACCCGGCGGTGGTCCGGCTGGTCGAGACCGCGGCCCAGACGGCGGGGATCCCGCTGCAGCACAGCGCGCAGTCCGGCGTGCTGACCGACCTGTCCTATGTCCAGCTGGTGGGCGCCGGCGTCGCCGCGGCCGATATCGGCTTCCCGATGCGCCATTCCCATTCCAGCCTCGAGATCTGCGACCTTGACGATCTGGAAGCGCTGACCCGGCTGGTCCTCGCGATCCTGGACCGGATCGGCCCCGGCTTCAGCCTTGACCGGGACGGACCATGAAGCTGACCCTGGGGATCGACATCGGCACCTATGGCTCGAAGGCGGTGCTGGCGGATGCGGCGGGGCGGATCGTCGCCCAGGCCGAACGCGCCCACGAGATGATCGTGCCGCGCCCGGGCTGGGCCGAACACCGGGCCGATGCCGACTGGTGGGACGATTTCTGCGCCCTGTCCCGCCAGGTGATCGGCGACAGCGGCGCCGATACCGGCGCCATTGCCTGCGTCGCCGCCAGCGCGATCGGCCCCTGCATGCTGCCGGTGGACGCGGCCGGCCGGCCGCTGATGAACGCGGTGCTTTACGGTGTCGACACCCGCGCTTCGGCCGAGGTGGCGGAACTGACCGAGACGCTGGGCGCCGGGCTGCTGGTCGCCCGCTGCGGCAATGCGCTGACCTCGCAATCGGTCGGGCCGAAGATCCTCTGGCTGCGCCGGAACCGGCCCGAGATCTTCGCCGCGACCGCCCATGTGCTGACCTCGACCTCGTATCTGGTGCTGAAGCTGACCGGCGAGATCGTCATCGACCATTACACGGCGGCGAATTTCGGCCCGCTCTACGATGTGGCGCGGCAGGACTGGGCGCCGGATCTGGCGGTCGGCATCATCGAGCCGTCCCGCCTGCCGCGGGTGATGTGGTCGACCGGCATCGCCGGCCGGGTCAGCGCCGAGGCGGCGCGCGCCACCGGTCTTGCCGAAGGCACGCCGGTCACCGCCGGCACCATCGACGCCGCCGCCGAGGCGGTCAGCGTCGGGGTCGCCCGGCCCGGCGACATGATGCTGATGTATGGCTCGACCATCTTCATGATCCTGCTGACCGACGGCCCGCGCCCCGATCCCCGGCTCTGGTATGCGCCGTGGCTCTATCCCGGCCAGCACGCCTCCATGGCGGGGCTTGCCACCTCGGGGACACTGACCCACTGGTTCCGCGACCGTTTCGCGCTGGACCTGCCCCATGACGCGGCGTTCCGTTTGCTCGCTGCCGAGGCCGAGGCCTCGCCCCCCGGTGCGAACGGGCTGCTGTTCCTGCCCTATTTCTCGGGCGAGCGGACGCCAATCCACGACCCCGACGCCAAGGGCGTGATCTTCGGCCTGAACCTGACCCATGGCCGCGGCGATCTCTACCGCGCCATGCTGGAAGGCATCGCCTACGGCACCCGGCATGTCACCGACACCTTTGCCGAGGCGGGGGCAAGCCCCGCGCGGCTGCTGGCGGTCGGCGGCGGGGTGCAGAACCCGCTCTGGCTGCAGACCACCTCGGACGTGACCGGGCTGGACCAGATCGTCTGCACCAAGACGCTGGGCGCGTCCTATGGCGATGCCTTCCTGGCCGCCGCGGCGGCTGGGCTGAACCCCCGGATCGCGGAGTGGAACCCGGAGGCGCGCCGGATCACGGCGCACCACCTGCCTGTCCATGACCGCCACTACGCGCTATTTAGGAAGCTCTATCACCAGACCCGCGAGATCGCCCGGGCGCTGTCCGACGACCCGGCCTGATCGCGCCCGGCCGGGCGATCAGTCACCCAGCCCCTCGGCCCAGGACAGCATCCGGTCGACCCATCCCGGCGGGATCTCGTGCCCGCCCGGATGCAGCCACAGGATGATCGAGCCGTGCTGGCACGAGGTCCAGCGCTTCTCCCACCCGCCGGGGGCGGTGAGGCTCAGATCGGCGGGGCCCATGCAGCCATTGGCCCTGCGCCAGACATCCAGCGCCTTCATCAGATTGCCCTGCTGGAAGAAATAGTTGCCGAACAGCGCCTCGCGGCCCTCGATCGGCACCATGGCGTCGGCGAAGCCATGGGTATGGAACAGGTCGGTCGGGCCGGCACATTGCGTCTCCATCGGCTCCCAGAACCCGCCGGCGATGGCGGCGACGCCGATCACGGCGTCGGGCCGGGTGCAGGCGAAATCCCAGGCCATGGATCCGCCGCGCGAGAAGCCCGCGACGATCACCCGGTTTGCGGGCAGGTCGAAGCGGGCGGTGGCGTCGGCGATCACCGATTCCAGGAAGCGGATGTCGTTCCTCCGCCAGTTGAAGCCGTCATTGACCCCCCAGTCGGCTGCGACGTCCCGTTCCGGCCAGGCGACGGCGTTGGGGGCGAGGACCGCAAGACCTGCGGTCAGCATCGGGCCAACCAGCCCGCGGTTTCGGATCTCGGCCGCGCCGTTGCCGCCATAGCCGTGCAGCCACAGGATCACGCCGGTCGGCGTGGTGCCGGGATCGGGCAGGGCTGCGTGATAGCTGCCGCTCTCGACGTTGCAGGGGGCCTCCGGCCCGCCACAACTCTGCGCCGCTGCGGCGCTGGCGGTGCCCCAAATCATCGCCCCGCCGACAAGGCATCTGAGGCCGGTTCCGAAACTCATTTCACCGCCCCCGCCGACATCCCCTTGATGATGTACTTCTCCAGCAGGATGCCGATCACGATCAAGGGCAGGATCGCCGCGGTCGACAGCGCCGCCATCGACCACCAGTTGATGCCCTGGCTGCCGGTCTGGCTGGCCACCATAACCGGCAGGGTCTTGGCATCGGTCGAGGTCAGCAGCGCGGCGAAGAAATACTCGTTCCAGGTCAGCACCAGACACAGGATGAAGGACGCCACCATGCCCGGCGCCGCGATCGGCAGGACGATGGTCAGGAAGGCGCCCCAGACCGACAGCCCGTCGACCATCGCGGCCTCCTCAAGCTCGACCGGGATCGCGGCGAACTGGTCGCGCATGATCCAGATGACGATGGGCAGCACGGTGAGGGTATAGAGCAGGATCAGCCCGATCCGGCTGTCCAAGAGCCCAAGCTCGCGATAAAGCACCAGGAAGGGCAGGGCCAGCACCACCGGCGGCAGGATCAACTGGGACAGGAAGAAGAACGAGATGTCCCGGTTGCCCATGGTTCCGAAGCGGTAGCTGAAGCGCGACAGCCCGTAGGCGGCGCAGGACCCCAGCGCCACCGCCAGCGCCGAGGCGCTGAGCGAGGTCACGGCGGAATTGACCAAGCGCTTCAGGAACTCGGCCCGCACGGTCGACTCGGTGCCGATGGTGTCGGGCGACAGGCCCAGCGACTGCCAGCCGCGCCAGCTCGGGGTGAAGTCCAGGAACGGCACCAGGTTGCCCTTCATCACATCCGGCGCCGCCTTGAAGCTGGTGGTCACGGTCCAGAAGATCGGAAACAGGCAGACGATAGTCCAGAGGATCAGCACGCCATAGACCGCCGCCCGGCCCAGCAGCCGCTTCGCCCGGAACGCCCGGTCGGCCTCGCCGTCGTGGAAGATCTGGCGCGGCGCGGCCTCGGCCATCTCAGTACCTCGGGTTCATCCAGCGGTCGGCGAGTTTCATGAACAGCGTGATCGCCGCCACGATGCAGACGAGATAGACCAGCGCCAGCATGGTGCCATAGCCGACGTTCGAGCGGTCGCGGTATTCGCGGTAGATGAACGAGGTCACGCTGTCGGTGGCGCCGCCGGGCCCGCCCGCGGTGACATTGATGATGATGTCGGCCAGCTTCAGCTTGAAGATGATGCGGATCAGGATCGCGGTGATCGAGACCGGCAGCATCAGCGGGAAGGTGACCTCCCAGAATGCCCGCCAGCCGGTGGCGCCGTCGACCCGGGCGGCCTCCTGCACCTCTTTCGGGATCGCCTGCAGCCCGGCCAGCAGCATGATCATCAGGAACGGGATGAAGGTCCAGGCATCCATCGCCATGATCGTGGCGCGGGCGATTGCGGGCGTGCCGAAGAAGGACGGATCCTCCCAGCCCAGATAGCGCGCCATCCGGGCCATGGGACCGAAGCGCGCCTCCATCATCGACTTGCCGATCATCCAGCTGACCGCCACCGGCGACAGCATCAGCGGCATCAGGAAGGCGACGCGGAAGAATTTCCGCGCCCGGATCTCGCTGGCCAGGATCAGCGCCAGCCCGAAGGCGATGGCGTATTCCACAAGGATCGCCAGCACATACCAGACCATGTTGCGCAGCGCGTTCCAGTAGAACGTGTCGGTCCACATCTGGCGGATATTGTCGAAGCCGTTGAACCTCTGCCCGTCGGGCGAGGACAGGTTCCAGTCCGACAGCGCGATGCCGACCGCGAAGATCATCGGGAAGACGACCATCGCGCCCACGAACAGCGCGGCCGGCAGCACGAACAGGCTGCGCTTGCCCTGTTCGCCATGCAGCACCACCTGCGCCACGCACAGGCAGACGGCAAAGACGACGAAGGCAAGAAGTGCCGGCTGCCAGGTGGTGAAGGGCAGGTCGATGCGGCCGGCATCGTCCAGCGCGACCGCGCCGGCCGTGACCAGGAAGGCCGCGAAGGATCCCCGGACGAGCCAGTGCCCGAGGCGACGGCGCCCCACCGGAATCTCGCCGCGGGTCACCACATGGAGAAGGTCGCCCCGGAAGGCCGCGTCATCGGACATGCTGACATGTTAGCCACGCAACTCCGGTGCGGGAAGCCGAAATCGCCGTCTGCGCCGTGACGAAGGTGGCCGGATCAGACGGAGTCGGCCGCCTGGCGGGCTATGCCGGGAATGTCGTAGCGCGACAGGCCCAGATCGGCCAACTCGCGGTCGGTCAGGACCGACAGTTCGTCGACCACCTGCTGGAACGCGGCCCGGCGGGCACGCCAGTGGGAGAATGCGGCGCGGGCACGTTCGACGAGGGGCAGGTCGATTTCGCGGATGTCGTGGATGATGGCCATGACGGGTCGTCCTTTCACGGATCGGCTGCGGCGCCGGGAGGGAGGAAGCTGCGCCGCCTTCGATCGCTAACATAGACCTATGCTGCACCTGCACAATAACCGGGTCGGCAAGCCCGCCATGACCGGAATGCAGGGCTTGTCCCCTCCGCGCAGACTGGCGCCTGCCGTCGGTTTGCGGTAGGTTTGCCGGCAGGTCAGATCATCCCGAAGGAAACGGATCTCGCGCGGACCGGCACGCCGATCGACAAGCATGAGCCTTGAATCCACGATCCTGGACGAGGCGCGGCAGTTAGGCATCAACCTCTCGCAGGCCGCTGAAAACGGTCTGGTCGCCGCGATCCGGGAAGAACGGGCGCGGCGCTGGAAGGCCGAGAATGCCGGCGCCATCGCCGACTACAACGCCTTCATCGACGCGACCGGGGTGCCGCTGGCCGACCTGCGGAAGTTCTGACCCGGGTGGCGGCGCCGTTCGACCTTTGCCGCGCGCCCGGCGGGGTGCTGGTCGTGGTGCTCCAGGCCGACCTTCTGGACGGGCTGCGCACCCGGGTGGTCGCGCCGCTGGTTCCCGCCGCCTCGGTCGGCCGGGTGCTGCCGGCGCTGAACCCGGTCGTGACCGTAGGCGAGACCGCCTATCTGGTGATGCCGCAACTGGCGGCGACGCTGACCCTGGCCGAGCTGGGCGAAACCATCGGCTCGCTGGCGATGATGCGGGACGCGATCATCCGCGCGCTCGACGCGCTGCTGTCGGGGGTCTGAGCCCGCCGCGAAAGGGGAAGGGCGCGCCCGGTCGGGCGCGCCCCTTCGGCCCGAAGGCCTGCGCCTCAGGCGCCGATGCCGAGGGATTCCTTGTAAAGCTTGATCTGGCTCTCGCGGCCGATCTGGTCGGTGATCTTCTCCCATGCCGCGGCGATGGCATCGGCGGTCGCCTGCGCCGAGCCGTGTTGGCCGGCGAAGCCGCGGGCGAGTTCGTCCTCGGCCACCGAATAATACTGGAAGATGCCCGGAATGCGCGGTTCGATCGCGGCGTTGGGGTGGTTGTAGCTGTCCGCGTTCGAGCCGAGGTAATCCTCTACGAAGGCCAGGTCGTAGCCGGCCGCGACCCATTCGTCATACCGGAAATGCGAGGTCCGATAGGGCTGGAAGCCGGACGGATACGCCGCCATCCACAGCGAGATGTCCCGCCCGCCCAGATGCGCCGCCGCCGACCATGCCGCCTTGCGCTTCATCTCGTCGCCCGAGACCCGGTTGGTGACGTAGATGCCCCAGCCGATATAGGCCATGTTCGGGGCGAAGTTGGGCGCCGCCGGCGTCTCCCACGCCGCCTTGCGCCAGTTGTAGACCTTGGTTGCGCCGGGGTTGATCGAGAAGCCGACCACATCGCCCACGACCGAGCTGTCCGAAGTGCGCGCGCTCGACCCGACGTCGCCCCACCAGGTCAGCATCGAGCCGGTACCGGCCAGGAACTGCTGGAAGGCGGTCGTCCCGGGATCGGCGTTGATCTGGTCGGACGGATAGGCGCCGGCCGCGATCAGATCCATCACGTCCTGGATCGCCTGCACCCAGGCCGGATTGTTGACCAGCGGCTTCATCGTGTCCGGCTCGAACAGCCAGGCCGGTTCGCCGGGGTACTTGGCATAGGACGCGGCGCGGTCCTCGAGGAAGTAGAAGCCGAAGCCGCCCCAGCCCTTCTGCGGGTCGAGGAAGCCGTAGGCATCAAGCCCGGTCAGCGGATCCTTCTGGCCCTTCACCTTGCGGGTGAACTCGTTCACCTGTTCCCAGGTCGAGGGCGGCTCGGTCATGCCGGTCGCGCCGGTGATCGCATCGTCGCTGAAATAGTCGGTCCGATAGGCGAAGGTATGGCAATCGCCGTCGATGGTGACGCGATAGAGCTTTTCGCCCCAGGTCCCCACCGGGGGTTTCAGGTAGCCCACGTAATCATCCATGTCGATCATCTTGGCGACCCAGTCGGGCATCTCGTCCAGCAGGCCGCGGCCGGCGGTGTCGCCTTCGAACGGGGCACCCATCTCGATCACGTCGAAATCCACCGTGCCGGTGGCGATCGACTGTTGCAGGCGCGCGTTGTAGTCGGCCTGGGCCAGGTCGATCCAGTTGATCTTGGCGCCGGTGTATTGCTCCCAGGGTTTCAGGAAGCCGCGGAACAGCAGATTGTGCAGGTTCTGATTGTTGAGTCCCATGAACGTCAGCTCGACGCCCGCAAATTCGCCCTCCTTGAATGCCGCTTTCGTGGCGCCAAGTGTCATTTCGCCCACCTTCTGCCAGTCCGCATCGGTCGGCGACCCCTTGCCGACCCCGGGGATCTTCAGGATCTCGGCGCGGAGCGCGGCGTCGCCCTGGGCATAGGCCGGCCGGCCGACCGCGCCGAACAGCCCGCCCGCCGCCACCGCCGCCGTGCTAGAGGCCAGTCCCTGAAGGACGAGGCGGCGGTTGGGCCGCGCGCTCAGCATCAGGTCATAAAGATCGGTTCTCATCCGTGGTCCTCCCTGTGCCGCAGTCCCGCGGCTGAACATCCGGAGCCGGATTCTGTCTGTCCTCCGGGGACGGGCGCGGTGCGCGCTGCCGCCCTGGCTCCGCCCGGCGGCGCCGTCTGCGCGCGAAGGATCTCCGCGATCCCGACATGAGTCAAGCCGCTAACATGTTAGCATGTCTGGAGGTGACAGGGCGCCCGGCCTTGGCTAAGCCTGTTGCCGGGAAGCCCGGGGGAGAAGGCGGAATGGCCGAAGTCGCGATTCGCCAGGTGCGCAAGGCCTATGGCGCGCTTGCGGTGATCCACGGCGTCGACGTCGACATTGCCGATGGCGAATTCGTGGTGCTGGTCGGGCCGTCGGGATGCGGCAAGTCCACCCTGCTGCGGATGATCGCCGGGCTGGAAGGCATCTCGGGCGGCACGATCTCGATCGGCGGCCGGGTGGTGAACGGGCTGCCGCCGTCGGAACGCGACATCGCCATGGTGTTCCAGAACTACGCGCTCTACCCCCACAAGACCGTCGCCGCCAACATGGCCTTCGCGCTCAGGATGCGCGGCATGGACCGGGCCGAGATCGACGCGCGGGTCGCCCGCGCCGCCGGGATCCTCGGGCTGACCCCCTATCTGCACCGCTATCCGCGGGCGCTGTCGGGTGGCCAGCGCCAGCGCGTCGCCATGGGCCGGGCCATCGTCCGCGACCCGCAGGTCTTCCTGTTCGACGAACCGCTGTCGAATCTCGACGCCAAGCTCCGGGTGCAGATGCGCACCGAGATCCGCGAGCTTCACCAGCGGTTGTCGACTACCACGGTCTATGTCACCCATGACCAGATCGAGGCGATGACGATGGCGGACAAGATCGTGGTGCTTCAGGATGGACGGGTGGAACAGATCGGCTCGCCGCTCGATCTTTATGACCGGCCGGTCAATGCCTTCGTGGCGGGCTTCATCGGCTCGCCCTCGATGAACCTGCTGCCTGGGCGGGTGCGCCGCGCGGACGCCGGCCCGGGGATCGACCTGGCCGGCACCAGCCTGGGCGCGCCGGCGGCCGCCGCCCTGGCCGAGGGGCGCGAGATCCTCGTCGGCATCCGGCCCGAGCACCTGACCCTGGCTGAGGCGGGCCTGCCGGCCGAAATCGCGGTGATCGAGCCCACCGGGTCCGAGACCCATGTGGTCGGCCGGCTGGGCGGCGGCAGCGGGCCCGAGATCGTCGCGGTGTTCCGCGACCGCCACCCGCTGCGCCCGGGCCAGCCGATCCGGCTGGCGCCCGACCCGGCCCGGCTTCACCTTTTCGATGCGGCCAGTGGGGTGCGCCTTGCCTGACCTCAACCGGGCGCCGCGCCGCCTGTCGATCCTGTGCTTCGGCGACAGCAACACCCATGGCACGCGGGCGATGCAGGGCCCGCAGGATCTGGGCCGGTTCCGGGCGCATGTGCGCTGGCCCGGCCAGATGGCCGGGATCCTGCAAGGTCGCGCCAAGGTGATCGAGGCCGGCCAGCCCGGCCGGACCACCGTGCGCGACGACCCCATCGAGGGCGCCCACAAGAACGGCCTTGCGGTCCTGCCGGCGGTGCTGGAAAGCCACCGGCCGCTGGACGTGGTCATCGTCATGCTGGGCACCAACGACCTGAAGGCGCGCTTTTCGATGACGCCCTGGGACATCGCCCGGGGGGTCGAGCGTCTGGTGCTGGCGATCTACGGCTCGAACGCCGGCCGCGATGGCAAGGCACCAGGGGTGTTCCTGATCTCGCCGGTGCCGATCCTCGAAACCGGCTGGCTGGGCGAGCAGTTCGAAGGCGGCGCCGCCAAGTCGCGCCGGCTGGCGCCGCTGATCGCCGAGGTCGCCGCCCGCCATGGCTGCGGCTTCCTCGACGCCGGCCGCCATGCCGAGGTCGACCCGACCGACGGCATCCACCTGTCGGCCGAGACGCACGGGGTCCTGGCGGCAACATTGGCCGAAGCGCTTTTGCCGCTGTTCGACTGACCATGGCGGCCGGCTGTGGCCGACTGCCCCGGAACAGGACCCGCATCGGGTCAGAATGCCCCGGAGACCGGGGCGCCACAGGGGAGGATGGGGCGGATGCTCAAGGGGATCGACAACCGGTTGAATGCCGAGGTGCTGGGGGCGCTGCGCGCCATGGGGCACGGCGACGTGGTGGTGCTGGCCGACACCAACTTTCCGGCCGACTCGATCGCCCGGCAGACCGTGCTGGGCCGGCTCCTGCGGATGGACAACCTGACCTCGGCCGAGGCCGCGCAGGCGGTGCTGTCGGTGTTCCCGCTCGACACTTTCGTCGACGACTTCGCCGCGCGGATGGAGGTGGTGGGCGAACCCGCCACGATCCCCCCGGTGCAGGCCGAGGTGCAGGCCGAGATCGACGCCGCCGAGGGGCGCCCGCGCCCCATGGTGGGCGTGGAACGCTTCGCCTTCTACGACCGGGCACGGCAGGCCTATGCCGTGATCCAGACCGGCGAGCGCCGCTTCTACGGCTGCTTCCAGTTCCGCAAGGGCGTGATCCCGCCCGAAGCCTGAGGAGAATGCCCATGTCCGGTTCCGTCGTCATCCTTGGCGTCTTCGTCGCCGACACCGCCTATCGCGCCGAGCGCCAGCCGCGGATGGGCGAGACCATCCTTGGCCAGAGCTTCGCGCTCGGCCCCGGCGGCAAGGGGTCGAACCAGGCGGTGGCCGCGGCCCGCGCCGGCGCCGACACGCGCATGCTGACCCGGCTGGGGCAGGATGCCTTCGGCGAGATGGCGCTTGCCGTCTGGGCCGAGGCCGGCGTCACCCCCGAAGTGATCCGCCAGGCCGACGGCTATACCGGCGCGGCCTTCATCTTCCTCGAGGCCGCGACCGGCAACAACGCCATCATCATCTGCCCCGGGGTCGCCGCGTCGATCTCTCCGGCGGATGTGGACGGCTGGGCCGGCACCATCGCCGGGGCGCGGGTGTTCATGACCCAGCTGGAACAGCCGATCGACGCCGCCCTGCGCGCGCTGGAGCTGGCCCGGCGGGGCGGGGCGACCACGATCCTGAACCCGGCGCCGGCGGCCAGCCAGCCCCACGGCATGCTGGCGCTGTCCGACTGGGTGACGCCGAACGAATCCGAGGCCGAGGGCCTGACCGGCATCGCCGTGACCTCGACCGACTCGGCCGAGGCGGCGGCGAAGGCGCTGATCGCCCGGGGTGCCGGCGCCGCGATCATCACCCTGGGCGGCAACGGGGTCTATCTTCACGATGGCCGCGCCGGGCAGCACCTGCCGGTGGTCAGCGCGGGCCCGGTGGTCGAGACCACGGGCGCGGGCGACGCCTTCAATGGCGGCTTCGCGGCGGCCCTGGCCGGCGGGGCGGCGGCGCGGGACGCGGTGCGTTTCGGGCTGGCGACCGCGGGCATCTCGGTCACCCGTCCGGGCACCGCGCCGTCGATGCCCGCCCGGGTCGAGATCGACGCCCTCCTGGCCCGGGCCTGACCGGTGGCGCCGGCCCGGACAGCCCGGAAGCCCACGGAATGATTGACGTACCTCATGGCCTCGCCCTAACCTCGCCCCACGAGGTGAGGCCATGTCCCGACCAACCGTCCATGATATCGCCAGGGCCGCCGGGGTGAGCCTCGCCACGGTTGACCGGGTGCTGAACGCGCGCCCCGGGGTGCGGGCGAAGACCGTGGCGCGGGTGCAGGCGGCGGTGGCCGAACTGGGCTATATCCGCGACGTCTCGGCCGCCAACCTTGCGCGCCAGCGCCGCTACCGCTTCGCCTTCGTGCTGCCGGAAGGCAGCAGCCAGTTCCTGAAGGGCCTTGCCGACGCGGTGGCCGAGGCCGCCCCGCGGCTTCTGGACGAACGCTGCGAAGTCAAGGTGTTGCGGTTGAACCTTGATGATCCGCTGGTGGCGCGGCGGGCCGCGCTGCAACTGGGCGACGGGCGCGTCGACGGGGTGGCCATCATGGCGAACGAAACCCCCACCGCCCGGGACCTGATCGTGCGCCTGAAGGAACGCAGGGTCAGCGTGGTCTCGCTCGTCACCGACCAGCCGAACGCGCCGCGCGACCATTTCGTCGGCATCGACAACGTGGCTGCAGGGCGCACCGCCGGCGTGCTGATGGGCCGCTTCGTCGGGCCGCGGCCGGGGCGGATCGCGATGATCGTCTCGACCATGCTGGCCCGCGACATGGTCCAGCGCCGCTTCGGCTTCGATGCGGTGATGGCGCGCGACTTCCCGCACCTCTCGCCGCTCGCCTCGGCCGAGGGGCGGGACGATCGCGAGCGGACTGCGCGGGTGACCGCGGCCTGCCTCGACGCCCATCCCGACATCGTCGGCGTCTACTGCCTTGGCGCCGGCACCTCCGGGGTGACCCGGGTGATCGCGGAACGGGGCCTTGCCGGGCGCATCGTCGTGGTCGCCCACGAGCTGACCCCGCATACCCGTGCTGCCCTGACCGACGGCACCCTCGACGTGGTCATCACCCAGAACACCGGCCATCTGGTGCGCAGCGCCACTCGTGTCCTGCGCGCCCAGTGCGATGGCACCGAGGTGATCCCCTCGCAGGAGCGCATCCGCATCGACATCGTGTTGAAGGAGAACCTGAGCGCGATGTGAGGCGCCATGCTGCCGGGCCGTGCCGCGGCCCGGCGCCCGACCAAGAACGGGGCCAGACCCCGCAGACCGAAACCGGGAGGAACCACATGAAGACCATCAAGGGCCCCGCGCTGTTCCTGGCGCAGTTCGCCGGCGACGCCGCGCCGTTCAGTTCCTGGGCCGACATCACCCGATGGGCGGCCGACTGCGGCTATCGGGGCGTGCAGATCCCCAGCTGGGACGGAAGGCTGTTCGACCTGAAGAAAGCCGCCGAATCAAAAGATTACTGCGCAGAGTTGAAGGGGGTCGCAGCCGCCAGCGGGATCGAGGTGACCGAGCTTTCGACCCATCTTCAGGGCCAGCTTGTCGCCGTCCACCCGGCCTATGACGCGGCCTTCGACGGCTTCGCTGACGCGTCCGTGCGCGGCAACCCGACGGCGCGGCAGGCATGGGCGGTGGACCAGGTGAAGCTGGCCCTGACCGCCAGCCGCAACCTGGGCCTGCGGGCCATGGTCAGCTTCTCGGGTGCGCTGGCCTGGCCCTTCGTCTATCCTTGGCCGCAGCGCCCCGCCGGTCTGGTCGAGACGGCTTTCGATGAACTGGCAAGGCGTTGGCGACCGATCCTCGACCATGCCGACGACATGGGCGTCGACATCTGCTTCGAGATCCACCCGGGCGAGGACCTGCATGACGGGATCAGCTACGAGATGTTTCTGGAACGGGTCGGCAACCACGACCGGGCCTGCATGCTCTACGATCCCAGCCACTACATCCTGCAACACCTTGATTACCTGGAAAACATCGACATCTACCACGACCGGATCCGGATGTTCCACGTCAAGGATGCCGAGCTGAACCCTAACGGGCGGCAAGGCGTCTATGGCGGCTACCAGTCCTGGGTGAACCGGGCCGGGCGCTTCCGCAGTCTGGGCGACGGGCAGGTCGATTTCGGCGCGGTGTTCTCGAAACTGACCCAGTACGATTTCGACGGCTGGGCGGTGGTGGAATGGGAATGCGCGCTCAAGCATCCCGAGGATGGCGCCAGGGAAGGCGCGGCCTTCGTCCGCGACCACATCATCCGCGTGACCGAGAGGGCCTTCGACGATTTCGCCGGCGCCGGCACTGACGAGGCCGCCAACCGCCGGATGCTGGGCCTGGCCTGATCTGCGCAAAATGCAGGGAGAATGCACATGACGATCGAGGGAACCTCCGCGACCCGGGCGCCACGGATCCGGCTCGGCATGGTCGGGGGCGGCGAGGGCGCCTTCATCGGCGCCGTCCACCGCATCGCCGCCCGGCTCGACGACCAGTTCGACCTGGTGGCGGGCTGCTTCAGCGCCACGCCCGAGAAGTCGCAGCGCTCGGGCGCGGCGCTGGGGCTCGACCCGAAACGGGTCTATGACGACTTCGGCGCCATGGCCTCGCGCGAGGCGCGGCGGAAGGACGGGATCGAGGCCGTCGCCATCGTCACTCCGAACCACATGCACTTCCTCGCCGCGAAGGAGTTCCTGAAGCGCGGCATCCATGTGATCTGCGACAAGCCGATGACCGCGACCCTGTCGGACGCCAGAAAACTGGCTGCAATGGCAGATGGTTCCGGCGCGATCTTCATCCTGACGCACAATTACACCGGCTATCCGATGGTGCGCCAGGCGCGCGCGATGGTGGAGGCGGGCGTGCTGGGGCCGATCCGGCTGGTGCAGGTGGAGTATGCCCAGGACTGGCTGACCGAGCCCCTGGAAGCCGCGGGCCAGAAGCAGGCGGCGTGGCGGACCGACCCGAAACAATCCGGCGCCGGCGGGGCGATCGGCGATATCGGCACCCATGCCTACAACCTGGCCAGTTTCGTGACCGGGCTGACCCTCGACAGCCTTTGCGCCGACATGCAGAGCTTCGTTTCCGGGCGCCGGCTGGACGACAATGCCCATGTGCTGCTGCGCTTCGAGGGCGGCGCGCGGGGGATGCTCTGGGCGTCGCAGGTGGCGCCGGGCAACATGAACGCGCTGCGCTTGCGCGTCTATGGCGAGAAGGGCGGGCTCGACTGGGCGCAGGAAGAGCCCAACACCCTCTGGCACAGCCCCTATGGCGAGCCGCCGCGGCGGATCTCGCGCGCCGGTCCCGGTGCCGATGCCGCCGCGGGCCGGGTCTCGCGCATCCCCTCGGGCCATCCCGAAGGCTACCTGGAAGGCTTCGCCACACTCTACACCGAAGCCGCCGCCGCGATTCGCGCCCATGCCGCCGGCACGGCCGCGCCGGACGGCGTGACCTATCCGGGCGCGGCCGACGGTCTGGCCGGGGTGGCCTTCGTCGATGCCTGCGTCCGGTCCTCGGCCAAGGGCGGCTCTTGGGTGAAGATCGCCTGACAAGCATCAGACAAAAAAGGGTCGTGACGGCCGAAACCGGCCGCCGCGACCCGCCGCAACTCCGGTGCGTGGCATGGCGGCGAAGATTTCCTTTGATTTGAGGTACGCACCTCAATTACGCTGGGGCATCCCTGAACGACAAGCGGCAGGCAAATGCCCGTCAGGGGACCATGGGGAGAGAGAGATCATGAAAACCACACTGCTCTGGGCAGCCTCTGCGCTTACGGCCGCGACCTGCGCCCAGGCCGAGGACCTGACGCTTTGCTGGGCCGCCTGGGACCCGGCGAACGCGCTGGTCGAACTCAGCAAGGACTACGAGGCGCAGTCCGGCAACAAGATGAACTTCGAGTTCGTGCCGTGGCCCAACTTCGCCGACCGGATGCTGAACGAGCTGAACTCGGGCGGCAAGCTCTGCGACCTGCTGATCGGCGACAGCCAGTGGATCGGCGGCGGCGCCGAGAACGGCCATTACGTCAAGCTGAACGACTTCTTCGAGAAAGAAGGCATCAGCATGGACGACTTCATGCCCGCCACTGTCTATGCGTATTCCACCTGGCCGAAGGGCACGCCGAACTATTATGCCCTGCCGGCCATGGCCGATGCCAATGGCTGGTTCTACCGCAAGGACTGGTTCGACCGCCCGGAAATTCAGGAGGCGTTCAAGGCCGAATACGGCCGTGATCTGACCGAACCGAAGACCCAGACCGAGCTGATGGAGATCGCCAAGTTCTTCCAGGGCCGCGAGATCGACGGCAAGACCGTCTACGGCGCCTCGATCTTCACCGAGCGCGGCTCCGAAGGCATCACCATGGGCATCACCGGCGCGCTGTATGCCTGGGGCGTCAAATACGAGAACACCCCCGGCAGCTATGACATGATCGGCGCGATCAACTCGCCCGCCGCGGTCGAGGCGCTGGAATTCTACAAGGCGCTCTACGACTGCTGCACGCCGCCCGGATATACCAACGCCTACATGACCGAAAGCCTCGATGCGTTCAAATCGGGGCAGGTCGCGATGGCGATGAACTGGTTCGCCTTCTTTCCGGGTCTCTTCGCCGATCCCAATACCGGCGGCGACAAGATCGACTTCTTCGTGAACCCGCCACAGGTCACGGCCGGCTCGACCCTGGGCGGGCAGGGCATTTCGGTGGTCAGCTATTCCGAAAAGCAGGACGCGGCGCTGGACTACATCAAGTGGTTCGCCCAGCCCGAAGTGCAGGCCAAATGGTCCAAGCTCGGGGGCTATTCGGCGGCGAACTCGGTCGTGAACGACCCGGGCTTCCCGGACTCGACCCCGTTTGCCGGCGATTTCCTTGTGGCGATGCAGAACGTGCAGGATTTCTGGCAGGAGCCGGCCTATGCCTCGCTGCTGCTGGCGATGCAGGAACGGATGCATGACTATGTCGTGGCCGGCAAGGGCACGGCACAGGAAGCCCTTGACGGTCTGGTCGCCGACTGGACCGAAGTCTTCAAGGAAGAGGGCAAGCTCTGAGCGTGAAGCCCCGGGCGCGCCGGGCCAACCGGCGCGCCCCGC
>JBGAOK010000063.1:0-20790 GCA_044221805.1 Meridianimarinicoccus sp.
CCCGCGACCCACCCCCGGACCGCAAGGCCCGGGGGTTTTCCTTTTTTTGCCAAGACCCTGCAGGCCGATCCTCAAGAAGTCAGGCGCGCCCGGCCGGACATCCCCCGCACGCCGGCGTCACCTTCCCGCAACAATTGTGCAATCGCACCGATTGCCATGAGTCGTTCGCCAGATGTTCTGAGGACGGGCTTTCCCGCGGCATCGCCGTCGGCGGTTCCCGTCCGGTTCCGGCCCCGATCCACTTCGGTCGTGCGCGGAGAGGCCGCTCGTGTTAAGGCTTTTGCAGCAGCAGACGCGACAGACTGGTCCCCGGAAACCCGGCGCAGCGGGAACGAGGATCGGGATGTCCCGGACAAGAACAAGCGTGGAGCAGAGCATCATGGCGAAGATCGTCGCGGCCCTGGCAGTGGCCGCCATATCGGGTTTCGCTGGCTATCAGTGGGCGCGTGTCGCACCGGAGCCGGCGCAGATCGAGCCGGCCGTGCAGGCCGAGACCGCCGGGCCGGGCGCATCGGCCAAGACCCAGTCCCAGGACCGGCTGACCCAGCAGGCCGGAACCACCTGCCGGACTCCGGCCGGCCAGTGCCCGACGCCGCCGGCGCCGATCGGGGCGCCGTGCATGTGCAACGGGGTGCAGGGTCAGGTCGGCGGCTAGGGCCGGGCGGGGCTGGCGGGGGCGCAGTCCTTGCCGAATTCGGCCACCGTCATGTTCGGAAGCCGGATGCTGTCATTGCCCTCGCTGGTCCAGACCTGCAGTTCCGGGGCGGTCGGGATGGCGGCGCCATCGGGCAGCTTGAACCGGGCCAGAATTCCGCGCATGTCGGGCATGACCTCGATCTGATCGGCCTTCATCCCGTTGAGCGTGGCGGTGGTCGAGCGCCACAGGCGTTCGCCGGGGATGACGAGGGAGAGGACCCGGTCCGGTCCCTCGCAGGCGATGCTGGCCGGGGTGACCATGTCGCGCGGGACGAGGCGGCGCGTGTCGATGGCCGGGCCACGCACGAGGCTTGAACCGGTCATCAGCCCGTCCAGCGCCGAATAGTCGGGCGGAAGGTTGACCCGGATCGTGCGCTTCTCGAACGTCGGCATCAGGGTTTCGATGCGCGCGTCCAGGTCGAGGCCCGCGAACTGGCCCGAGTGGTCGATCGGCATGCGCCGGGGATCCAGGAAGCCCTGCCAGGTTTCGAGTTCGAGGGAATCGGTGTAGCCGGGGACGGAGATCAGCACGACCTGCGAGGCCAGCATCGGCTCCATCCGGCCGTCCTTCACGATGGCCCAGCCGAAATCGAAGTTCCAGACCTTGTCCGGCCCCGCTTCGCCCTCGGGACGGGCTGTGCCGGCGCGATCGCTGTTGCGCTGGCCGAGGGCGAAGTTGACCATGCTGGGTGCCGCGCGGGTTTCGAGGAGGCGGCGGGAGTCGCCGGCACCGATCGCCCCGGTCACGAGGCCGCCCGCCCCGGCCACCGTGGCCGAGGCATCCGCGCGCCGGGTGGTTTCGGTGACGACACCGGAGACGTCGCCCTTCGGGAAGGCGGCATAGGTGTAGCTTTCGACGCGGGCCATCCGCCGGACGAAATTGAACGCCCCGAGGTCGAATTCGTCGGCCTGCGGCAGGCCCTTCGCGCAAAGCCTGTCCCAGTCGGGGGAGTCGTAGCGGCCCTCGACCCACAGGCCGGAACCCTTCGAGCGGTAGAGGCAGAATTCCGGTGCGGCGCCACCGTCTCCGTCCTGCCTGATCCGGCCTTCCAGACGGGACCAGATGGCTTTGACCTCGGGCACGTCAAGCGCCCTGGAGACGACCGAAAACAGGTGGTTCTGGCCAAGGTAGTCGATCCATGGCGCATAGCCGTCATTGCTGCAGGCGCTTTCGCGGCAGACCAGCGGCGACCATCCGGTGGCATAGAGGGCGTCCCGCGGGATGACCGGTCCCGATCCGACGCGATGCTCGGCCTGCACGTCGGTCTGGTCGACAAAGCGGAGCCGGACCTTCAGGGGCCGGAGAACCGGCAGCAGTTCGATCTGCGCGGTGGCGGGGCGCTGCATCAGCAGGCTGGCCGAGTAGCCGGTCGAGGCCGGTGCCTGTCGCGGCGGCGCCGCCTCGCCATGGGTCCAGATCTGTGCCTCGATCAGAAGCGAGAACATCTCGCCCCAGGGCAGCGGCAAGGGCACCGCCTGGGCGGTGGACAGGAAACTGCCGATGGTCGCCGAGGCGCGGTCCAGACTGAGCAGGCAGAACTTTTCGGCCGAGTTGCGCACCGCCCCGAGATAGCCGTCGCGGAGTTCCTGCTCGTCGATCCGATCGAGCCGGAGGACATAGCCCACGGCCTGGAACACCCGGTCCCGGTCCCCGGTTTCGAGGATGGTCTGCAGCGCGGCCGGGGCCTGGTCCCGGAGCCGGCCATTCGGGGCGTCCGGGTCGGTGCTGCACAGGCGGCTGTCCAGAAGGCGCTTGGTCAGGACGGAGGCCGCGCCGGTGCTGGCTGGCGGATGATCCGACAGGTATTGCCGGATGCGCCCGTCAAGATCGTCGTTCCAGTCCTGGAAATAGTCCCGGAAGGTCTTGGCAAGCCGTTTCATCTCGACCTCCTCGGGCGTGGCGGGGGGTTGGCCCTGCCAGTCGCTGGTGAGGAGAAGATACTTGCTCAGGGTCGAGGGAATGGACTCGTCGGCCTGCAGCCGGTCAAGCGGGGTATCGGCCATGCGGACGAAGACCGTGGGATAGTCGGTGGTGTTCGGCCCGGGAATGACCGAGGTGTCGAACTTCAGCCCGAGGATCGTGTTGCCCGACAGGTCGTGCCGGTCGTCCAGCGCGTTCTCTAGGATCAGCTGACGGATCTTGTCGCGCACCGCGGCGCGCAGCGCGAATTCGATGCCGAAGGGAACCTCGGCCACGGGGAGGTCCTTCAGCGCCCGGTCCGGATCGGCGATGGCCGCGGCGCCCGACTTCGCCGCGCCGGACTCGGGCCCGCCGGCTTCCGCGAGCGTCACCATGGCCCGGAGGTAGCTTTCGATGCTTTCGGTCCGGTCGATGAAGGTGTTCGCCGCGTCGTCGACCTTTTCCAGTTCCCGGCGCAGCCACGCGTCCTGCAGGTTGCGGTCGTTGACGAGGCGCTGGCGGGTATAGACTTCGGGGCTTTCGACGAAGATGAATCCCGCCGTCGAGCCGCGGACCATCTCGGCCACCCGGGTCCAGCTGGCGCGCAGCAGTTCCATGACCGGCGGGAGGACAAGGATAAGCAGGACCAGCGTGGCCAGCGCTGCCAGCGCAAGGATCACGGCGCGCGGAATCCGGCGGCCGATCTGGCCGCTCCAGTCGCGCAACTGAGTGAAGATCGCCAGCATGTTCAAGAGCATGCCGCAGGGTCAGCGACTTGTCGATGGCTGATTGCGCCGGGGGTCAGAACGCCCGGAAGGTCAGCGTCGTCAGGGTGCGGTCGATGCCGTCGAGGTCGAGCAGGTTGTCGTTGATGTACTTGCCGATGTCCTCGCCCTCGGGGACGTACATCTTGAGCAGCAGGTCATACTCGCCGCTGGTCGAATAGAGTTCGGAATGGATCTCGCGGAGCGTGATCGCGTCGGCGACCTGGTAGGCGGTGCCGGGGCGGCAGCGGATTTGCACGAAGACGCAGTTCATCGGGAGCCCTCGGAGGATGCGGGATCTGCCTAGACCACGGGGCGGGCGGCGTCCATCGCTCTTGCGGGGCAGGCGGGGCCGGGGCATGGGAGGGGGAACCCGAGACTGCCCCGCGAGGCCCCGATGCGCCCGATCCCGAACCACCGACCTACTGCCGAGTTGCAGGCGCTGGACGCCGCGCATCACCTGCACCCGTTCACCGACGCTGCTGCGCTGGCGCGGAAGGGCGCGCGGGTGATCGTCCGGGGCGAGGGCGTCTGGCTGACCGACAGCGAGGGGCGGCGCATCCTCGACGGGATGTCGGGGCTGTGGTGCGTGAACCTCGGCTATGGCAACGAACGGCTGGTCGAGGCGGCGGCGCGGCAGATGCGGGATCTGGCGTTCTATAACACCTTCTTCCAGACCACCCATCCGGCCGCCGTCGAGCTGGCGGCGCGACTGGCGGCGCGCGCTCCGGCGGGGATGAGCCATGTCTTCTTCGCCAATTCCGGGTCCGAGGCGAACGACACCAACATCCGCCTGGTGCGGCATTTCTGGGCGGCGCAGGGCCGGCCCGAGAAGACGGTGATCATCGCCCGGCGCAACGGCTATCACGGTTCGACCATGGGGGGTGCCTCGCTGGGCGGGATGGCGGCGATGCATGCCCAGGGCGGGCTGCCGATCCCGGGGATCGAGCATATCGGCCAGCCGCACTGGTATGGCGAGGGCGGCGACCTGACGCCCTCGGAGTTTGGCCGGCTTCGGGCGCGGGAGCTGGAGATCGCCATCCGCGAGATCGGCGCCCACCGGGTCGCGGCCTTCATCGCCGAGCCGGTGCAGGGGGCTGGCGGCGTCATCATCCCGCCCGCGACCTACTGGCCCGAGGTGCAGGCGATCTGCGCCGAACACGACGTGCTGCTGATCGCCGACGAGGTGGTGACCGGCTTCGGGCGCACCGGGGCCTGGTGGGGGTCCGAGACCTTCGGGATCCGGCCCGACATCATCACCGTCGCCAAGGGCCTGTCGTCGGGATACCTGCCGATCGGCGCCTCGGTCCTGTCGGGGCGGGTCGCCGGTGTGATCGTGAACGCCGGCGAGTTCAACCACGGCTATACGTATTCCGGGCATCCGGTGGCGGCGGCGGTGGCGCTGGAGACGCTGGCGGTGATGGAGGAGGAAGGCATCGTCGAGCGCGTCTGCGACGTCACCGCGCCGCATCTGGCCCGGGCCTGGGGACGGCTGGCGGTGCATCCGCTGGTCGGCAGCGCCGAGACCTGCGGGCTGATGGGGGTGCTGGCGCTGACCCCCGACAAGGCGCGGCGCGCGGCCTTCGCCGCCGAGGCGGGGACGGTGGGGCTGAGAGCGCGCGAGCGCGCCTTCGCCAACGACCTGGTGATGCGCCATGTGGGCGACCGGATGATCATCGCGCCGCCGCTGGTGATCTCGGCAGCCGAGATCGACGAACTGGTGGCGCGCGCCGAGAAGACGCTGGACGAAACGCTGGACGGGCTGGTCCGCGACGGGCTTATGGCGGCGCGCGACTGAGCCACGGAGGGGAGACAGGGCATGTACCTGCCGGCGCATTTCGAGGAGACCGACCCGGCCGAGGTGGCGGCGCTGTTGCAGGCGTTTCCGCTGGCCTGTCTGGTGGCCGAGACCCCGGAGGGGCTGGTGGCGAACCACCTGCCGCTGCTGAGCGGGCCGGACGGGGTGCTGATCGGCCACCTGGCGCTGGCCAACGACTGGCACCGGCTGGTGGCCGAAGGGCAGGAGGTGCTGGCGGTGTTCCGGGGCGAGGAGGCCTATGTCTCACCCAACCTCTACCCGTCGAAGGCCGTGCATCACCGCGCCGCGCCGACCTGGAACTATCAGGCGGTGCATGTCCAGGGCCGCATCGCCTTCCAGCACGACGAGAAGGCGAAGCGCGCCGCGGTGGGCCTCTTGACCCGCGCGCACGAGCGGCGGCTGAACGGCGACGCGGCGTGGCGGATGGCGGATGCGCCGGCGGACTACATGGACGGGATGCTGGCCCAGATCGTCGCCTTCCGGATCACGGTCAGCCGGGTCATCGCCAAGTCGAAGCTGAGCCAGAACCGCGAGCCGGCCGATGCCGCCGCCGTGGCCGCGAGCCTCGAGACCCGCGGCCGGAACCGGCTGGCGGCCCGGATGCGGCGGATCGCCAAGGACGGCTAGCCGGCGGGCCCGGTCAGGCCGCGGCGCGGGCAGCCCGGGTCAGCCGGCCCATCAGGGCGATGGCGACAAGGGTGCAGGCGAGCACGCCGAGAGCCACCGGGACCGGGGTGCCGTCGAAGGTCATGCCGATCCCGCCGGCGATGAGCGCGGCGCCGATCGTGCTGATCGCGGTCACCAGCGAGGCGGCGGTGCCGGCGATATGGCCCATGGGTTCCAGCGCCAGCGCGTTGATGTTGCCGAAGACCAGCCCGCCGCAGCCGAAGATCGACGCCGCCCAGACCACATAGGCGGCGAAGGCGGCATCGCCCTGCAGGAGCCCGCTGGCGATGGCGGCGAGGTAGGCGAGGGTCAGCACCGCCTGCACCGCGAGCGAGCGGACCACCAGCGCGCGCATCCCCACCCGGATCACCAGACGGGCATTCAGGATCCCGGCCGCGGCCGAGACCGCCGCCATCAGCACGAACCAGACCGGGAAGCTGGCGGCGCGGCCGAAGCTCTGGTCGAACACCATCTGGATCGTCGAGATGCTGGCGAAGAGCACGCCGAAGGTGCAGACCTGCACCAGGATCGCCACGGCGACCACCGGGTGGCCCAGCACCTCGCGCGCGGCGGCGCGGATCGGGCCAAAGCGCAGCGGCCGGCGGTGCGCCGGGGCCAGCGTCTCGGGCTGGCGCAGGCCGAGCCAGAGCGTGGTGAGAAGCGTGAAGCCGATGAAGGCCGGGAACAGGCTGCGCCAGCCGCCAAGGGCGATCAGCCCCGCGCCGATCAGGGGGGCCACCGCGGGCACCAGCATGAACACCACGAGCACGAAGGACACCATCTGCGCCATCTCGCGGCCGTGGTAGCGGTCGCGGATGATCGCCATCACGGTGACCCGCGGCCCGGCGGCCCCCAGCCCCTGCAGGAAGCGCGCGGCCAGCAGCAGATCGAGCGTTTGCGCCCGCCAGGCGAGGAAGGCGCCGAGGATGTAGATCACCGCGGCGCCGAAGATCGCCGCCTTGCGCCCGAAGGCATCGGCGACCGGCCCCACGACCAGGGTGCCGGCGCCCATGCCCATCACGAAGCTGGCCACCACGAGCTGGGCCCGGTTCGGATCGGCGGGGGTGAGGTCGCGGGCGATCTGCGGCAGCGCCGGCAGCAGCGCGTCGAGCGAGAAGGCGATCGAGGCCATCAGCATGGCCATGAGCGCGATGAACTCGGTCCGCCCGCCGGACTGGCCAGGGGCGCCCTTGCTGCCGGCCCCGGCGCGGCGCCGGCCCGGGTCGGTCTGGTCGGCGGCAGCGGCCGCGCGGTGGCATCTGTGCTGGACATGGTCCCGGGTTAGCCGATCCCGCGGGCGCTGGCGAGCGCCAAGGCGCGCAGCCGCGCACAGGGCCTGTGTGCGCCGGGGCCGGCGCGCGCGGGCGCAACCGCAGGCGGAGGGGATGCCGGGCCGGGACGGGGCATCCGGGTCGGCCGCGGCGGTCCGTGCCGCGATGCTGTGGCCCGTCGGCGGCCCGTCGGCGGCCCCTCGGCGTCCCGGTCGGCGGCCGCTCAGCGGCCGGTGGCGGCGGTGACGCCCGAGACCTCGTCGATGACCCTGAGCCAGAGCTCGGTGGGCTGCAGGCCCGGCACGGCGTGGCGGCGGTTGACGACGAAGGTCGGCACCCCGGTCAGGCCCATCTCGCGGGCGGCGGTCTCGCGGGCGAGGATCACGTCCTTGTCCACGTCCGAGCGCAAGAGCTTCGCCACCACCGCGGCATCGAGCCCGGCGCCGTCGGCGATGTCGGCCAGGGTCTCGGGTTCCGCGATGTCGCGGCCCTCGTCGAAATGGGCGGCGAACAGGGCCGCGACGACCAGTTCCTGCACGCCCTCGATGCCGCCCCAGTAGATCAGCCGGTGCGCGTCCAGGGTCGGCGGGGTGCGCCGGACCCGGGTCGGGTCGAGATCGATCCCGTAGCTGCGCGCGGTGGCGGTGACATGGGCCTCGGCCGCTGCGGCGCCGTCGCGGCCCAGCTTCGCCTCGAGCCAGGCCCGGTGGTCGCGGCCTTCGGGGGGCGTGTCGGGGTCAAGCCGGAACGGATGCCATTCCACCACCATCGGGTGTTCCGGCCGTTCGGCCAGGGCCCGGTCGAACAGGGTCTTGCCGAGGTAGCACCACGGGCAGATCGGGTCGGCAAAGATGTCAAGCGGGACCACCGGGTTCCTCCGTCGCTGGCGTGGCGCGGCCGGCGGGACCCCGGTCCCGGAGCACGCGGCGCGAGAGCTTGTTGTTGGCCCCGCGCGGCAGCGCGGTTTCCGCCACGAAGATCCGCGGACACTTGTAGCGCGCCAGCCGGGCGGCCGCGAATGCGGCAAGATCGGCCTCGTCCAGCGGACGGGCGGCGACATAGTGCAGCGCGATGACGCTGGCACCCGAGCTGCCGGTGCCGACGCTGCGTTCGACCGCGGCGGCCTCGAGGATGGCGGGGTGCTCCAGCATCGCCGCCTCGACCTCGACCGGCGAGACCCGGTAGCCGCCGGCGTTCATCATGTCGTCGTCCCGGCCCAGATAGGTGACGGCGCCGGCCGCATCCATCGCGCCGAGATCGCCGGTGAGGAACCAGGCGCCGTCGGGGCTGAAGCGGGCGCGGGTCTCGGCCGGCTGGTCCAGATAGCCCAGCATCAGGCCCGGGTCGTCGGCGGCGATGGCGATGGTGCCGGGGTCGCCGCGCGGGACCGGGCTTCCGTCGGCGCCCAGCAGCGCCAGCCGCCGGCCGGGCTGGGGGAAGCCGAGGGTGCCCTCGGGCGCCGGCCTTGCGGGGGCGCCGGACAGGAAGGTCGAGCATTCCGACTGGCCGAAGGCCTCGAAGACCGGGGTGCCGGTGACGGCCGTCCACTGGTCCCGGACCTCGGGGCTGAGCTTCTCGCCGGCGGACAGGCCGTGGCGCAGGCCGGGCAGCGGCGGCACAGGCGACCTGAGCATCTGCCGGTAAACCCCCGGGGCTGCGGCAAAGATCGTCGCGCCATGGGCGGCGAGCAGGGCCGGCAGCGCGGTGGGCGGGGTTCCCGGCGCCGGGATCAGCGCGGTGGCGCCCAGGGTCCAGGGGTCCAGAAGCCCGGTGCCCAGCGTATAGGTCCAGTTGAACGCCCCGGCATGGAGCAGCCGGTCCCCGGGCGTCAGGCCGGACCAGCCCGCGACCATCATCCGCCGGGCCCAGATCGCGCGATGGGCGTGCATCACCGCCCGCGGCTGGCCCGAGGTGCCCGAGGTATAGATGATGTAGGCCAGCCGGTCCGGGTCGCCGAGGGCGAACTCCGCCGGCGCCGCGGCGGCCAGGGCGTCGAAGCCGTCGAGGTCGAGCACCGGGCAGGCCGGGTCGGCGGGCAGGCAGACCCCCGGTTCGGCAAGGATCAGCCGGGGCGCGATCTCGGCCGCGATGCGGCTGATCTCGGGGCCGGTGAGCTGGGTCGATGTGGGCACCGGCACCAGTCCCGCGGCGATCGCAGCCAGGAAGGCGAGCGGGAACTCGACCCGGTTGCCGATCCGCATCAGCACCCGGTCGCCGGGCCGCAGGCCGAGGCCCAGAAGTCCGCCGGCGCTGCGCCGGACGGTGTCGCGGATCTGCCCGTGGCTCCAGCTTTCGGCGCTGTCGCCGGACAGGATGAGCAGCGCCGGCCGGTCGGGCCGCGACGCCGCACGGGCCAGCACATGGGCGGCGAGGTTGAACGGGCGCGGGCAGGGCGCATGCGGGCCGGTGTCCACCAGCGAGAGCGTCATGGCCGGCGCGCTCAGGCCGGGCCGCCGCCGGGGCACTCGGACGGCAGGCCGGCGCAGCGCCGCGGCCGGGCGCAAATTCCTTTCAAAGGAATTTGGCCCCCGGCGGCACCGGTCCGCCCGGTGCCGGGCCGGTGGCGGCTCATTCCCACCACCAGACGTCGGGCAGGAAGCCCTGCCAGTCGCCATAGATCTGCACCTTCTGCGGATAGTGCAGCTGCTTCCCATGGGCGATGCGCGAGACCGGCGCGTACCAGAGCGGGATGACATAGCGCCCCGTGGTCAGCACCCGGTCGAGCGCCCTTGTCGCGGCGGTGAAGTCCTCGGGGCTGGTCGAGGTCAGCATGGCCTGGATCATTGCGTCCACCGCCGGGGACTTGATCCCCATCCAGTTCAGGCTGCCGGGCTGGTCGTGGCTGGCCGTGCTCCAGTAGAGGTTCTGCTCGTTCCCGGGGCTGAGCGAGAGCGCGCGCTGGTAGACCGTCATGCCGAAGTCGAACCGGTCCGTGCGTTCGCGGTACTGGGCCGAGTCGACCACCGTCACCTTGGGCCGGATGCCGAGGCGGTCGAGCCCGGCCACGAACATGTCGACGATGGCGCGGTCCTGCACCAGCGCCAGCGCCGAGCCCTGGCGCAAGAGGATCTCGAACTCGAAGGGTTCGCCCTTGTCGTTGACGAGGACGCCGTCCTTCGGGGTCCAGCCGGCCTCGGCCAGTTCGTCCGCGGCGGCGCGCAGGTTGGCGCGGTTGCGTTCGGTGCCGTCGCCCACCGGCAGGGTATAGCCGTCCAGCGCACCGGGCAGCAGGTCGCCCTTGAAGGGTTCCAGCAGCGCGCGCACCTTGCCCTCGGCCGGGCCGGGGCCCATGGCGAGGACCGAGTTGCCGAAGAAGCTGGGGATGCGCGGGTCGACCCCACCGGCCTGGGTCTGGGAGATGAATTCGTAGTTGAAGGCGGTGAGCAGCGCGTCGCGCACCCGCCAGTCCTGGAAGACCGGCTGGCGGGCATTGAACACCAACCCGACGATGCCCGAGGGGCGCTGGTGCGGGATCTCGGACTTTACCACGTCTCCGCTTCGGACCCGTTCGAAATCATAGCCTTGCACCCATCTGTTCACGTCGTATTCGCGGAAGACATTGGTGGTGCCGGCCTTGAACGCCTCGAACATGACGCTGGCGTCCGAGAAGAACTCGAAACGCATCTGGTCGAAGTTGTTCAGCCCGCGCTGCAGCGGCAGGTCCTTCCCCCAGTAGTCGGGGTTGCGGTCGAGCGTGATCGACCGGCCGGGATCGACCTTGCCAATGACATAGGCGCCGGTGCCGATCGGCGGGATCATCGACGAGGCGGCGAAGTCCAGCCCCTCCCACTGGGCCTTCTTGAAGATCGGCCGGAGCCCCATGATCAGGGGCAGCTCCCGGTCGGGGGTGTTGAAGGTGATCCGCACGCCGCGCTCGCCCACGGCCTCGATCTTCGCGACCTTCGACCAGGCCCCGGCGAAGCGCGGGTGGCCCTTGGTGCCGAGGGTCTCGAACGACCAGATCACGTCCGCGACGGTGACCGGGCTGCCGTCCGAGAAGCGCGCCTCGGGGCGCAGGGTGAACTCGACCCAGTCCCGGTCCGGGCCGGTCTCGACTGATTCGGCCAGCAACCCGTAGAGGCTGAAGGGTTCGTCCCAGCTTCGGCCCATAAGGCCCTCGAAAACATGGGCCTGCACCGCCCAGGGGGCGCGGCCCTTGAGGATGTGGGGGTTCAGGGAATCGAAGCCGCCGACCTCGCCGAAGATGATCGTGCCGCCCTTGGGCGCATCGGGATTCACATAGGGCAGAGACACAAAATCGGGTGGAAGGGCGGGTTCGCCATACATAGCTATGCCATGGGCGGGCTCGGCGCAGAGGGGCGCCGCGGCGCAGAGGATGGCCAGTGCGGCAGCCCCGGCCAGGGCCAGCGGGAGGAAGGATGCGGGTGTCAGGGGGGTCCTGCTCTTCTTGCTTTCCGGCAAACTATCAAAGTTTTGTCGCATCTCAAACTTTTGGGTTGGAGTGGCGGAATGAATTGCCTATATTGAGGTCACTGCTCGATAGGTTTCTTGCCTGTATGAAACCTGCCTCAACGACTGACGCCCGCCTCGTGCGGGCGTTTTTTTTTGGCCCTGCAGCATCGGGCGGGCCGTCATTTCGCCGCACGGACCTGCTCCGTCCCGGGTCGTGTGCAGCGCTTTCGTCCAGCCTTCGCATATGCAGTATAGGCGGCAACTGGGGGCTTGAAAGGAAGGAAGCTGCATGTCGCTGAAGGGAAAGACCGCCGTCGTCACCGGGTCGAACTCGGGCATCGGGCTGGGCGTGGTGATCGAACTCGCCAAGGCCGGGGCCAACGTGGTGCTGAACTCGTTCACCGACCGCGACGAGGATCATGCGCTGGCCGAGAAGATCGGCGCCGAGCACGGGGTCGTCGCGCGCTATATCAAGGCCGACCTGTCGAAAGCGGACGAGTCGCGCGCGCTGGTCGAGCAGGCGGGCGCCTGCGACATCCTGGTGAACAACGCCGGGATCCAGTTCGTCTCGCCGATCGACCAGTTCCCGGTCGAGAAATGGGACCAGATCATCGCGGTCAACCTGAACTCGGCCTTCCACACCACCGCGGTGGCGCTGCCGATGATGCGCAAGGCGGGCTGGGGCCGGGTGGTCAACATCGCCTCGGCGCACGGGCTGACCGGATCGCCGTTCAAGTCGGCCTATGTGGCGGCCAAGCACGGCATCGTCGGCATGACCAAGGTGGTGGCGCTGGAAACCGCGCGCGAGCCGATCACCGCGAACGCGGTCTGCCCGGGCTATGTGCTGACGCCGCTGGTCGAGGCGCAGATCCCCGCGACCATGAAGGAATACAACATGAGCCGCGACGAGGTGGTCGAGAAGGTGCTGCTGGACCGGCAGCCCTCGAAGCAGTTCGCCACGGTCGAGCAGATGGGCGGCGTGGTGGTGTTCCTGTGCTCGCCGGCGGCGGACCAGATCACCGGCACGACGATCAGCGTCGACGGCGGCTGGACCGCGCTCTGACGGAATGAGGGGCGGCGGGGGACCGCCTGCCGCCCTGACGGACCGGGGAAGGCCGATGACGAAACGGATCAGTCTGGCGCTTCAGGGCGGCGGCGCCCATGGCGCTTTCACCTGGGGGGCCTTGAAGCGGATCCTCGAGGACCCCGACATCGAGATCGGGGCGATCTCGGGCACTTCGGCGGGGGCGCTGAACGGGGCCGCGGTCAAGGCGGGGCTGGCCGCGGGCGAGGGTGCCGCGGGGCGCCGGGCGGCGATCGCCCAGTTGGAATGGCTCTGGCGCCAGATCGAAGCCGTCACCGACCTGCGGCTGACCGCGTGGATGAATGCGGTGTTTCCCGACCCGGCTTTCGTCTCGCGCGGGATCGAGGCCTTTCCCCTTTTCGCCATGGCCGATGCGGCCAGCCGGTCGGTCAGCCCCTATGGCTATGGCCCGTTCTACGAAAATCCGCTGCGCCGGATCGTCGAGAAACTGCCGTTCGAGCGGGTCCGCGGCGATGCCGGGCCGGCCTTCTTCGTGAACGCGACCCGGGTACGCAACGGGCAGAGCCGGGTGTTCCCGCAGGCGGAGATCACGACCGAGGTCCTTCTCGCTTCGGCCTGCCTGCCGACGGTGTTCCAGGCGATCGAGATCGCGGACGGCGAGACCGGACGGACGGAGGAGTTCTGGGACGGGGCCTATTCCGGCAACCCGGCGCTGGTCCCGCTGATCGGGCCGGCCTTGCCCGATGACGTGGTGATCGTCGGCACCACCCCGATGGAGCGCGATGACCGGCCCCGCTCGCCGGCCGAGATCCAGAACCGGATCAACGAAATCAGCTTCAACGCGGCGCTTCTGCGGGAGCTGCGCGAGATCGGTGTCGTGAAGCGGCTGATCGCCGAGGGGTGGATCGAGCGCGGCCGGATGCCCGACCCGAACCTCCACCTCATCGCCGATGACGCGATGATGGCGCATCTGAGCGTGGCGACCACGCTGGTGCCGACGCCCTATGTGATCGGCCGGCTGAGGGATGCCGGACATGCGGCGGCGGACAGGTTCCTCGCGGCGCACAAGGCCGACCTGTCCCTGCGTTCCACGCTAGACCTGCCGGGGATGTCCGGCTGAGCCGGGCGACCCGTCCCCAGGCGCCCCGGACTGGAACCTTGCGTCACGACGGGCCGGAGCACCGGGCGGGGCCGATTCCGCGCTGGACCGGCGCGGAAGCCGCGACCTAGGATCGCCGCACCGAAGATCAGGGAGGCGGATCGATGAAGATGGCGGTTGTATTCGGGCTGGTGCTGCTGGCGCTGGCGGGCTGCGAAACCGGCACGACCACGACGACGGGCGGCAGCGCGGCCAGCGGCGAGGCGATCGAGCAGGCGGCAGCGACGGCGGACCTGCCGAACTGATCCGGGGGCCTCAGCCGAGGCCGGCCAAGAGGCCGGCGGCGATGGCCCACATGGTCAGGCCGATTGCGGTGTCGAGCAGGCGCCAGGACGCGGCCGAGGTCAGCAGCGGCGCCAGCAGCCGCGCGCCATAGCCGAGCGCGAAGAAGAACGCGAAGGAGGCCGTCGCGGCGCCGAGGCCGAAGGCCAGCCGCGCCGGGCCGGCAAAGCGGGTCGAGACCGCGCCGATCAGACCCAGCGTGTCCAGGTAGACATGCGGGTTCGCCCAGGTGAAGGCAGCGGCGATCGCCAGGGTGCGGCCCAGCCCCTGCGTCTCGCCCTCGAGAGCCAGCGCCGAGGTGCCGGTCCAGGCGGCGCGGAGCCGGGTCGCGCCGTAGACCAGCAGGAAGGCCGCGCCGGCCAGCGCCATCGCCTTGGGGAAGGTCTGGTGCGCCTCGGCCAGTGCGCCGAAACCGGCCACGCCGGCGGCGATCAGCGCGGCGTCCGAGGCGGCGCAGAACAGCACCAGCGGCAGCACATGGGCGCGCAGCAGGCCCTGGCGCAGCACGAAGGCGTTCTGCGCGCCAATGGCAAGGATCAGCGAGAGGCCGGTGGCGAAACCGGTCAGGAAGGCGCCGGTCATCGGGGCGTCACGGGCGGCATCACGGGCGGCATCAGGGGCGGCACTATGGGCGCGGTTCGGGCCGGTCGGCGGGGTCGGGCGCCTCGCCGTTCCGGCGGTCGGCGGGCGAAACCAGCCCGGCGCTGAGGATCAGCTTCACCGCGTCCTCGATCGGCATGTCCAGTTCGATCACGTCCGAGCGCGGCACGTAGATCAGGAAGCCGGTGGTCGGGTTCGGGGTGGAGGGCACGAAGGCGGTCAGGATCTCCTCGCCGGGCTTGGCCATGCGGGTCAGCTCGCCCTTGGCCCGGGTCACGATGAAGGCGATGCGCCAGATCCCCCGGCGGGGGAATTCGACCATGCAGGCCTTCTCGAAGCTCTTTTCCTGCTGGGCGAAGACGGTTTCGGCGATCTGCTTCACGCCGCTGTAGACGGTGCGCACCACCGGGGTCTGATCGACGAGGCTTTCGCCCCAGCCGATCAGCGACCGGCCGATCATGCCCTTGGCGATCCAGCCGATCAGCACGGTGAAGACGAAGAAGAAGATGACGCCGACGCCGCGCAGGTTGATGCCGATGTAGTTCTCGGGCCGCCAGGGTCCCGGGACCAGCGGCAGGACCACGGCGTCGATCCAGCCCATCACCGTCCAGAGCAGGTAGAAGGTCAGGCTGATCGGCGCAATCACCACGATGCCGGTCAGGAAGCTGGCGCGCAGGCCGGAAAACAGCCCCGGCCGGCGGTGGGGCGGGTGATCGGTCGGCTCGGGCATGCGATCGGTGATCCTCATGGCGTCGTGGCGAGATTAGGAAACCGCTCCGCCGATCACAACGGCGCCGCCCCCAACCGGCCGCCGCGGAGGTGACGGGGCCGCTCAGCCGGCGGCGGCGCCGAATTCCCGGGCGATCCGCGCAGCGAAACGGGCGTTGTTGAGGACGAGCGCCACATTGGCACCCAGCGAGCGCCCCTCGGTCAGCTCGTAGAGCCGGTCGAGCAGGAAGGGCGTGACCGCCTTGGCGGCGATGCCCCGGGCGTCGGCCTCGGCCTGGGCCTGGTCGATCAGGGGGGCGAGGATGGCGGCGGGGATCTCGGCCTCGGCCGGGATCGGCAGGGCGACGAGCTGGCCGCCGGGCAGACCCAGCGCCGCGCGCATCCGCGCCGCGGCGGCGATCGCGGCCGGGTCGTCCAGCCGCAGCGGTGCCCTGAGCCCGCTGTCGCGCGACCAGAAGGCGGCCAGCGCGTCCTGGCCCACGGCGATGACCGGCACGCCGAGGGTTTCCAGAACCTCGAGGGTCTTCGGCAGGTCGAGGATCGCCTTCGCCCCGGCCGAGACCACGGTGACCGGGGTCTGCGCCAGTTCCTGCAGGTCGGCCGAGATGTCGAAGCTGTGTTCCGCGCCGCGGTGGACGCCGCCGATGCCCCCGGTGGCGAAGACGGCGATGCCGGCGGCATGGGCGGCGATCATCGTCGCAGCGACGGTGGTCGAACCGGTGCCCCCGGTGGCGAGGCACACCGCCAGATCGGCGCGCGACAGCTTGGCGACGTCGCTCGCCGCAGCCAGCGCTTCCAGTTCGGCCGCGTCGAGCCCGACATGGAGCCGCCCCGCGATCACCGCGATGGTGGCCGGGACCGCGCCGGCCTCGCGCACCGCCGCCTCGACCTCGCGCGCGGTTTCCAGGTTCGCCGGGAACGGCATCCCGTGGGTGATGATGGTGCTTTCCAGTGCGACGATCGGACGGCCGGCGGCGCGGGCTTCGGCCACTTCGGCGCCGAAGGTCAGGGGCAGGGCGGCAGGGGTCATGCGTCGGCTCCGGAGACATAGGTGGCGGCGGCCTGCAGCGCGGCCTCCAGCGCGAAGGCGCGGGAATGGCCATGGGCCTCGGCGGCGATATGGGCGGCCACGAAGGTGTCGCCCGCGCCGGTGACGCGGCGCGGCTCGACCACCGGCGGGTGGGCGGTCAGGACATGGAGCGGGCAGGCATCGGTGGTCGCGTGCGCCCCGTCGGTGACGATCACCCGGGCGCTGCCGCCGGCGACCAGCGCCGCCGCCGCCTCGGCCGAGGAGCGGAAGTCGCAGTCGGCCAGGAAGGCGGCCTCGAACCGGTTGAGATAGAGCGTGGCGTTGGGCATCCCCAGCAGCGGGCGCAGCCGGGTCGCCTTGCCGGGCGAGGCCGGCACGATGCGCAGGTCGGCAGCAGCCAGGCAGGGGTCGCCGGCCAGGCTGGCCAGCAGGCCGGCATCGAGATTGCCGTCCAGCACCACCGGTCCGGCGAAGGGCGCGTCGGCCGATCCGAGGCGGCCGTCGCGCAGGGGGGCGAGGATGGCGTCGCCGGCCCGTTCCAGCGACTGGGCGTCGGCGATGGCGGCCACCAGGCCGTTCATGTCCTCGATGGCGATGTAGCGGTCGGTGGGCAGGTCTGCGCGGCGCAGCGCATGGTCGGTGCCCAGCCCGCGGCGGGCGCATTCGGCGGCCAGTTCCACCCCGTCGGCATCGGTGCCGATGCAGGTCAGAAGCGTCGGCGCCATGCCGAAGCGGCACAGGGTCATCGCCACGTTCATCGCCACCCCGCCGGGCAGCCGGAGAATCTGGCCGGGGCGGTCGTCGCCATGGCGCATGGCGTGGGGATGGCGGCCGACGATGTCCCACAGGACCGCGCCGATGCAGGGAATGGGGCGGGACGTATCCATGGCGCTGTTGTTGCGTCTTGCCGGCAGGGCTGCAAGCGGCGATTGCGGGGCCGGCGGCCCGCAGTGTCACATCCCTGTTGTGCCTTTGACACCGGGGTGGGGGAAGGTTTGCGGCAACGCAGCCAGACCCAGGGGTGTCCCATGTTCAAGCCGCCGTCCCTTGACCGCCGCAGCTTCCTGCGCGGCTCGACCTCGATCCTGCTGGCCGCGCCGCTGGCCTCGCTCTATGGTCGGCAGCTGGCCGCGGCGGGCCGGATCGAACCGGTCGCCTCGCCCTATGGTGCGGTGAAGCCGGTCGCCGACCGGACCACCGGGCTCTACCTGCTGCAACTGCCCGAGGGCTTCAGCTATCAGAGCTTCGGCTGGGCCGGCGATGCCATGGCCAATGGCCAGCCCACGCCGATGGAGCATGACGGGATGGCGGTGGTGCGCGCGCGCCTGGTCGGCGGCAAGGAGGAGATCACCCTGATCCGCAACCACGAGTCGGTGGTGCAGCCGGATGTCGGGCTGATCGGGGCGAAGGCGATCTATGACGGCGCCGAAGTGACCGACGAGGACGGCGTGACCGGCCGGATCTCGGGCGGCACCACGCGGCTGGTCTTCCGGGACGGGCAGTTCGCCGAGGCGATGCCGGCCCTGGGCGGCACGGTGAACAACTGCGCCGGCGGCCCGACCGGCTGGGAAAGCTGGCTGAGCTGCGAGGAGGAGATCGTCGACTTCGCCGACCATGGCGGCCGCAAGCACGGCTATGTCTTCGAGGTCGCGGTGGACGATGCCGGCACCAGCGGGCTGCCGATCGTCCAGATGGGCCGGATGGAGCACGAGGCGGTGGCGCGCGACCCGATCACCGGGACGATCTACCTGACCGAGGACAGCGACAACCAGGCCGGTCTCTACAAGTTCGTGCCCGCCAATGCCGACCAACGCGCCGGCGCGCTGGCCGGGGGCGGCACGCTCTACATGGCGAAGGTCGCCGGGGCCGACCGGGTCGACGTGCTCGACCCCGCGATGGGCGAGACCCACCGGCTGGACTGGGTGGTGATCGACGAGCCGGACCTGGGCCCGCAACCCTATAGCGAGGCGCCGCTGGCGGCGGACAACGAGGCCTCGGGTCCGTTCTTCCAGGGCCGTGAGAAGGGCGGGATGCGGTTCTCGCGGCTGGAGGGCTGCTGGTACTCGGCCGCCGACCGGGTGATCTACATCACCGACACCTCGGCCGGCGTCGGCGAGAACGAGGACAACCCCGGCCAGATCGCCGCCGGCTTCGGAAAGGGCGCGGTCTGGTCTCTGGATCCGGCCGCGGACACGATCACCTGCGTGTTCAAGTCCGACAACCCGGTCGCCGGCAACAACCCCGACAACATCACCGTCAGCCCGAGGGGCGGCGTGCTGATCTGCGAGGATGGCGGCGGCGTCGAGGACGGCTTCGGCCCCGGCGAGCGGTTGCTGGGCCTGACGCCGGCGGGCGAGACCTATATCTTCGCCAAGAACAACGTCCAGCTGGAGCGCGCCGACATCGAGGCGGCAGGCAAGTCGCTGGTCTTCATCGCGCCGGACGACTACCGTGAGACCGAATGGTGCGGCGCCACCTTCGACCCGTCGGGGCGCTGGCTGTTCGTGAACATCCAGACCCCGGGGATCACCTTCGCGATCACCGGGCCGTGGGAGAAGGGGCTGCTCTGATCCGGCAGTCGGGGGCCGGGCGGGACCGGCCTCCGCCCTTGCAGGTCCGGCCGGACGGGGTGGCCGTCCCCGGCTGCCGGACCGCGCGAGTCCGGATCCCGGGGGCGATGCGGTTCTGGCCGCTTGCCATCGGCGGCGAAAGCAGGTAAGGCCGCCCACACTTCGCAGACGGGGCTTGGGCCTTCGGGGGAGAAATCCCCGGATGTCCGCCGGTTGGGGTCGCCAGACCTCGTACATCCCCGTCGTGGCACAAACCGGAAAGGATATGGACATGACGCCGGAATTCTCCATGCGTCAGCTTCTGGAAGCTGGCGTTCACTTCGGTCACCAGACCCAGCGCTGGAACCCCCGCATGGCGCCGTACATCTACGGCGAGCGCAACGGGATCCACATTCTCGACCTGACCCAGACCGCGCCGATGCTGGATGCCGCGCTGAACGCGATCCTTCAGACCGTGTCGCGCGGCGGCCGGCTGCTATTCGTCGGCACCAAGCGGCAGGCGCAGAAGGCGGTGGCCGATGCGGCCGAGCGCAGCGCGCAGCACTACATCAACCATCGCTGGCTGGGCGGCACGCTGACCAACTGGAAGACCGTGTCGAACTCGATCAACCGGCTGAAGCAGATCGACGAGCTGATGGCCGCGGGAGCGCTGGGTCTGACCAAGCGCGAGCGCCTGAGCATGGAACGCGAGCAGGCCAAGCTGCAGGCCAGCCTCGGCGGTATCCGCGACATGGGCGGCGTGCCGGACATGCTGTTCGTGATCGACGTGAACAAGGAAGATCTGGCCATCGCGGAAGCCCGCAAGCTGGGCATTCCGGTCGTCGCCGTGGTCGACACCAACTGCCCGCCGGAAGGCGTGGACTACATCATCCCGGGCAATGACGACGCCGCCCGGGCGATCCAGCTGTACTGCGACCTGGTGGCCCGCGCCGCCCTGGCCGGCATGAGTGCCCAGATGGGCGCCGCCGGCATCGATATCGGTGCGCTGGACCATCTGGACGAAGCCGAACTGGACGAGGTCGAGGACCTTGCCGAAGCCGAGACCGAGGTCCTGGAAGGCTGATCCGTCCGCCCGCCAAGCGGGCGCGCCCAGGCATCGTTACACATCTGTCACTCGCCGCGGTTAGGCCCGCGGCGAGGGCCTTTCGGGAAATCAGGAGAGCCAGCCATGGCAATTACAGCAGCACTGGTCAAGGAACTGCGCGACAAGACCGGCGCGGGCATGATGGACGCCAAGAAGGCGCTGACCGAGACCGCCGGCGATTTCGAGGCCGCCGTCGACTGGCTGCGCACCAAGGGGCTTGCCAAGGCCGCGAAGAAATCGGGCCGCACCGCCGCCGAGGGCCTGGTGGCCGTCGCCGTGAAGGATGGCCGCGGTATCGCCGTGGAAGTGAACTCGGAAACCGACTTCGTCGCCAAGAACGCCGAGTTCCAGGCGATGGTGCGCGACATCGCCGCCACCGCGCTGGGTGTGGCCGATGTGGACGCGCTGCGCGCGGCCGACATGGGCGGCGTCTCGGTCGAGGAGACCATCACCAACAAGATCGCCACCATCGGCGAGAACATGACCCTGCGCCGGATGGCCGTGGTCGAGGGCCCGACCGTGGTGTCCTATGTCCACAACGCGGCCTCGGACGGCATGGGCAAGATCGGCGTCTTGGTGGCGATCGAGGGCGACAACGTCGATCTGGGCCGCCAGATCGCCATGCATGTCGCCGCGATCAACCCGGCCTCGCTGGACGAGAGCGACATCGACCCGGCGCTGGTCGAGCGCGAGAAGAACATCCGGACCGAGCAGGCCCGCGAAAGCGGCAAGCCGGACGCTGTCATCGCCAAGATGATCGAA
>JBGAOK010000064.1:0-19475 GCA_044221805.1 Meridianimarinicoccus sp.
CGCGGCCCACAGCGCGACGGCGCCCACGACCAGCAGGCCCGCCCAGACCACTTCCAGCGGCAGGCTGTCCAGCGGGCCGAGGATCAGCACCGCAAGCACCGCCAGTGCCAGCGACCAGAGCGGCCAGAAGGCCCGCACAAGGCGTTCCGCGAGAAGCCCGAGCCAAGTCAGGCGCAGCGGCCAGACCAGCGCGGCACGCGGATCGTCAGGGCTGCGGGCGCGGGAGGGGTCGTCCATCGGGGCCTCCGATCCCAGCGGCCTGAACAGCCGCACCCGGGAACGGTAACGCAGCAGGGCGCGAGGTCAAAGGGGGGCGGGATCACATTTGCCCCGATACAGTCTAATGCCTGTTTCGAAGGCATATGCCCGGAGCGTGACCATCTTGTGAGGCACGCTCCGGACGATTCAGGCAGCAGATGCCGATTCTGCGGGCAATCAGCCGGCCAGTTTCGCGGTCATCTCGACCAGACGCCGGGCCTGATGGGCGACGGCGGCCTTGCCGGCGTCATCGAAGCTGCCGGCATTGGTCGAGAAGCCGTAGGGGTTGCCGCCGGCCTTGAAGATCGTCTCGTCGGTATAGCCCGGCGCCACGATGATCGCCCCCCAGTGCATCACGGTGGTGTAGAGGTTCACCAGCGTCGTTTCCTGCCCGCCATGGGGGTTCTGGGCGCTGGTGGTGGCGGTGAAGGTCTTGTTGGCCAGCTTGCCCTGGAACCACAGCCCGCCCAGCGTGTCGATGAAGGCCCGGACCTGGCTGGCCACGGTGCCATAGCGGGTCGGCGCCGAGAAGAAATAGCCCTCGGCCCATTCCATGTCCTCGTGGCTCAGCTCCGCGATGTCGGCGACCTTCTCCAGCTGGGCCTTCCAGGCTTCCTGACCATCGACCACCTCTTTCGGGGCGGTCTCGCGGAACCGGCGCAGCCGGACCTCGGCCCCTGCGGCGGTGGCCGCCTCGGCGGCGGCAAGGGCGACCTGATGGTTGGTGCCATAGGTCGAGTAGAACGCGACGACGATCCTTGGCGCAGACATGGGTTCCTCCGGCAGTTGTCCTGACGAAGTCCTATCGCGCGCCGTCTGTCGTTCAATCACGAACACTTACGCGAAATCGCGCGGGATATGTTCGAAAACGAACCGCTCCCGGTCAGGGCGCCGCCGTCACCCAGTCGGGCACGCTGTCGCGGGCGATGATCTCGTCAAGGCTCGGGCGGGCGCGCACCACGTTCCACCGCGCGCCCGAGACCAGCACCTCGGGCACCAGCGGGCGCGTGTTGTATTCCGACGCCATCACAGCGCCATAGGCCCCGGCCGAGCGGAAGGCGACCAGATCGCCGGCGGCGAAGGGCGGCAAGGCGCGGGCCCGGGCGAAGGTGTCGCCGGTCTCGCAGACCGGGCCGACCACGTCATAGGGCTCCAGCGCCACGGCCACGGGCGGTTCCACCACCGGGATGATGTCGTGATGGGCGTCGTACATCGACGGCCGCACCAGATCGTTCATCGCGGCATCGACGATCAGGAAATCCCGCTCGGCGCCGCTTTTCACATAGATCACCTGCGAAACGAGGATGCCGGCATTGCCGGCGATCAGGCGGCCCGGCTCGATCTCGATCTCGCAGCCCAGATCGCCCACCGTCTCGCGGATCACCGCGCCGTATTCGCTGGGCAGCGGCGGCGCCTCGTTCGAGCGGGTATAGGGGATGCCAAGCCCGCCACCGAGGTCCAGCCGCCGGATCACATGGCCTTCGGCGCGCAGGACGCGGGTCAGTTCGGCTACCTTCTCGTAGGCGGCGCGGAACGGCGCGAGGTCGGTCAGCTGGCTGCCGATATGGACATCGACGCCGACCACCTCGATCCCCGGCAGGCGGGCGGCTTCGGCATAGACCTCGACCGCCCGGGCGATCGGGATGCCGAACTTGTTCTCGGACTTGCCGGTGGCGATCTTGGCGTGGGTCTTGGCATCCACGTCGGGATTGATCCTCAGCGCGATCGGCGCGGTCACGCCGAGGCTGACGGCGATCTCGGACAGGGCGCGCAGCTCGGGTTCGGATTCGACGTTGAACTGGCGGATGCCGCCTTCCAGCACCGTGCGCATCTCGGCCCGGGTCTTGCCGACGCCCGAGAACACGATCCGGCTGCCCGGCACGCCGGCGGCTTTCGCCCGCGCGTATTCGCCGCCCGACACCACGTCCATGCCGGCGCCCGCCGCGCCCAGCAGCGCCAGGATCGCCTGGTTCGAATTGGCCTTCACCGCGAAGCAGACCAGATGCTCGGCCCAGGACAGCGCCTCGTCGAACAGGCGGTAGTGGCGCAGCAGCGTGGCGGCGGAATAGCAGTAGAACGGCGTGCCGACCTCGGCGGCAATGTCCGCCAGGGCCACGTCCTCGGCGTGGAGATGCCCGTTCCGGTACAGAAAGTGATCCATGCCCCGCCCCTCGCTCCGCCCCGGCCCGGCCCCGGGGGGCCGGCAGCGGTGATAGCAGGGCGGCAGCGGTTTGCAATGCCGGCCCGCGGCGCGGCGGCGCTAGTCGCTGGTGATCGGGCCCGAGATGAAGCCGTCGCCCTCGACCGAGACCTCGCCGGGCGTGTCGCCGGGGGCGGTGACCTCCTTGCCGGGCTTGGGCTTCGGCCGTTCGGGCGGGGCTTCCAGCCCGCAGCCCGCCAGCAGCGCCGCCAGCGCCAGCAGCAGAGCCCGCCCGGAGAGGGTGCCGCTCACAGGCCCAGCCTCAGCAGGCTGCCAAGCCCGACGCCAACGCTGACCGGCAGGTCGCCGACCTGGGTCGCGGCATAGGCCCCGCCGGTGCCGACCCCGATGCTCGACCGGCCCGGCCCGCCGACTGCCGCCGCGGCATAGGGGCCGCTGGTCGAGACCCCGGCGCTGACCGGCCCGCTCGAGGCGCCGGCATAGCCGCCGACCCCGCCGGTGCCGACCGTCGCGCCGGCCTGGGGCCGCGCCCCGGCGCAGCCCGCGATCGTGGCCAGCGCGGCCGCGGCCAGCAGCGCCCCGCCCCGGATCACCCGAGGATCTCCGTCCAGCGCGCCACCTGCTCGCGCACCCGGGCGGGCGCGGTCCCGCCATAGCTGGTGCGGCTGGCGACCGAGTTGTGGACGCCCAGAACGTCGAACACGTCGGCCCGGATCGCGCCGTGGACGCCCTGCATGTCGGCAAGGCTCAGATCCGGCAGGTCGACGCCGCGGGATTCCGCCATCGCCACCAGCGCGCCGGTCACGTGATGCGCCTCGCGGAACGGCAGGCCCAGTTCGCGCACCAGCCAGTCGGCCAGATCGGTCGCGGTCGAGAAGCCGCTCGACGCCGCGGCTTCCAGCCCGGCGCGGTTCGCGGTCATGTCGCGCACCATGCCCTCCATCGCCGCCAGCACCAGCATCAGCGTGTCGGCGGCGTCGAAGACCTGTTCCTTGTCCTCCTGCATGTCCTTGGAATAGGCCAAGGGCAGCCCCTTCATCACCATCAGCAGCGCCACGTTGGCGCCGACCACCCGGCCGATCTTGGCGCGGATCAGCTCGGCCGCGTCCGGGTTCTTCTTCTGGGGCATGATCGACGAGCCGGTCGAGAACCGGTCCGACAGCCAGACGAAGCGGAACTGGGCCGAGGACCAGATCACCAGCTCCTCGGCGAAGCGGCTCAGGTGCAGCGCGCAGATCGACGCCGCGGCCAGGAATTCCAGTGCGAAGTCGCGGTCCGAGACGGCATCGAGGCTGTTCGCCATCGGCCGGTCGAACCCCAGCGCGGCGGCGGTCATGTGCCGGTTGATCGGGAACGAGGTGCCCGCCAGCGCCGCGGCACCCAGCGGGCATTCGTTCATCCGCGCGCGGGCATCGCGGAACCGGCCCTCGTCGCGCGCCAGCATCTCCACATAGGCCATCATGTGGTGGCCCCAGGTCACCGGCTGGGCGGTCTGCAGATGGGTGAAGCCCGGCATCACCCAGTCCGCGCCGGCCTCGGCCTGAGACAGGAGCGCGCGTTGCAGCGCCGCGATCCCGTGGATGGCGGCGTCGGTCTGGTCGCGCACCCAGAGCCGGAAGTCGGTCGCCACCTGGTCGTTGCGCGACCGCGCCGTGTGCAGCCGGCCGGCAGCGGCGCCGATGATCTCGCGCAGGCGGCTTTCCACGTTCATGTGGATGTCCTCGAGCGCGGTCTTGAAGGCGAAGTCACCGGCGTCGATCTCGGCCTTCACCGCGCCCAGCCCGTCGGTGATGGCGGCGGCGTCGGCCTCGGTCAGGATGCCCTGCTTCGCCAGCATCGCCGCGTGGGCGATCGAGCCACGGATGTCCTGGTCGCTGAGCCGCTTGTCGAAGCCGATCGAGGCGTTGATCGCCTCCATGATGGCGTCGGGCCCGGCGCTGAACCGCCCGCCCCACATCGCGTTGCTGCTGCCTTCGCTCATCGCCCTGACCCCGTTGCCGCGCGTTCCCGCCTGTGGGGCGTTCTATAGGCGCCGCGGCCCGGTCGCGCAAACCGGATCACAGTTCCGCCAGTGCGGCCCGGCGCGCTTGACCCCGGTTCCCCGGGGCGCATCCTGCCCGGTGGAACCGACGCGGAGATCCCATGCGCGCCCCTGCCCCTTTTTTCGTGCCGTTGCTTGCTCAGATCCTCGCCGCGCTGGCGTTGGCGCCCGCCCTCTCGCCCGCATTCTGGCCCGGCCCTGCCGGCGCCGAGGCTGTGCCCGCCGCGATCGAGAGCCTCAGGACCGGGGACATGGCAAAGCTGGTGGTGCATCCGGCACCGAAGTCGGCGATCGACGGCAGCTTCACCGACCTCGACGGCGCCAGCCACAGCCTTGCGGATTTCCGCGGCAAGGTGGTGGTGCTGAACTTCTGGGCGACCTGGTGCGGCCCCTGCCGCGAGGAGATGCCCTCGCTCGACCGGCTCCAGGCCGGGATGGGGGGCGACGATCTGGCGGTGGTGACGTTGGCGACGGGGCGGAACTCGCCGCAGGGGATCACCCGCTTCTTCGAGGAGGAAGGCATCACCGTCCTGCCCCGCTATACCGACAGCTCGATGGTTCTGGCGCGGTCCATGGCGGTGTTCGGCCTGCCGGTGACCGTGATCCTCGACCGCGACGGGCAGGAGGTTGCCCGGCTGACCGGCGGCGCCGACTGGAACGGGGACGAGGCCCGGGCGGTCCTCACCGCCCTGATCGCCGCCGACGGCTGACCCGCGGGGGGGTCGCCGCCGAGGCGGCGCCGGTCTTCCACGCCCACGGCAGGCAGCCTCGCGGCGGCACGGCCGCCCGGCCAGGGGTTTCGGCACTGCGGCAAATTTTCCGATCAATTCGGTCGGAAAAGCTTTTCCCGACGAATTTGATCGGGTACCGTCCTGTCATGATCGCCGCCGACTGACCCATGAAGGGATGACCATGACCCGTCGACTGCTTCCCATCCTCGCCTCGTTGCTGGTCGGCACAGCCGTCCCTGCCGGTGCCGACCCGGTGGACCCGACCGCCGTGGTCGCCACCTATGCGGACATCGCGCTGGCCAGCTATCAGGACAGCCTGACCCTGGCGGTGGCGCTGGGAAAGGCGGTGGACGCGCTGGTCGCCCAGCCCACGCCCGAGACCCTGGCCGCCGCCAAGGCCGCCTGGATCGCCGCGCGGGTGCCCTACCAGCAGACCGAGGCCTTCCGCTTCGGGAACCCGGCCGTCGATGAATGGGAAGGCAAGGTCAACGCCTGGCCGCTGGACGAAGGCCTGATCGACTATGTGGACGCCCTGCTCGGCGGCAATGACGAGAACCCCTATGCGGTGGTCAACGTCATCGCCAACCCGGCAATCACCGTGGCCGGCCGCAGCCTTGACGCCGCCCAGATCACCCCCGAGCTGATCGAGAGCCTGCACGAGATCGACGGCATCGAGGCCAATGTCGCCACCGGCTATCACGCCGTCGAATTCCTGCTCTGGGGGCAGGACCTGAACGGGACCGGCCCGGGCGCCGGCGCTCGCCCGGCCAGCGATTTCGACCCGGCATCCTGCACCGGCGGCAATTGCGACCGGCGCATCCAGTACCTGCAGGCGGCGACCCTGCTGCTGATTTCGGATCTCGAGGACGCGGTGACGATGTGGTCCGACGGCGGCCAGGCCCGCGCCGACGTCACCGCCGACCCGCAGCAGGGTCTGGTCATGGCCTTCACCGGGATCGGCTCGCTGTCCTATGGCGAACAGGCCGGGCAGCGGATGAAGCTGGGCCTGATGCTGCACGACCCTGAGGAGGAACACGACTGCTTCTCGGACAACACCTTCAACAGCCACTTCTACGACGGGCTGGGCATGCACAATGTCTATACCGGGCGCTATGTCAGGATCGACGGCAGCGTCGTCGAGGGACCGTCGCTGTACGATGTGGTCGGTGACAAGGACCCGGCGCTGGCCGGCGCCCTTCTCGCCGACATGGACGCCACGATGATCGCCCTTGCCGCGATCAAGACCGCAGGCGAGGCCGGCACCGCCTATGACCAGATGCTGGCCCCCGGCAATGCGGCGGGCGAGGCGCTGGTGCAGACCGCGATCGACGCGCTGGTGGCCCAGACCCGCAACATCGAACGGGCGGTCGAAGTGGTCGGCCTGACCCCGATCACGGTCGAAGGGTCGGACAGCCTCGACAACCCCACGGCCGTCTTCCAGTAACCGCCACAGGATCCCGGCAAGGGGGCAGCGCACATGATCATCTGCCATTGTCAGACCATCACCGACCGGGACATCGATGCGGCCATCGACTGGATGCGCGCCGCCGACCCCGACGTCTTGATCACGCCGGGACGGATCTACCGGGCGCTGGGGAAATCCGCAGATTGCGGCGGCTGCCTGCCGTTGTTCCTGGCGCAGATGCAGGCGAACCCGAGCTTCCCGGTTCCGGGGATGGAAATCCCGGACAGGGACGAAAGCGTCAACCGACGGAAGCGGGCCCAGCCGGGCCGCCCCGCAGGCAGAGGAAGGGACGACACATGAAGGGCGATGCCAAGGTCATCGAGTATCTGAACGCGGCGCTGCGCAGCGAACTGACCGCGGTCAGCCAGTACTGGCTGCACTACCGGCTGCAGGAGGACTGGGGCCTCGGCAAGCTGGCCGCCAAGTCCCGCGCCGAAAGCATCGAGGAGATGCAGCACGCCGACAAGCTGATCGCGCGGATCATCTTCCTTGAGGGCCACCCGAACCTGCAGCGGCTTGATCCGCTGCGCATCGGGCAGAGCGCGCGGGAAACGCTGGATTGCGACCTCGCCGCCGAGAACGACGCCCGCACCCTGTACATCGAGGCGCGCGACCATTGCGACAGCGTCGGTGATTACGTGTCAATGACCCTGTTCGAGGACCTGATTTCCGATGAGGAAGGCCACATTGATTTCCTGGAGACGCAGATCGCGCTCCACGACCGGATCGGTGCAGAACGCTGGGAACTGCTCAATGCCCTTCCCGCGAACGAGGCCCAGTAACCCCCTTCGCCTCTTCCTCGCGGTCCTTGCCGCGGGGACGGGCATCGCCGCCGCACCGGCCTGGGCCGGCGCCGCGACCGACCTGCCCGCCGCGCCCTGGGGCGAGCCGCATCTGGCGCCCGTGCCGCGCACCCCGGCCGAGGCCGCCCGGATCGCCGACGTCACCGCACCCACTGGCGATTTCACCGCCGCCGAGCCCTTCGAGACCAAGCCCGCCGGCGCCGCCACCCGGGCCGACCTGCACTCGCGCGATGCCTTCTCGTTTCCTTCGGCCAACATGGCCTTCGAGCGCGAGATGGACTTCAAGGTGGGCAACGGCTTCTTCACCAAGCTCTGGGTCACCGCGCCATCCTCGACCACCTCGTCCGACGGGCTCGGGCCGCTCTACAACGCGCGCGGCTGCCAGAACTGCCACCTAAAGGATGGCCGCGGCCATCCGCCCGAGGCGGGCCAGCCGGCCGAGTCGATGTTCCTGCGCCTGTCGGTGCCGAAGGAGACCTCCGGCCTGCCGGCCGATACGCTGGCCTACATGGCGAACGCGCCCGAGCCGACCTATGGCACCCAGCTTCAGGACAAGGCCATCGCCGGGCATCCCGGCGAAGGGCTGATGGTGATCGACTACACCCCGCTGCCCGTCGCCATGGCCGACGGCAGCGTCATCGAGTTGCGCGCGCCCAGCTATTCGGTCGCCGATCCCGCCTATGGCCCGCTCGACCCGGCGGTTGAGCTCAGCCCCCGGGTGGCGCCGCAGATGGTCGGGCTGGGGCTGGTCGAGACGATCCCGGAAGCCGACATCCTCGCCCATGCCGATCCCGACGACGCCGATGGCGACGGGATCTCGGGCCGCGCCAACCGGGTCTGGTCGGACGAGTACGGCCAGTGGATGCTGGGCCGCTTCGGGCTGAAGGCCGGGGCGCCGACCATCAAGGCTCAGTCCGCCGGCGCCTTCGCCGGCGACATGGGCATCTCGAACCCGCTCCACCCCGGCAGCTGGGGCGAATGCAGCCCCGCCCAGACCGACTGCCGCGCCGCCCCCGACGGTGCAGACGCGGACAGCGGGCTGGAAGCCCCGGCCGAGGTGCTGGATCTGGTCACCTTCTATTCCCGCAACCTGGCCGTCCCGGCGCGGCGGTCGGTGGACGACGCCCAGGTGCTGCAGGGCAAGGCGCTGTTCTATGGCGCGGGCTGCCCGTCCTGCCATGTGCCGAAATACGTCACCCACCGGCTTGCCGACCGGCCCGAGCAGAGCTTCCAGCTGATCTGGCCCTATTCCGACTTCCTGCTCCACGACATGGGGCCGGGGCTGGCGGACAACCGCCCGGAATGGGAGGCGAGCGGGCAGGAATGGCGCACCGCGCCGCTGTGGGGGATCGGCATGACCGAAACGGTCAGCGGCACGGCCTTCTACCTGCATGACGGCCGCGCCCGCAGCCTGATGGAAGCGATCCTGTGGCATGGCGGCGAGGCGGAACCGGCGCGCGAGGCGGTCCGGGAGATGCCGGCCGAGGACCGCGACGCGCTGATCGCCTATCTGGAGTCCCTGTGACATGACCCGATCCGTCCTTGCCGTGGCCCTGCTCTCCGCCGCCGTGATGGCCGCGGGGGGCGCCCTTGCCCAGGACGGGGAGGACGACGCGACCGGCGAAAGTGCGGCCCCGGCCGAAGCCGCGCCGGTCGAGATCGACCACAGGGCCCTTGCCGAACGGTCGCTGGTGGTTCTCGACCGCCAGTTCGCCCGCTTCCGCGATGCCGCCGCCACCCTGTCGGACACCGCCACGCGGTATTGCGCAGGTGATTCCAGTGCCGAGGCCCTGACCGCCGCCTTCGCGCAGACCTGGATCGCCTGGGCGCCGCTCGACAGCTACCAGTTCGGCCCGATCCAGACCTCGGGCGCAGCGCTGACAGTGAACTTCCTGCCCGACGAGAAGAACTTCGTCGGCCGGGCGCTGCGCGACCTGCTGCAGCAACCGCTCGAGAAGCAGGCCGACCCGGCCTGGGTGGCGCAATTGTCCGCCGCGGTGCAGGGACTGCCGGCGCTGGAGCTTCTGCTGGCCACCGACGCGCCGGACTGCCCGGCCGCGGTGGGGATCAGCGGCAACCTCGCCCGGGTGGCGGGCGCGCTTTATGCCGACTGGTTCGGCCCCGGCGGATGGGCCGGGGTGATGCTGACCGCCGGGCCGGAGAACCCGGTCTACCGCACCCCGGCCGAGGTGACGCGGACGCTTTACACCGCGCTGGATTTCGGGCTGGAACGGGTCGAGGCAGTGCGCATCGGCCGGCCGCTCGGCACCTTCGAGCAGAGCTTTCCGACCCGGGCCGAGGCCTGGCGGTCCGGCCTCACCAACGCCATCATCGCGGCCCAGCTCGACGGCGCGCGGGTGCTGGTGGTCGACGGCTTCGGCGGCGCCGTGCCGGCCGACGATCTGGCCGAGCTTGAGGAGTTCTTCGACGACGCCGACGACCGGCTGGCCGCCGTCGGCATGCCGATCGGCGAGGCGGTAAAGGATCCGGTCACCCGCTTCCGGGTCGAGACGCTGGAAACCCGGGTCGAGGCCCTGAAGGACGAGGTCGACCACGAGGTCGGCCCGAACCTCGGCGTGCAGACCGGGTTCAGCTCGGCCGACGGGGACTGAGGACGACGAAGCAAGGCGGAAAGGGCCCCTGCCATGAACCGACGCGGCTTCCTGTTCCGGGGCGTCCTTGCCACCGCCGCCAGCCTCGCCGCGCCGGGCTGGGCCGCCGCCGGCGCGCCCAGCTTCCTGACCGCCGCCAACCGGGCGGACAACTCGACCTGGCTGGTCGGGCTGGCCGGCGACGGGGTGGTCCGCTTCGCGCTGCCGATCCCGGCCCGGGGCCATGCCGCCGCGGCGCATCCCCACCGGGCCGAGGCGGTCGCTTTCGCCCGCCGGCCCGGCCGCTTCGCCGTGGTGATCGACTGCGCGACCGGCAGCCGGGTCGCCGAACTGGCCAGCCCGGACGACCGCCACTTCTACGGTCACGGCGCCTTCAGCGCTGACGGGCGGCTGCTCTACACCACCGAGAACGCCTATGACATCCCGGACGGGCGGCTGGGCATCTGGGACGCCGCCGACGGCTATCGCCGGATCGGCGAGATCGCCTCGGGCGGGATCGGCCCGCACGAGATCATCCGGCTGGCCGATGGCAGCTTCGCGGTGGCCAATGGCGGGGTGCAGACCCATCCCGACTATGACCGCGCCAACCTGAACGTGCCGACGATGCGGCCGAACCTGACCTATCTCTCGCCCGCGGGCGCGATCGTCGAGCAGGTCGAACCGCCCGCCGCGCTACACATGGCCTCGATCCGCCATGTCGCCGCCGATGCCTCGGGGCTGGTGGCGATGGCGCTGCAATGGGAGGGCGACCCGCGCGCGGCGGTGCCGCTGGCCGCGACCCACCGGCGCGGCGAAGCCCTGCGCCTGCTCGACCATCCGGACACCGCCGGGCTGAGGCAATACGGCGGCTCGGTGGCGATCGCCGGGGATGGCCGCGAGATCGCCGTGACCGGGCCGAAGGGCGGCACGATCCTCTATTTCGACGCGGCGACCGGCGCGCCCAACGGGTCCGATTCGCTGCCCGAGGCCAGCGGCGTTGCCCGCGACGGAGCCGGCCTTGCCATCACCCTGGCCGGGGGCATCGGGCACCGGTTCGCCGGGCGCACCGAGATCGGGCAGATCGACGGCGACTGGACCTGGGACAACCATCTGGTGTGCATCTGACCCCGGCAGATCTGTCCTGATCGGCCCGGCGCATCGGCAGAAATCCGCCGACATGCGCTCTTGCCCGCCGGAAGGCCGTGGGAAACAGGCAGGATTCTGCCAAGACTGCCGCCAGGGGCCCGAGAGCCCGAGTTCAATCTGAGTGCAGAGGCATCAATGGCAGTCATCCGGACGACCTTCGCCCTTCTGGCGCTTGCCCTTTCCGCGGGCGTTGCCCTGCCGGCCGCGGCCGGTCCGATCGACCAGGCCTGCTTCTCGACCGCCGGCAAGCCGCGCACCTGCGCCTGCATCCAGTCGGTGGCCGACCAGATGCTGACCCGGGACGACCAGCGGCTGGTGGCGAGCTTCTTCAAGGATCCGGACCGGGCGCAGGAGATGCGCACCTCGGACACGGCACGCGACGAAAGCTTCTGGCAGCGCTATCGCCAGTTTGGCCTCACCGCCGAGCAGCGCTGCAGCTGAGACCTCAGCCCAGATCCCGCAAGAGACCCCGGCAGGCTGCCTCGACCAGGTCGAGCACCCGGTCGAACTCGCCGGTGTAATAGGGGTCGGGCACATCGCGCGGCCCGAGCTCGGGGGCGTGGTCCAGCAGCCGGACCACAGGGGTCATGACACCGTGGGGACGCAAACGCTCCACATCGGCCAGATTGGCGCGATCCATCACCACGATCCGGTCGAACCGGTCGAAATCGGCGCGGGTGATCTGCCGCGCCCGGAGCGGCGCCAGATCATAGCCGCGCCGGGCCGCGGCGCGGATCGCGGGGGCATGCGGCGGCTCGCCAGCGTACCAGCCGCCGGTTCCGGCGCTGTCGATCTGCCAGTCCGGCGCCAGCGCCCGCATCACCGCCTCGGCGGTGGGCGAACGGCAGATGTTGCCAAGGCAGACGAACAGGACGCGCGGGCTGGAACTGGGCATGGACATGTGGCTAGGCTTACGGTGAAGCCTGTGGCCGTGCCAAGTCCGGAGACCAGCCGACGATGCCCCCCGCGCCTGCCCTTCCCGAGATCGTGGTCCTGACCGGCGCCGGCCTGTCGGCGGAAAGCGGTCTCGGCACCTTCCGCGACGCAGACGGCCTGTGGACGCGCTATGCGCTGGAGGACGTGGCGACGCCGCAGGGCTTCGCGCGCAACCCCGCTCTGGTGCACGAGTTCTACAATGCCCGGCGGGCGAACTGCCTGCAGGCGGCGCCGAACCCGGCGCATCAGGCGCTGGCACGGCTGAGCCGGGCCTTGGGCGGGCGGGTGATGCTGGTCACCCAGAACATCGACGACCTCCTCGAACGCAGCGGCGCCACCGGGGTCGTGCACATGCATGGCGAGCTGCTGCGCGGGCTCTGCGCCGCCTGCGGCCATCGCTGGGACGCCCCCGCCGAGATGGCGCCGGCCGATCCCTGCCCCGCCTGCGGCCGGGCCGCGACCCGTCCCGACGTGGTCTGGTTCGGCGAATATCCCTATCACCTGGACCGGATCGCCGCCGCGCTGGCGGCCTGCGAGACCTGCGGGGCGTTCGGCACCTCGGACAATGGCTACCCGGCCGGGGGCTACGTGCACGCGGCCGCGGCCGCCGGGGCGCGCACCCTGGAGCTGAACCTCGAGGCCTCCGAGGTGGCGCTGGAGTTCGACGAGGCCCGGCAGGGCCCGGCCAGCCGGATCGTCCCCGACTGGGTCGACGCGGTGCTGGCGGCGCAGGGCTGACCCCGCGCCGCCAGCGCGGCGGCTCAGTTGCTGCCGCCCATGCCGTGACCGGCATGGCCGGCACGCCTGGCTCAACCCTGCCCGGCGGGCATCGCCGCATCCTGGGCTGAGTCGACCACGACCTCGATGGTGACATTGCCGCATGCTCGAAGGTCAGGGTCAGCGGAAAGCTGTCGCCGTCCTTCGCCAGGGGTCCGGTCAGGCCCAGCAGCATCACGGGTCGCCGCCGCGGGCCAGCGGATGGCTGCCGCCGGCGGGCACCGGGAAGCCGTCCTCGACCTCGACCATCCGCATCACGCCCTCGGCGTCCTGCAGATGGGTGCAGCTCGGTCCGCTCGGCCACCGGCGCGTCGCGGCGATCAGCGTGTCATCGGCGGTGCCGGCGTTCGTCAGCACCAGGAACATGGCACCGGACCTGGCCGTGGCGCCCGAGACCCGGGCATAGGCGTCGGTCGCGGTCAGGTCGCCGGCCGCGGCCGCGGCGGCGCGCCGGCGGCCATCGCCCCGGCAAGAAGAAGGGATTTCAGCATCGGTTCTGTCCTCTGATCGGGAAATGGCGGTTTCGGGATCAGGACCGGACGCGGCCCTCGGGCGCGCCGGGCACCGACCCGGCCAGTGGCAGTGGCGTGCAGCTGCGGCAGCGCGCCAGCGCACCGGCCGGACCGGCGGCGTCGGCGCGGCGACCAGCGTCGCCGCGCCCAGCAACCGGCAGTCAGGGCAATGGTGGCAGCGCGCCCACCGGCCGCCCTCGGCATCGACCGGCAGCGACACCGCGCCGGCTTCGCCGCAGATGGTCGACCGACACGGCCAGGGCCTGCCCGCGAGCGGCCCCCGAGGCGACCGCGCCAAGGGCGATCGCCAGCGCGAGGCAGAGCGCGACAAGGTTGCGGACCCGGCATCGTGGCCCCAAAGCCTACAGTCGGCGCCGTCGAGGCGGTGAAGCGCCATCCGCGCCCGCAGGTTGCGGTCCTCGTGCTGGCGTCCGCATGCGAAAAGCGCCCCGCGCCCTGGGGCGCGGCCGTCAGTCGGCTGTTTCCGGCACGAGGCTTCAGGCCGAAGCCTTGGCCTTCTGGATGTCCTTCTTGATCTTCAGCGCATCCGCCGACAGGTCGGCGTCCTTGGCCTTGGCGAATGCGTCCAGACCGCCGCGATGGTCGACGCTGCGCAGCGCCGCCGAGGTGATGCGCAGGGTGAAGGCGCGCCCCAGGAAATGGAGATCAGCCCTACTTCCTTCAGGTCGGCAGGAAGCGGCGCCTGGTCTTGTTGTTGGTATGGCCGACATTGTTGCCAACCATCGGCCCGGTCCCGGTCAGTTCGCAGCGGCGCGACATGGTTTCGTCCTCGTCTATCTTCGGCGAGATCCGGTGCCGCGGACCGTCGAGCGGAATGCAAGGGCGCCGCCGATGCAGCGCCCGGAATTGGTTCGTGGCGTCTACGCGGAGTCGCCGGCGGGTCAAGCCGCAACCGGCCCGCCGACCTGTCGGCGGGGACCCCGCCGGCCTCAAGAAACTGCCCCGGCGCTTGTGACTGGGCGACCACTACTGGCCGGGCGCCAAAAGTCTTGGCAAGATCGCGCAGGTCGGCGGCGCCGTGCGGTCACGGCCCGGCCAGCCGGGTCGTCCCCGACGGGGTCGACGCGGTGCTGGCGGCGCAGGGCTGACCCCGCGCCGCCGTCCGCGCCCGCGTGGCTCAGTTGCTGCCGGCGCCGACGCCGTGGCCGGCATGGCCCATGCCCGGACCGGCGGGTGCCGCGGCGTCGCGGGCCGAGTCGACCACGACCTCGATGGTGACATCGCCGGCCTTCTCGAAGGTCAGGGTCAGCGGAAAGCTGTCGCCGTCCTTCAGCGGCCCGGTCAAGCCCAGCAGCATCACGTGGTCGCCGCCGCGGGCCAGCGGGTGGCTGCCGCCGGCGGGAACCGGGAAGCCGTCCTCGACCTCGACCATCCGCATCACGCCCTCGGCGTCCTGCAGGTGGGTGTGCAGCTCGGTCCGCTCGGCCACCGGCGCGGCGGCGGCAACCAGCGTGTCGTCGGTGTCGCCGGCGTTCGTCAGCACAAGGAACACGGCGCCGGACTTGGCCGTGGCGCCCGAGACCCGGGCATAGGCGTCGGTTGCGGTCAGGTCGCCGGCGGCGGCCGCGGTGGCAAGGCCGGCGGCCATCGCCCCGGCAAGAAGGAAGGATTTCAGCATCGGTTCTGTCCTCTGATCGGAAATGGCGGTTTCGGGATCAGGACCGGACCGGCGGCCCCCGGGCGCGCCGGGCAACCGGGACCCGGCCGGTGGCGGTGTCCGGGGCGCGGCAGCGCACCAGCGCCCGCCCGCGCATCGGCCGGGCCGGCAAAGCCGGGCCCGCGACCGGCGTCGCCGCGCCCGGCAGCAGGCAGTCGGGACAATGATGACAGCGGTCGACCGGCCGCCCCTCGGCATCGACCGGCAGCGACACCGCGCCGGCCTCGCCGCAGATGGTGAGGACCGACACCGCCGGGGCTTGCCCGCGCGCGGCCCCCGAGGCGACCGCGCCAAGGGCGATCGCCAGCGCGAGGCAGAGCGCGACAAGGCTGCGGACCGGCATCATGGCTGCAAGCCTATAGCCGGCGCGGCCAGACCGGTGAAGCGCCATCCGCACCTGCGGGCTGCGGCCCCCGGTCCGGCGTCCAGACGTGAAAAAGCCCCGCGCGGTGGGCGCGGGGCCGTCAGTCGGCCGTTTCCGGCACGAGGCTCAGGCCGAAGCCTTGGCCTTCTGGATGTCCTTCTTGATCTTCAGCGCATCCGCCGACAGGTCGGCGTCCTTGGCCTTGGCAAGGAATGCGTCCAGACCGCCGCGATGGTCGACGCTGCGCAGCGCCGCCGAGGTGATGCGCAGGGTGAAGGCGCGCCCCAGCGAGTCGGAGATCAGGCTCACTTCCTTCAGGTTCGGAAGGAAGCGGCGCCTGGTCTTGTTGTTGGCATGGCTGACATTGTTGCCAACCATCGGCCCGGTCCCGGTCAGTTCGCAGCGGCGCGACATCGTTTCGTCCTCGTCTCTCTTCGGCGAGATCCGGCTGCCCCGGACCGTCGAGCGGAATGCAAAAGGCGCCGCCGTTGCAGCGCCCGGAATTGGTTCGTGGCGTCTACGCGGAGTCGCCGGCGAGGTCAAGCCGCAATCGGCCCGCCGCAGCATCGGATCGGTCCCCGGCGCGGACCCCGCCGGCCCCCGAAAAACCGCCCCGGCCGCCTGCCGCCGTCGCGACCGGGCGATGGCCGCGACCGGCCGGGCGCCAAAAGTCTTGGCAAGACTTTTGGCCGCGCCCGGTCCGCAGGTCGGCCCCAGGCGCTCTGCGGTCGCGTCTCAGCCCTTCAGCCAGGCCAGCATCGCCTCGGCGGCGCGGGCGGGCTCGACCTCGCCCCTTGCCACCCCGGCGCCAAGCTCCGCCATCCGCGACCGCGCCGCGGGGTCTTCGACCAGCCGGGCCAGCAGGCCCTGGCGGACCTCCTCCTCGAACCAGTGCCGGGCCTGATCGGCACGGCGCGCGGTCCAGTGGCCGTTCTTGCGCCGCCACGCGGCCAGCGCCTGGATCTCGTCCCAGGCCGCGGCCAGCCCGGTTTCCTCGATCGCCGAGACCATGATCGCCTTGGGATAGCCCGGCGGGTCCTGCGGCCGCTTCCTGAGCAGACGCAGCGCGCCAGCATAATCGGCGCAGGTCCGCATCGCGGTCGCCTTCAGCTCGCCATCGGCCTTGTTGACCAGGATCAGGTCGGCGATCTCCATGATGCCGCGCTTGACACCCTGCAACTCGTCGCCGCCCGCCGGCGCCATCAAGAGCAGGAACAGATCGGACATCTCGGCCACCACGGTCTCGGACTGGCCGACGCCCACGGTCTCGATCAGCACCACATCGAACCCGGCCGCCTCGCACAGCGCCACCGCCTCGCGGGTGCGCCGGGCCACGCCGCCCAGATGGGTCTGGCTGGGCGAGGGCCGGATGAAGGCGCGCGGGTCCCGCGACAGCCGTTCCATCCGGGTCTTGTCGCCCAGGATCGACCCGCCCGAGCGGGCCGAGGACGGGTCCACCGCCAGCACCGCGACGCGCAGCCCCTGCCCGGTCAAGAGCATGCCGAAGCTTTCGATGAAGGTCGACTTGCCGACCCCCGGCGTGCCCGAGAGGCCGATCCGCAGCGCCTCGCGCCCGGCGCCGCGCAGCGCATCCAGCAGCGCCCCGGCCTCGGCCCGGTGGTCGGCCCGCCGGCTTTCCACCAGGGTGATCGCCCGCGCCAGCGCCCGGCGGTCGCCGGCAAGGATCCGGGCCGCCAGGTCGGCCGTCCCGGTGGCGGGTGCGGACGCGGAGCGGGGGTCGGGCTGGGTCACGGACATCGGCGCTCCGTCACAATTCGGTGTGGGCGTTGTCTTGCCGCGAGGGGGCCGATATGTCCAGCAGGAAGCCGGAATGAAGGAAAGCAGGCCATGGTTGCACGGGTTGCAGGCATCCTCGCACTGGCCGCCGCCGTATCGGCAGGCGCCGCCGGGGCCGAAACCGGACGGTTCGAACTCAGCTTCGCCGGCCTTGAAGCCGGCACGCTGAGCTTCGAGGCCACCCAGTCCGGCGAGCGCTATGCGGTCAGCGGCGCCGCCCGCCCGGGCGGCGTGCTGGGCATGCTGTTCGACGCGACGGTCGACACGAGTGCGGAAGGCAGTACCGGCGGCAACAGCTACCGACCCGCGGAAGCGCGCGAGATCACCCGCCGCGGCGGCGAGACCACGACCCGCACCTTCACCTATGCCGGCGGCGTGCCGGCGGTCACCGACGACCCGCCAGACACCCCGTCGAAACACAGCGCACCGCCGGCCGGGCAGAAGGGCACCGTGGACACCACCACCGCCGCCTTCGCGATCCTGCGCGACCGTCCCGCCGATCTGGCCTGCCGGCTCGACCTGTCGATCTATGACGGGCGCAAGCGCCACCGGATCGTGCTGGGCGAGCCCGAGCCGCGCGCGGGCGGCGGGCTGACCTGTCGCGGCGTCTACAGCCGGGTCGCCGGCTTCTCGTCCAGGGACATGGCGGGGCAGCGCGACTGGCCGCTGACGATGATTTACGACCGGCTGCCCGATGGCCGCTATCGGGTCAGCAGCCTGAGCTTCGAGACCAGCGTCGGCGCGGCGCGGATCCAGAGGATCAACTGAGGCCGGTCGTCGCTTCGGTTTGCATGGGGCGCGCGGGTCGGGGATAAGGCACCATGCAAGCCGACCCCGCCGCCGCCCCGCTGCCGATCGACCCGGTCCTGCCCGCCATCGTCGCGGCACTGGAGACCCATGGCCGCGCCGTGCTCGAGGCGCCCCCCGGCGCCGGCAAGACCACGCGGGTGCCGCTGGCGCTGCTGGCGGCGGGCGCGGCGGGCCGCATCCTGATGCTGGAACCGCGCCGCATCGCCGCCCGCGCCGCCGCCGAGCGCATGGCCGCGACCCTGGGCGAAAGCGTCGGCCAGAGCGTCGGCTACCGCATCCGCGGCGAGACGCAGGTCTCCGCCGCGACAAGGATCGAGGTCGTCACCGAAGGCATCCTGACCCGCCGGCTGCAGACCGACCCGGAACTGGCCGGCATCGGCACGGTGATTTTCGACGAATTCCACGAACGGTCCTTGCAGGCCGACCTGGGCCTTGCCCTGGCCTGGGAGGTGCGCGGCGCGCTGCGCCCCGACCTGCGGCTTCTGGTAATGTCGGCGACGCTGGACGCGGCCCCGGTCGCTGCGCTGCTGGACACCGCCCCGGTCATCACGTCGCAGGGCCGCGCCTTCCCGGTCGAGACCCGCTGGCTTGAGGCGCCGCGCCCGCGCACTCAGCGGATCGAGGCCGCCACGGCGGACCTGACCCTGCGCGCGCTGGACGAGACCGACGGCGGCGTCCTCGTCTTCCTGCCCGGCGAGGCCGAGATCCGCCGCACCGCCGCCCTGCTCGGCCCCCGCCTGCCCGCCGGCTGCCGGCTGCTGCCGCTCTACGGCGCGCTGCCCGCCAAGGACCAGCGGGCCGCGATCGCGCCGCTGGCCACGGGGCGCAAGCTGGTACTGGCCACCGCCATCGCCGAGACCTCGCTGACGATCGAGGACATCCGCGTCGTGGTCGATGCCGGCCGCGCCCGGCGCGCCCGTTTCGACCCCGGCTCGGGCATGTCCCGGCTGGTGACCGAGCGGGTCACCCGGGCCGAGGCCGAGCAGCGCCGCGGCCGCGCCGGTCGGGTCGCCCCCGGCACCTGCTACCGGCTCTGGACCAGGGGCGAGGAGGGCGCGCTCGCCGCCCATCCCCCGGCCGAGATCGAGGCCGCGGACCTGACCGGCCTCGCCCTCGACCTTGCCCAATGGGGCGCCGCGCCGGGCGATCTGGCCTTCCTGACCCAGCCCCCCGCTCCGGCCCTGGCCGAGGCTCGCGCCCTGCTGGCCGATCTGGGCGCGCTCGACCCGAAGGGCCGGATCACCGGCCATGGCCGGGCGCTGGCCGGGCTGCCGCTGCACCCGCGGCTGGGGCACATGCTGCTTCTGGCCGGACCGCAGGCCGCGCCCCTGGCCGCGCTGGTCGAGGCTCGCGACCCCCTGCGCGGCGCTGGCGCCGATCTGGATTTGCGCCTGAAGGCGCTGGC
>JBGAOK010000065.1:0-19591 GCA_044221805.1 Meridianimarinicoccus sp.
GACGCGGCCGAGCACGAACGCGCCCGGGTCGGCCGCCAGCTGGCCCGACTGACGGCACAGATGACCGCCACGATGGAACGGGATCTTTCGGCGCGGCTGGCCCGGATCGAGGCCGCTGCCGCTGCACGTCAGGCCTTGCCAGAACCTGAAGTCGGGATCGCGGCGGTCGCACCTGACCACGCAAACGACGAGCCATCGCCGCAAGCGGCAGCCGGACTTCCAGACGTCCCGCCGCCGGATCCGGCAGGGGATCAGCTTCCGGCGCCGCAGCCTGAGGACTGGATCGCGGCAATCGACGTCGGAGCGGGCGGCGCCGACGATGAGCCATCGCTACGAGCAGCGGCCCAGCCGGCAGAAGCCCCGACACCCGAGCCGGCAGCGGACCTGCCGCCGGCATCGGTGCCCGACTCCCTGCCTGACGCCACGCAGGCTCTGCCACCTGCCGGGACCAAACGGAAACGCCCGCACGACGGCCTGAAGCCACCCTTCCGCGGACTCAAGCGGCTCTGGCGCAAGGCCCGCGGCCGTGGCGTCCCCCGCGTCTAGCTAGCTGGCCGGCCCGGCCGACGGCGCCACGGGCGGCGCGGCCGGGGCTTCCCTGACCTGCATCTGCCAGGCCCAGGCTTCGGCCAGCGAGTCGCGCAGGCTGTGGCGGGCGTTCCAGCCGAAATCCCGTTCGGCTGCCGAACAGTCCAGGATCGACACCGGCACGTCGATCGCGCGGCCGGGGCGGAAGCGCGGCTCGATCCGGAGTCCGGTGGTCTCGCGGATCGCGTCCAGCAGCCCGGTCAGCGAGGTGCCGGTGCCGCTGCCGGCGTTGTAGATGCCCTGCTCCGTGCTGCTGCCGGCAATGACGCAGAACTCGGCCAGGTCGCGCACGTCGAGATAGTCGCGCACCACCGACCCGTCGCCCCAGATCTCGATGGTCTCGCCGTCCGCGATCTGGCGCAGGAAGGTCGAGACCACGCCCTGGATCCCGGTATGGCCCTGCCGCGGCCCGAACGGGTTCGAGGCGCGCACGATCACGGGCTTCAGGCCGCGGGTCTGCCGGAACATCATCAGGTAGTTCTCGATCGCCGCCTTGACGATGCCGTAGGAGTTGATCGGGCGCAGCGGGTGATCCTCGGGGATCGGCACCTGCTCGGGGATGCCGTAGACCGTGCCGCCCGAGGACAGGAACAGCAAGCGCGGGATCTCCAGCCCCAGCATGGTCTCGACCAGTTGCAGGGTGCCGATCAGGTTGTCGCGCACATCGGTCTTCGGGTCGAGGTTCGCGGTCCCCGGGAAGGTCGTGCTGACCAGGTGGAACACCGTGTCGACCCCCGAGATCGCCTCGGCCACCGCCATCCGGTCGAGGAAATCGCCGAAGCGGTAGTCGACCCCGGTCAGCGGCGGGCGGAACCGTTCGGCCTGGCGGTCGAACACCCGCACTGCGTGGCCTGCGGCCAGAAGCGCGTCCACCACATGCGACCCGATGAAGCCGCAGCCGCCGATGACAAGTACCTTCAAGATCAATCTCCCTCATCGAAGTCTGCAAGTCCTAGCGCGACAGCCCGGGCACGTTGGTCAGAGCAACCGCCTGTCCCCGGATGGCCGGCACCACGCCGAAAAGCCGTTCGAGTGCGTGCAGGACGGTGCCGTCATGAGGCACCGGTTCGGTCGGATAATCGCCCCAGTCGAGCCCGAGCGCAACGAATTGCCGGAACAGGCCGGCGCGCATCCAGGCCATTGACCCGACGGAAAAGTCGAACTGGTCGGGCAGAAGGTCGATCCCCATGCGGGCCGCCAGGGTCTCGGCGATGGCGCGGTTCGGACCCCAGCCCATCACGTTCGGATCGTCCGGGAACACGATGGCAATCTGCGGGTCTGCTGTCATGGCGGCAAGGACTCGGTCCAGCATCGCCCCGCCCCGGTCGCCGCCCAGAAGGTTCTCGGCCAGGAAGTCCTTCCAGGCGTCGATGGTGCGCCTTGCGCCATAGTCGAGGGTCTTCTTGGTGTGGACATGGCCGATGATGTCATAGCCATCGGTCAGGCGCGGGCCGAAATGGGTCAGCCAGGGCGCGATGTCACGGCCGCGGTTCGGCACCGGTTCGATCGCGGCGACGGGGCCGTCATAGGCGGCGAAGGCGGCGCGGGCGGCGTCGACCTGTCCGGCCAAGGTGCTGACGAACAGGTCGGGCCGGGCCCGGTTGCGCATCAGCCGGTCCAGGATCGCACCGACCTCGTCGAGGTAGAAGGCATGGATCTGCAGCGCCACCCGAGGCGGGTCCGCGGGCAGGGCATTCGGGCTGTCCGGGGTTATCAGCGGACAGGCCCAGGGGCCCGCGGGCTGGCCGGCTGCCAGGAAGCGCACGAAGGGCTCGCCACTCCCACCCTTCTCCGCCGGGTCGGTGCGTTCGGCATAGACTGCCGGGTTGAACCCGGGCATCGGCTTGCGCAGCGCCGCGCCCTCCCAACTGGCGCGGACGTACTCCGCGATCGCCGCGTCCGCGCTGTCCCGGGCGCGCGGCCTTGGGCGAAAGAAGTCCGGGCGGAACGCGCCGGACGCGGCGATGGCGGCCACATCGGCCTCGATCTGCTGCGCGCGCGGCTGGACCGATCCGGCCAGCGCCTGAAGCCGCGCGGCATAGCGCGGAAAGTCGAACCGCGCGGCGGCCGCCTGTTGCCCCTGCCGCGCCACCCCGGCGCGGAAGGCGGTGTCATCGGCCAACGCCCGGACCTTGGCCGCCATGTCGGCCGTGTCCAGATAGCGCGCGACGCAGGCCGCGGCGAGGCCGCTTTCCGCCAGCACGTCCGCAATCCCGGTGGTGCGGGCGAAGCAGACCACCGGCGTTCCCGCGACCAGCGCGTCGATCGCCACATTGGGCAGCGGGTCCAGCCGCGAGGTCAGCAGCAGCAGGTCGGCCTGCCGGTAGGCATATTCGATCTCGCCGGTGGGCGGGATCACCGCCAGCTGCCCGCCGATGCCGGCGCGGGCGATCTGGTCCGCCAGCAGGGCCGAGCCGCGGTTGTCGGTCTCGGGATCATAGCCCGCGCCGATCCAGACGAAGCGGAAGCGCCCGCCGCCCGGCGCCGCACAAAGCCGCGTGGCGCATTCGATGAACAGGTCGACACCCTTGCGCGGCTCGATGGCGCCGGCGCCGATCACCACGTAATCGCGCGGCCCCGCATCCACGCCCGCTTCCGCTTCCGCGCCCGCCCCGCCCGGCCGCAGCAGTCCGTCCAGCCGGTGCCGTTCCGCCGCCGCGTCGCCGCCGTCACCGGCCGCGGGCACAAGGCACTTGCCCTGCGGCAGGACATGGATCGCGGCGCCGCGGGACAGGCCGCAACTGGCCAGGGCGTTCTCCAGCGTCATCCGGGTCGAGAACACCACCCGGTCGGCGTCGCGGATCACCTCGGCCATGGCTCCGGCCGGGCGGATGTTCGCGGCGAATTCGTGGATCAAGGCCACCGAGGGCACCCCGGCCGCGCGCAGTCCCGGCAGCACGGCGCGGGACTGGACACTGTTGACCAGGGCGTATGCGATGCCGTGGCGGGCGCAAATCCCGCGCACCATCCGGCGCAGGGCGCCGGCGCCGATCGTCTTGCGGTCGGTTTCGTAGAAGGCGACCGAGGCCGCGCGGAACGGCCCACAAAGGGGCCCGCCCTTCAGGGTCAGGGTGACCACGTTGCAGGTCTCGGCCAGGGTCCGGACCAGGTTCCAGGCCAGCACCGGGGCGCCTGTCAGGCTCGCTTCGTGGCTGACCACCAGCACCGTCGGCCGGGCTGGGTCGGCCGTGCGCCCCGCCGTGGCCGGGGCCAGCCGTGCCGTAGCGCCGCTGTCGCCGGCCGCGTCCCGGTCGCCGGGGGCGTCGTCGGCACCCAGCGACCGCGCCGGGTCGCGCTTGGCAGCGCTTCGGACCAGCCGCGCGGCGCGCTTGCCCGACAGGGGCGGGCTGAACCGGGCCAGCCCCCCCAGAAGGCGGAACGCCAGATAGTCGCCGAGGGTCCGCAGCGGCCGGCCGCGGGCCCGGGCCAGATCCCGGCGCAGCGCGGCCAGTTCGGCCGGATCGCCGTGCGGCGCCTGAGCGGCATCGGCCCCGACGGTCAGCGCTTCGACCGCCGCCCGCAAATCGTCGCGTTCCAGCCCGGCGGCAAGGCCACGCCCCAGGGCGGCGAAGGTCGCGCGCAACGCCTCGCCCGCGTCGGGGTCGGCCCCGGTGTCGAACAGGCCGGCCAGCCCGGGCGGGGTCTCGCCCATCGCCACCACGCCCAGCCCGCCGCCATGGCGGAAGCCGAAGGCGGGATGGTCCGCCGAAAGCCGTTGCCAGAGCCGCGCCGCAGCGCCTGCGTCGGTGCCGTGGATCAGCACCACGGCGCCGGGGGCGAGCACGCCGGACCAGGCCGCGAAACCGGCCTCGGCGCTGTCGCCGCCGATCACCAGCAGGCCGACCGGCCCGGGGAAGGCCGGCGCGGGCCCCGCCCCCGGGTCTGCCTGCCGGATCTGCGAGAACCCGGCATAGTGGCGGGCATTGTGGTCCGAGACGGTCCGGAAGCTGCCCGCGCCCTCGGCCCCGTCCCAAAGGTCGCAGGCCAGGCAGCGCGCCGGCAGGCCGGCCGCCGCCACCGCCTGACACAGCGCGAAATATCCCGTCCCGCTTCCCGCGCCCAGATCGACGCAGACAAGCGGCGCCAGCGCGGGCACCAGCCAGAACAGGAAGGGCAGGTGTTCGATCCGGTCCGAGGGGGCAAGGAAGTCGGGCTGGCGCAGGCAGTCACCGGTCACAACTGTCGCCATGGATGCCGCCCCTTGCCTGCCGGACCCGCCGGGTATGGTCCCGGACAGGCATCCTGCTTACGCAGGCGCCGCGCAGGGGTCAACCGGCGCGCCAGCCCCGCGGCAAGGCCCGGTCCTTACGCCCGCTTTATGCCGGCCCGGCGGAATCCCCATGGCCAGCTTACGGCCCGCCGCCCCAAGTGAGGGGCATCCTGACAGGGGGTCCCATGGGTGACGCAATCTATCTTCTTCTCGGCCTCGGCGGCTTTCTCGCCTTCGCGCTCGCCGTCCGTGCCGCCGGGCGGCTCTGAGCCATGGCCGTGTTCGACCTGATCCTCGGCCTTGCCGTTGCCGGCGGGCTGTTCGTCTATCTTCTGGCCGCGCTGTTGCGGCCGAACCGGTTCTGAGGCGACGATGACCCTGGTGGCCTATCTTCTCTACTTCGCGGTGCTGACCGGCCTTGCCGTGGCGGTCGCCGCGCTGATGGCGGCGGTCTATGAGGGGCGGTTCGCGCCCCTTGTCGGGGCCGAGCGCGGCTTCCTGCGCCTGGCCGGGATCGATCCGGCCCGCGGCATGGGCTGGGCCGATTATGCCCTTGCGGTGCTGGCCTTCAACCTGGCGGGCTTCGTCCTGCTCTATGGGATCCTGCGCCTTCAGGGGGTGCTGGCCCTGAACCCGGACGGGATCGCCGCCATGGCGCCGGATCTGGCCTTCAACACCGCGGTCAGCTTCGTGACCAACACCAACTGGCAGGCCTATTCGGGCGAGGCGCAGCTGTCGTACCTGTCGCAGATGGCGGGGCTGACGGTGCAGAATTTCGTCAGCGCCGGCACCGGCATGGCGGTGGCGCTGGCGGTGATCCGCGGTTTCACCGCGCCGAAGGGGGCGGATCTGGGCAACTTCTGGCTCGACCTGACCCGGTCGGTGCTGTGGATCCTGCTGCCGCTGTCGATCCTGCTGGCGCTGTTCCTGGCCGCCCAGGGCGTGCCGCAGACGCTTCAGGGCGCGGTGACCGCGACCGGGCTGGAAGGCGGCGCGCAGGTGATCGCGCGGGGTCCCGCGGCGGCGCAGATCGCGATCAAGCAGCTTGGCACCAATGGCGGCGGCTTCTTCGGGGTCAACGCGGCGCATCCGTTCGAGAACCCGACGCTGGCCTCGAACATGGCACAGTCGCTGGCGATCCTCGTCATCCCGGCGGCGTTCTGCTTCCTCTACGGCCGAATGGCCGGGGACCGGCGGCAGGGGGTGGCGATCTTCGCCGCCATGGCGGTGATGTTCGCGGCCGGGCTGGCGGTGATCCACCTGGCCGAGGTCGCGGGCAACCCGGCGCTGGGGATCGGCGCCAACATGGAGGGCAAGGAACAGCGCTTCGGCGCCATGCTGTCGGCGCTCTGGGCGGCTTCGACCACCGCGGCCTCGAACGGGTCGGTGAACGCGATGCATGACAGCTTCATGCCGCTCTCCGGGCTGGTGATGCTGCTGAACATGCAGGTGGGCGAGGTCATCTTCGGCGGCGTCGGCGCCGGGCTCTACGGCATCCTCCTCTATGTCGTGCTGGCGGTGTTCCTGGCCGGGCTGATGGTCGGTCGCACGCCGGAATACCTGGGCCGCAAGATCGAGGGGCGCGAGGTCACGCTGGCGATGCTGGCCTTCCTGTCGATGCCGGCGGGGATCCTGCTGGGGGGCGCCCTGGCCGCGACGGTGCCCGCGGCGCTGGCGGCGGTGCAGGATCCGGGGCCGCACGGCCTGTCCGAGATCCTCTATGCCTATTCCTCGGCGACGGCCAACAACGGCTCGGCCTTCGGCGGCTACGGCGCGGCGCAGCTCTGGCAGACCACCGCGCTGGGGATCATCATGCTGTTCGGGCGCTATGCGGTCATCGTGCCGATGCTGGCCATCGCCGGGTCGATGATCCGCAAGCCCCGGGCCGGAGCGACCAGCGGCACCTTCCCGACCCACGGGCCGCTGTTCGTGACGCTTCTGGTCCTGACCGTGGCGATCCTTGGCGCGCTGACCTTCTTTCCCGTCCTCGCCCTTGGTCCGATCGCGGAAGAAACCGCGCGCCGGGCCGGGCAGAGCTTCTGAGGCCATCCGATGTCGAAACACCCCAAGACCACCGACCTGTCGGGGCTTTATCCCGCGGCCCTGGCCGAGGCCTTCGGCAAGCTCGACCCGCGCAAGCTGTGGCACAACCCGGTGATGTTCGTGACCGCCGTGGTCGCGGCGATGACCACCCTCCTCGGCCTGCGCGACCTGGCCGCGGGCACACCGGGCGCGCTTGTGGCGCTGCATATCTCGGTCTGGCTCTGGCTCTGCGTGCTGTTCGCCAATTTCGCCGAGGCGCTTGCCGAAGGCCGCGGCAAGGCGCGCGCCGACACTTTGCGCGCCACCCAGGGCGAAACCCGGGTGAAGCTGCTGGCCCGGGCCGATGCCGACCCGGCCAGCGCCGAGTCGGTGCTGTCCACCCAGCTTCGTCCCGGCCAGTTCGTGCTGGTCGAAGCCGGCGACCTGATCCCGACCGATGGCGAGGCGGTGAAGGGCGTCGCCTCGGTCAATGAAAGCGCGATCACCGGGGAATCCGCGCCGGTGATCCGCGAGGCCGGCGGCGACCGGTCCTCGGTCACCGGGGGCACCACGGTCGTCTCGGACTGGCTGGTGATCAAGATCACCGCCGAACCGGGGAAAAGCTTCCTTGACCGCATGATCGCGCTGGTCGAAGGCGCCGAGCGTCAGAAGACCCCGAACGAGATCGCGCTCGGCATCCTTCTGGTCGGGCTGACGCTCATCTTCCTGTTCGTGGTGCTGACCCTGCCCGCTTTCGGCGCCTTCTCGGGGACGACGATTCCGGTCGTGGTGCTGGGCGCGCTGTTCGTGACGCTCATCCCCACCACCATCGGCGGGCTTCTCTCGGCCATCGGCATCGCCGGGATGGACCGGCTGGTGAAGGCCAACGTGATCGCCAAGTCGGGCCGCGCGGTCGAGGCCGCCGGCGACGTCGACACGCTGCTCTTGGACAAGACCGGGACGATCACCTTCGGCAACCGCATGGCCGACGGCTTCCTGCCCGCCCCCGGCATCAGCCCGGCCGGGCTGGCCGAGGCCGCCTGCCTTGCCTCGCTGGCCGACGAGACGCCCGAGGGCAAGTCGGTGGTGGCCAAGGCGCGCGAGCTGCTGGGCCATGGGGTCGACCTGCCCGCCGGCGCCCGCCCGGTCGCCTTCACCGCCCAGACCCGGCTGTCGGGGCTGGACCTGGACGGCGGCCGGCAGTTGCGCAAGGGCGCGGTCGAGGCGGTGCAGCGCTTCACCGGCCAGCCGGTGCCGGTGTCGCTGGCCCGCGAGATCGAGGTGATTGCCCGGTCCGGCGGCACCCCGCTGCTGGTCGCGGATGGCGGCGCGATCCTGGGGGCGATCCACCTGAAGGACGTGGTCAAGCCCGGCGTGCGCGACCGCTTCGCGGAACTGCGCGCCATGGGCATTCGCACCGTGATGATCACCGGCGACAACCCCCTGACCGCCGCCGCCATCGCCGCCGAGGCCGGGGTCGACGATTTCCTGGCCGAGGCGACGCCCGAGATGAAGCTGGACCTGATCCGGCGCGAACAGGCCGGCGGCCGGTTGGTCGCCATGTGCGGCGACGGCTCGAACGACGCCCCGGCACTGGCGCAGGCCGATGTGGGCGTGGCGATGAACGCCGGCACGCCCGCGGCGAAGGAGGCAGCAAACCTGATCGATCTCGACAGCGACCCCACCAAGCTGATCGAGGTGGTGCTGGTCGGCAAGCAGCTGCTGATCAGCCGAGGCGCACTGACCACCTTTTCCATCGCCAACGACGTGGCGAAGTATTTCGCCATCCTGCCGGCGATCTTCGTGGCCGCCTATCCCGGGCTTGGCGTGCTGAACGTGATGGGGCTGGCCTCGCCGACCTCGGCGATCCTGTCGGCGGTGATCTTCAATGCGCTGATCCTGATCGCGCTGGTGCCGCTGGCGCTGCGCGGCGTGTCCTACCGGCCCGCCAGCGCCGCCGCGCTGCTGCGCCGAAACCTTGCCGTCTATGGCCTCGGCGGCCTGATCGTTCCCTTCGTCGGCATCAAGGCGATCGACCTTGCCCTTGCCGCCCTTCACCTCGCCTGAGGAGACGCCCATGCAGACCCGTCTGCGCCCCGCCATCGTGCTGACGCTGGCCTTCACCCTGCTGACCGGGATCGCCTATCCGCTGGCGATGACCGGCCTTGCCGGCGCGCTGTTTCCCGCCGCCGCCAGCGGCAGCCTGATCGAACGGGACGGGCGGGTGATCGGCTCGGCGCTGATCGCCCAGCCCTTCGCCGCGCCGGGATACCTGCACCCGCGGCCCTCGGCCTCGGGCTGGAACGCGGCCGGGACCGGGGCCTCGAACCTCGGCCCGACCTCGGCGGCGCTGATCGAGGCGGTCGCCGCCCGCCGCGCCGCGTGGCTGGCGGAAACCGGCACCCCGGCCCCGATCGACGCGGTCACAACCTCGGCCTCGGGGCTCGACCCCGATGTCAGCCCCGCGACCGCGCTGGCCCAGGCCGGCCGGATCGCGGCGGCACGGCGCGCCGATCCGGCCTTGGTGCGCACACTGATCGAAGGCCGCGTCGAGGGGCGCCTGTTCGGTCTGTACGGCGAGCCGCGGGTGAACGTGCTGCGGACCAACCTCGCCCTTGACGCGGCCTTCCCGATGCCCCCCGCTGGGGCGCCGGAGACCGCCGCCGAATGACACCGCCCGACGCCGACGCCCGCCCCTCGCCCGACGCGCTGCTGTCCCGGGCGGCGCGCGAGGGGCGTGGCCGGCTGAAGATCTTCCTTGGCGCCGCGCCGGGCGTCGGCAAGACCTGGGCGATGCTCGAGGACGGCCACCGCAAGCTGGCCGAAGGGGTCGACGTGCTGGCCGCGCTGGTCGAGACCCATGGCCGGGCCGAGACGCAAGCCAAGCTGGTCGGGCTGCCGCTGCTGCCGCGGGCGGCGATGCTCTATCGCGGGCGGGTGCTGACCGAGCTTGACCTTGACGCGCTTCTGGCCCGGCGGCCGCAACTGGCACTGATCGACGAGCTGGCCCACACCAACCCGGAAGGCGGCCGGCACGAAAAGCGCTGGCAGGATGTCGAGGACGTGCTTGCCGCCGGGATCGACGTCTATACCACCCTGAACATCCAGCACATCGAGACCCTGAACGAGGTGGTGGCGCGGATCACCGGGGTCCGGGTGCGCGAGACCGTGCCCGACAAGGTGCTGGAACTGGCCGACGAGATCGAGCTGATCGACCTTCCCCCCGACGAACTGGTGGAACGGCTGAAGGCCGGCAAGGTCTATCCGCAGGACCAGGCGGCGCGGGCGCTGGGGTCCTTCTTCGTCAAGGGCAACCTGACCGCGCTCAGGGAACTGGCGATGCGCGCCGCCGCCGACCGGGTCGATGCGCAACTGCGCGAGCACATGGCGGCCCACGCCATTCCCGGGCCCTGGCCGACCCATGAGCTGATCCTGGTCTGCCTGAACGAAAGCCCCGCCGCCCGCGAGGCGATCCGCGTCGCCAAGCGCTCGGCCGACCGGGCGCGCACCGACTGGATCGCGCTGTCGGTGGCATCGCCCAGGTCCGAGGCGCGGACCGAGGCGGAGAAGGACCAGCTGGCCGGCTCGCTCCGGCTGGCCGAACGGCTGGGGGCGGAACTTGCCACCATCGAGGCCGGGCACGACGTGGCCGGCGCGATCCTGGACTTCGCCCGGGCGCGCAACGTCCGGCGCATCGTGCTGGGCCGGCCGCGCCCGGTGCGCTGGTACGCCCGCGCCTTCCGTGAAGACGTGGCGGCCGGGCTGCTGCGCCGGTCCGGGCCGTTCGAGGTCATCGTCGCGCCCGAATCCGACGGCCGACCGGAACCGCGCCGCCTGCACCTGGTGCTGTCCGGCCCCCGGCCCCGCGCCCTGGCCGAAGCCGCCCTTGCCGTCGGGCTGGCCACCGGGGTGGCCTGGCTGGCCGACCGGCTGTTCCCGGTGGCCAGCCTGAGCGTGATCTTCATGACCGCGGTGATCGTGGTGGCCAGCCGGCGCGGCCGCGGGGCGGCGCTGGCGGCGGCGGTGCTGGGTTTCTTCAGCTACAACTTCTTCTTCACCGAGCCGCGCTTCACCTTCAACGTCTCGCGGCAGGGCGAATTCCTGACCCTGATCCTGTTCCTGGCAGCCTCGCTGGTCACCGGCAATCTGGCGGCGCGACTGCGGTCCCGGGCCGATGCCCAGGCCGCGCTGGTCGACCGCACCAACCGGCTTTACGATTTCGGCCGGCGGATCGCTTCGGCCACCGGGGTGCCTGATGTGGTCGGCGCCACCACCGGCCATGTGGCAGCGACGCTGCGTTGCCAGTCGGCGGTGCTGCTGCCGGCGCCCGGCGACACGCTGGCCGTCGCCGGCAGCGTGCCCCCCGGCGTCATGCTCGAGGTGCGCGACCAGTCCGCCGCCCGCTTCGCCTGGGACCGGGGCGAGCCGGCCGGCCGCGGCTCCGAAACCCTGCCCGCCGCGCGCTGGCACTTCCTGCCGCTGGCCACCGGCCGGCGCAAGCTGGGCGTGCTGGGGATCAGCTTCGACGACGACCGCAGCCCCTCGCAGGAGGATCGCCGCCTGCTGGAAGCCCTGTGCGACCAGGTGGCGGTGGCGCTGGAACGGCTGAGCCTGACCGAGGAACTGGCCGAGAGCCGGCTCGCCTCGGAAACCGAACGGCTGCGCACGGCGCTGCTGTCCTCGGTCAGCCACGACCTTCGCACGCCGCTGGTCACCATCATCGGCGCGGCGGAAAGCCTGGCCGAGACCCCGGACCTGTCCGCCGCCGCCCGACGCGACCTGGCCGAGAACATCCGCGAGGAAGGCGAACGGCTGGACCGCTATGTCCAGAACCTGCTGGACATGACCCGGCTGGGCCATGGCGCGCTGAAGCCGCGGCTGGGGCCGCTGGACCTGGCCGAACAGATCGGCGCGGCGCGCCAGCGCATGGCCGGCCCCCTGCGCAGTCACGCGCTGGAGGTCGACCTGCCCGACCGGCTGCCCATGGTTCTGGCCGATTCCGTGTTGCTGGAGCAGGTGCTGGTCAATGTGCTGGACAATGCCGCGAAGTATTCGCCCACCGGCAGCGTGATCGCGGTGGTGGCGCGGCAGGTCGGCCTGACGGTCGAGCTTGCCGTCGCCGACCACGGCCCGGGCATCCCCGAGGGGGAACGCGCCCGGGTCTTCGACATGTTCTACCGCATCGCCGGCGGCGACCGGCAGCGCGCCGGCACCGGGCTGGGGCTGGCCATCTGCAAGGGCCTGATCGAGGCGATGGGCGGCACGGTGCGCGTCGAACCGGCATGGCCCGACGACAGCGGAACCCGCATCGTGATCGCGCTGCCGCTCTACAATCCGGAGACTGCCGCGTGACCGATGCCGAGGCGCCCGCGCCGCACCGCATCCTCGTCATCGACGACGAGGCGCCGATCCGGCGCTTCCTGCGCGTGGCGCTGGAAGCCGAGGGCCACGGCGTGATCGAGGCCGCCACCGCCCGCGCCGGCATCGCCGCCATCGCCCGCGAGGCGCCGGCGCTGGTGATCCTGGACCTGGGCCTGCCCGATGCCGACGGTCTGGCGGTGCTGGCCGAGATCCGGCCATGGAGCGCGGTGCCGGTCATCGTCCTGTCGGTGCGCAGCGACGAGACCGGCAAGGTCGCCGCGCTGGATGCCGGCGCGCAGGACTACGTGGTCAAGCCCTTCGGGGTGAAGGAACTGCTGGCCCGGGTCCGCGGCCTTTTGCGCGACCGGGGCGGAGCCACGGCGCCTTCGGTGGTCGAGGCGGGCGATCTGCGGATCGACGCGGCCGCCCATGCGGTCACCCGGGCCGGCCAGCCGGTCCACCTGACCCGGCGCGAGTTCGACCTGTTGTGGATGCTCGCCAGCCATGCCGGCCGGCTGGTGACCCACGGCATGATCCTGAAGGCGATCTGGGGCCCGGCCCATGCCGAGGACGTGCAGTACCTGCGCGTCTATGTCCGCCAGCTGCGCGCCAAGCTCGGCGACGACGCCACCAACCCGCGCTATATCCTGACCGAACCGGGGATCGGCTACCGCTTCATCGGCTGAGGCGCCGGCGGCAGGGTGGGGGTGGACACTCCGGCTCCGACGCCGCTCGCGCAATCCGGCGGCCCGCCGGTTACGCGCCGGTCCGACCTCCCGCAGGCCGGCGATCATGATCGCGCGGCACCCGCCAGACGACCCTCTCCCGATCGCCGGATCCCGGTGTCCCCGGTGTCCCCGGCGTCCCCGGCGTCCCCGGCGAACAGCCGACCGACCGGCACCTGCTGAAAGTCCAACCCGTCCCGTAGCAGGAACAGCGCGTCAAGCCCGATCCGCCGGGCCAGCGCCGCGCCGGGCCCGGGGCCCAGAACCATCAGCGCCGTGGCCCAGGCGTCGGCCTCGGCGCAAGTCCGGGCCACCACGCTGACCGAGGCTGGCGGGTCGGCCAGCGGGGCGCCGCGGGCGGGGTCCATGGTATGGGACAGGCGCCGCCCGCCGACCTCGACCCAGTGACGGTAGTCGCCCGAGGTGGCGACGGCGGCATCCGCCAGCGCCAGCACGGCCAGTGGCGCGCGGCGGGCAGGGTCCGGCGCCTCGATGGCGATCGCCCAGCCGGCGCCGTCGGGCCTTGTGCCAAGGGCGCGCATCTCGCCGTCGATGCCGACCAGCCCGGCTTCCAGCCCGAAGCCGCGCAGGGTCTCGGCCAGCCGGTCGGTGCCGTAACCCTTGGCGATGCCGTTCAGGTCCAGCGCCACCGGCGCCAGCCGGCGCGCCCGGCGGTCTGCCCTGTCCAGCTCCAGCGTCGCGCCGGGGGCGCGGCGGGGGGCTGCCAGCGCCGCGCGGATCCTGTCAGGATCGGCGGCGTCCGGGCCGAAGCCCCAGGCACCCACCGCTTCGCCCTGGGCGATGTCGAAGGCCCCGCCCGAGGCCTGCCCGATGGCCAGCCCCAGGCCCAGCACCGTCCACCAGCGGCGCCAGCAGGTCGGCGGTGTCACCGGCGCCCGGTTCAGGCGCATCAGGTCGCTGTCGGGCTTCCAGACCGACATCTGCGCGTCGACCGTGTCCACCGCCGCCTGCAGCGCGGCGCGCAGCGGGCCGGGGTCGGTGCCCGGGGGCAGATGCACCAGCGCCGACCAGCGGGTGCCCATCACCGGCCCGTTCAGGGCGTGACGGACCAGGCCGGCATCGGCCCAGGGTCTAGTAGACATCTTCGACATAGCGGCTCTCGGCTTTCAGCATGGCGGGGGTCAGCCCGTCGGGGGCGAGGATCTCGGCCAGCGCGTCCGAGACCCCGGCCGCCATGGCCTGCCCGCCGCAGACCATCACCCGCGCCCCGTCGCGGATCATCCAGGCGATCTCGGCCGCCTCGCGGCGCAGCGCGTCCTGCACATGGGCGCGATCCGGCCCGCGCGAGGCGGCGGTGACCAGCCGGGTCACCCGGCCGTCCTCCTGCCACTCGGCCAGTTCGGCGCCATAAAGGAAATCGCTGTCCGGGTGGCGGAACCCGGCGACCAGCAGGATCGGCCGGCGCCGGCGGTTGGCACGGACGAAGCCCGCCAGCGGCCCGATCCCGGTGCCTGCCCCGACAAGGATCAGCGGCGTGCGACCCCGGTCCGGGCGAAAGCCCGGATTGCGGCGCAGGAAGGCGCGAATCCGGTCACCGGGGCGCAGGGCCATGAGCTGGCCCGAGCAGAGCCCGCCGGGATGCTTGCGCACCGCGATCTCGACGAAACCGTCGCGCCGCCCCGAGGCCAGCGAATAGTAGCGCGGCTGGCTCGCCCCCTCGGGCAGGATGCCGATCAGGTCGCCCGGTGCGAAGCGGCCGAAGCCGCGCCCGGTCAGCCGCTGCCACAGCGGCACCCGCGGCAGCGCGAAGCGCAGGATCGCGGCCGGCGCCTGCAGCGCGGTGCCGAAGTCCTGCCGCGCGATCAGGGTCAGCCCGTAGCCGGCCGGCACCGAAGCGTGGTGGTCGAGATCAAGCGCGATCCCCAGCGCCGCCCCCAGCGCCCGGCCCCAGCGGGCGAAATCGGCACCCGACTGGCGGTCGACCCGGTCGAGCGGCAGTAGCTCGGCCCAGCCCCGCGCCCGCGCCGCGTCGGCCACAAGCTCGGCATAGGCACAGAAGGCCCGGAAGCCGCGGTCGCCGAAGCCCAGCACCGCGACAGGCACGCCCCGCCGCACCGGCAGCCGCGCCAGCCGGTCGAGGAACCCGGCGGCCGAGGCCGGGGCCGCGCCGTCGCCCCAGGTCGCGGCCAGGATCAGGATGCGCCGGGCGCGCCGGTAGGCAGCGGGGTCGAAGCTTGCCATCGGCGCCACATGGACGCTTTCGCCCGCCGCGACCAGCGATGCCGTGAGGGTCGTCGCGAAGCCCCAGGTGCTGCCGCCCTCGCTGCCGACCAGGATCACCGTGGTGGCCCGGGTCGCAGCGGTGGTGCCGCGCAGTCGCGGCTGCCGGCGGATGCTGCCCGCCCGGGTCGCCAGCCAGGTCGCCAGCCCGGTCCCGGCCATCACCGGCACGCCAAGCGCCATCAGCCCCAGCACGGCGCCCAGCACCGCGGCACCCCGCCCGGTGTGCAGCATCGCAACCGTGGCGGTAAGCCGTTGCCAGCGCGTCAGGGCGGCCTCGCCCAGCACCGCCCCGGTCCCGGGATCGATCAGCTGGGTGCCGGCGTCGGTCTTCAGGGTGAAGGCATCGGCCGGGTCGCCCGGATACGGAAACACCAGCTCGCGCAGGGCGGTGACCGGGGTGTCCTGCAGCGGCGCGAGCTGGTCGACGACCATCCCGGCAAGCCCGCTCGGCGCGGCCGCGACCATGGGCGCCGGCCCGTCGGGCAGCAGTCCGAAGCCTGATGCCACCAGCCACAGGGCCGTTGCCGAGGACAGCGCCAGCCCGATCACCGACAGGCGGGCGATCTCCACATGCAGCCGCCCGGCGAGCGGACCGCGCAGCGGCGCGAACCAGCGCCGCCAGCCCCCCGCCCGCCGCGCCACCAGGGCCGCGCCAGTGACGCAGAGCGACAGCATCGCCAGCGCGCCGCCCGCCATCACCAGCCGCCCGGCGTCGCCCAGGAACAGCGACCGGTGCAGGTCGGTCAGCCAGCGCTGCACTGGCGGCGTCCCGGCCGGGGCGATGTCGCGCCCGGTGAACGGGTCGACGGTGGCGCTGGCCAAGCCGCCCGCCCCGGACCATTCCGCGGTGATCCGGCCCGACGGGCTGCGCGCGATCCGTTCCAGCCCCGGATGGGTGGCGAGGGTCCGCCCGGCTAGCTCGGCCACCGACAGCCCGGCATCGGGCGCCGGGGCGGTCAGCGCTTCGGCCGGCGGGAAGACCGACAGGGCCGCACCGCTGAGCGCAAGGACGACCAGAAGGACGGCGGCCAGAAGCCCCGGCCAGCGATGCAACGCACGGGTCATGCTGCGGCCTCCACTCACATCGCGTAGGCGAAGCTGGCGACATAGCGCCGGCCCAGAACCGGCGTCCCTGCCCCGGCGCTGGTCAACGGCAGCGCGATCTCGTTCGGGCTGTCGCGCATCTCCTCGACCGCGGCGTCGATGTGGAGCGTGTAGCCCGCATCGAACAGCGCATCGGCAAGGTCGAGGGTGATCTCGAGCGTCCGCCCCGCCCCGACGCTGGCGCCGGTGATGCCGTTGATCTCGGCGATCCGGCCGCCCGAGGCGCGGGACCAGCCCGACAGGTGCTCGTAATACTTCGACTTCGGCCCGGCCATCCACAGGCTGCCGGCATAGGCCCCCGCGGGGTCGGTGACATAAAGCGCCAGATAGGCACCCCGGCCGCCATACTCGCTCAGGGTGGTGGTCAAGGTGACCGGCCGGGCCAGCGCGAGGCCGGGAAGTGTCAGCGCGGTGCTCAGCGCAAGGGCGGCGAAAAGTGATTTCATGACGTGTTCCTTTCGAAGGCTCTACGTCCGCGCCGGCCGGGTTCCGTCGCCGGCCGGGCGGGGATCAGCGCAGGGAGGGTCAGCGGACCTGCACCTGCGGCGCCGCGCCGCTGCCGAACAATCCGTTCGCGGGCGGGGCGACGTTGCCGGCGGGTGTCGGGCCGAGGCCCATGGCGCAGGCGCCGCCCTCGTCGTCGTCGCAGTCGTCATCGTCATCGTCGTCGTCGCTGCGGCCGGCGCGCCGCGCGCCGCTGTCGTCGTCGTCCTCCTCCTCCGCGCCGGAGGCGAGGCGCAGGGCCCCGGTCGGAGCGGTGGCTGCCGCCACAGCCGTTTCGGGTACGGGCGCCAGCGCAGCGGTCGGGCCGGCCAGGGCGGCAGCTGCGGCGAGGGCAGCGGTGGCAAGCAGCAGGGCAGTGATGCGGGTCATCGGGGGCTCTCCAGGTTTGGTGCCCCCGATCTGGCGGGGCCGGCTGATCGCTTCCTGACGCCGCCGCGGTTTCCACTTCAGCTTGCCGTCAGGAAGTGAAAAGGCCCTGCCGGGGCAGGGCCTTCGGGACGCAACGGAAGACCGGATCGGTCAGGGTCGGCGTCAGTCGGGGGCCGCGCTGCCGCGCGGGCCGTCGCCGGGCGGCGTCGTGCCCCGCAGACCGTCTCCCGCCTGGTGCCCGCCATCTGGCCCGCCCTTTGGCCCGGCGTCGTGGTCGTCATCGTCCTCGTCGTCGCCGTACTCGATCCCGACCACGTCCAGCGTGGCGGGGTCCAGCGTCACCTCGATCGCCCGTCCTTCGCCATCCTGCCCGAGGATCTGGTAGCAGCCGTCATCGACCCGGATCCGGCGCACCTGCCAGCCGCGGGACGCGGCCATGTCGGCCACTGCCGCGCGGGGCTGCCAGTCGGTCATCGGCGCGCCGCAACCGTCATCTGCCCGGGCGGCCCCGGCCAGAAGCGAACCTGCCAGAAGCGTCGCGGCCAGCAGGGCCGGAATTGCCAGTGATCTCGCCATCGGCCAAACTCCCTTTGGCGGCCTGTCCGACACTGGCATGGGACCGGAACCTGACGGAAGCCTGAAGCGAAGGCGGCGGGGCGTTCAGGCCGGCGTCAGCCCGGCGGGCGAGTTCCGTTGCAGCACGGGAACGGGGAAGGCCGGCGGCACATGCGCATCCTGCTGATCGAGGACGACACGGTTCTGGGCGCGGCGGTGCGCGACCAGATCGCGGGCGACGGCCAGTCGGTGGACTGGGTGACGCGGCTGGACGCGGCGCAGGCGGCGCTGGCGGGGGCGGCCTATGACCTCGTGCTGCTCGACCTGATGCTGCCCGACGGGCGCGGCCTGCCCTTCCTGAAGGCGCTCCGGGCAAGGGGCGACGTGACCCCGGCGATCATCCTGACCGCGCTCGACCAGATCTCGGACCGGATCGAGGGGCTGAATGCCGGGGCTGACGACTATATGGTCAAGCCCTTCGACCTTGCCGAACTGTCGGCCCGGATCGGATCGGTGGCGCGGCGCTATGCCGGCAACCCGAACCCGATCCTCAGCCATGGCGATCTGGACATCGACCTTGCCGCACGCTCGGTCCACCGGGCCGGGCGGCCGGTGCCGCTGACCGCCCGGGAATGGGCGTTGTTCGAGACCCTGCTGGCGCGGCCGGGGCAACTGTTCCCCAAGGCGCAGCTAGAGGAGAAGCTCTATGCCTTCGGCGCCGAGGTCGAAAGCAACACGATCGAGGTTCATGTCAGCCGGCTGCGCAAGAAGCTGGGCGCCGGGGTGATCGAGACCGAGCGCGGGCTCGGCTACCGGCTGGGCCGGGGATGAGGCGTCCGGCAAGCCTGCAGGCGCGGCTGGCGCTGGCGATCGGGCTGCTGCTGGCGCTGGCCTGGATCGCGGCGGCGACGGTGACGTCGGTGATCCTGCGCACCGAGATGGACGAGGTGTTCGACAGCACCCTGGCCGAGACGGCGCAACGGCTGTTGCCGCTGGCAGTCGTGGAGATCATCGGGCGCGAGGATGACGGCGCGCCGCAGCGGCTGGCGGCGATCCGCGGCCATGACGAGCTTTTTACCTACATCGTCCGCGATGGCGAGGGGCGCGTCCTCCTGCAGTCCCACGCCGCCGATCCCGTGGCGTTCCCGCCCTGGCAGGGGGCCGGCTTCGGCCGGACCGCGACCCACCGGCTCTACAGCGAGGAGGCGTTGCGCGGCACGGTCCGGATCACCGTGGCCGAGCCGCTGGCGCACCGGGACGCGGTGGCGCGCGAAGTGCGCATGGGGCTGGGGCTGCCTTTGGTCCTGCTGCTGCCGCTGACGCTGGCGGCGGTGGTGGTGGCGGTCCGGTCCAGTCTGCGCCCGCTCCGGCGGTTCCGGGACGCGATGGCGGCACGGGGGGCGCGGGATCTGTCGCCGGTGGCCTCGCCCGGCCTGCCGCGCGAGATCGCGCCGGTGGCCGAGACGGTCAATGCGCTGCTGGCCCGGCTGAAGGCCGCCTTCGAGGCGGAACGCAGCTTCGCCGCCAGCGCGGCCCATGAACTGCGCACGCCGCTGGCCGGGGCGCTGGCCCAGGCCCAGCGGCTGCGGGCCGAGACGCCCGACCCCGCTGCCGCCGCCCGCGCCGGCGAGATCGAGGCGACGCTGAAGCGGCTGACCCGGCTGGCCGAGCGGCTGATGCAGCTGGCCCGGGCCGAGGGCGGGCGGCTCAGGCTGGACCATGCCGCCGACCTGCGCCCGGTGGCGCGGATCGTGGTGGACGAGATCGCCCGGGGCAGCGGGGCGGGGCGGATCGACCTGCAGGTGCCTGACGGCCCGGTGCTGTCCGACCTCGACCCCGACGCCTTCGGGATCCTCGCCCGGAACCTGATCGACAACGCGCTGCGCCACGGCGCGGCCGAGGGCCGGGT
>JBGAOK010000066.1:0-20014 GCA_044221805.1 Meridianimarinicoccus sp.
GCTGCCTTCGAGCCCGGCATGGGCATGGGCGGCGGCCCGCGCCCCGGCGGCCGCGGCCCGCAGGCCGACTTAGCCTCGGCCATCACCGATTTCTCGGGCGTGTTCGACGACCTGTTCGGCGACTTCCGCGGCAACGCCCGGGGCGGCCGGCAGCGGGCGGCGCGCGGCTCGGACCTGCGCTACAACCTGCGGATCTCGCTGGAAGAAGCCTATGCCGGGATGCAGAAGTCGATCACCATCCCGACCGCGGTGACCTGCGGCGCCTGCCGCGGCACCGGGGCCGAGGGCGGCTCGGAACCGGTCACCTGCCCGACCTGTTCGGGCATGGGCAAGGTCCGCGCCCAGCAAGGCTTCTTCACCGTGGAGCGGACCTGCCCGACCTGTTCGGGCCTGGGCCAGATCGTCAAGAACCCCTGCCCGGCCTGCCACGGCCAGGGCCGGACCGAGAAGGAACGCACCCTGTCGGTCAACATCCCCGCCGGCGTCGAGACCGGCACGCGGATCCGGCTGTCGGGCGAGGGTGAAGCCGGGATGCGCGGCGGGCCCACGGGCGATCTCTACATCTTCATCGAGGTGGCCGAGCACGGCATCTTCCAGCGCGACGGCGTCAACCTCTACTGCCGGGTGCCGGTGTCGATGACCTCGGCCGCCCTGGGCGGCGAGATCGAGGTGCCCACGATCGACGGCGGCCGCAGCCGGGTCAAGGTACCCTCGGGCACCCAGTCGGGCCGGCAGATGCGCCTGCGCGGCAAGGGCATGCCGGCGCTGCGGGGCGGCATGCGCGGCGACATGTTCATCGAGATGGCGGTCGAGACGCCGGTGAACCTGACCCAGCGCCAGAAGCAGCTCCTGCGCGAGTTCGACGAGGAATCCGAGGACAACCACCCCGAATCCACCAGCTTCTTCGCCAAGGTGAAAAGCTTCTGGGACGGGATGAAGGGCTGAAACGCGGCCGCCCGGTCGCCGGGCGCTGCCGCAAGGTCCCCGACTGACAAGAGGTTAACTCAAAATTTAACGGCTTCGTCGGAAGCTCGTCCCATGAGCCAGGACGACGCCTTCCGCGAACCGTTCCTGCCGTTGTTCGAGGGGCAGGAATTCGTCGTCACCGACCCCAAGGGCCGGCGGCTGCCGTCCTATATCCGCGACCACCGCAAGCGCCTGCGCGACCGTTTTCTGGAAGGCGGCGCGGCGGCGATGCCGGATTACGAACTGCTGGAACTGCTGCTGTTCCGGGCGCTGCCGCGCTGCGACGTGAAACCGGTGGCGCGCCGCCTGATCGAGACCTTCGGCGACTTCGCCCGGGTGCTGTCAGCGCCGCAAGACCGGCTGGTGGCGGTCAAGGGTGTCGGTCCGGCGGTGGTGCTGGAGCTGAAGATCGCCGAGGCCGCGGCGCACCGGCTGGCGCGCTCGAAGGTGATCCGCAAGCCGGTGATCTCGAGCTGGGACGCGGTGCTGGACTATTGTCACACCACCATGGCGCATCTGGAGACCGAACAGTTCCGGGTGCTGTTCCTCGACCGCAAGAACGTGCTGATCGCCGACGAGGAACAATCCCGCGGCACCGTCGATCATGTGCCGGTCTACCCGCGCGAGGTGGTGAAGCGGGCGCTGGAGCTGAACGCCTCGGCGCTGATCCTGGTCCACAACCATCCGTCCGGCGACCCGACCCCGTCCGAGGCCGACATCGCCATGACCGAACGGATCCGGGTCGCCGCCGAGGTGCTGGGGCTGACGCTGCACGACCACCTGATCATCGGCAAGTCGCGCGAGCTGAGCTTCCGCTCCATGGGCTACCTCGACGGCTGACCCACCCGGATCAGTTCCTGAGCGCGATCAGGAGCGCCTCCGAAGCATAGCCGTCCGGGACCATCCCGGCCGCGACCTGATACTGGCGAATCGCATCGACGGTCTTCGGCCCGATCTTCCCGTCGGTGCCCTGTGTGTTGAAGCCCATGGCGGTCAGGCGCTTCTGCAGCTCCATCTTCTCGGTCGAGGCCAGGGCACGATCGCCCCGCGGCCAGCCGGCGACGAAGCCGGCCTGCCCCTTCAGCCGGTCCGACAGGTGCCCCACCGCGATCGCATAGGCGTCCGAGGCGTTGTAGGTCCGGATCGACCCGAAGTTCGGGAACATCAGGAAGGCCGGGCCGCGGGCACCGGCGGGCAGCAGCAGCATTGCCTTGCCGTGGTTGGGCAGTTTCTGTCCGGCCATGTCGCGGACGCCCAGCTTCGTCCAGTCGGACACCGGCCGCCCCGCCCCGTGCCCGGCCAGCGCATAGTTGAAGCTGCCCGGCAGCCGCACCTCGACGCCCCAGGGCTTGTCCTTCTTCCAGCCCGCGTCCTTCAGATAGGCCGCGGTCGAGGCCAGCGCGTCGGTCGGGTTGTTCGACCAGATGTCGCGCCGGCCGTCGCCGGTGAAGTCGACCGCATGGTCCAGATACGAGGTGGGCATGAACTGGGTATGGCCCATCGCTCCGGCCCAGCTGCCGCGCATCCCGCGGGGCGCCACGTCGCCGGCCTGCACGATCTTCAGGGCGGCGATCAGCTGTTCCTCGAACATCGCCTGGCGGCGGCCGTGATAGGCCAGCGTCGCCAGCGACTGGATCACGTCGCTGTTGCCGCGGTTGGCGCCGTACGAGCTTTCCAGCCCCCAGATCGCCACCACCACTTCCTTGTCGACGCCGTACTTGCGTTCGATCCGGGTCAGCGCGTCGTTATAGGTGACCAGCGCCGCCCGCCCGTTCTGGATCCGCGACGCCGACACCGCGCCGTCGAGGTATTCCCACATCTGCTTCGAGAACTCCGACTGGTTCGAATCCAGCCGGATGATCGCCGGGTCGTAATGGATGCCGGCGAAGGCCGCGTCCATGGTGCGGTCGCGGATGCCGGCGGCGCGGCCGCGGGGCCGGAAATCCACCAGCCAGGCCTGGAAACCGGCCTCGGACACGACGGTTCCGGACAATGCGGCGGTCTCGGTGTTCAGGGCCCGGGTCGCCGTGGCCTGACTAACGGCGGGCGGATTGGAGGCGGTCATCTGGGCGTGCGCGGGCACGGAAAGACCTGCCAGTGCAAGCACCAGCGGGAAGAAGATCGGGCGCATTGGTCGCTCCTGCTCAAGGGCTCTCAACGGGTTTTTGCTGTTGGTGTTCTTGTCGTTTATCCCGGAAGCCTAGCGGAATTGCGCCGACCTGCAAAGCGCGCAGTCGCCCGCCGCGCAGCAATGCGCGCGGCTGCCTCAGCCAGCGTCGAAGGGCCGGAGCCGCGGATCAGTGCCGGGTGCGCGCCACCTTGCGCTTCACCTTCGCCGCCTTCGCCTTCTCGGCGCCGGGCTTGCGCGGTCCCGGCTTGCCGCGGCCGGGGCCTGCGCCCTTGAAGCCCCTGCCGGGCCGGCCGGTCCGCGGACTGCGGTCGACCGGATTTCCTTGAAGCTCGAGCAGTTCCAGCGAAATCGCGCCGGTCACCGAATCGGCCCCCGCCAGCCGCACCGTCACGGTCTGGCCCAGCCCGAAGGTCAGGCCCGAGTCGGACCCCATCAGGGTCTGGCTGTCGGCGTCGAAATGGAAGAACTCGTTGCCGAGGGTCCGGACCGGGACCAGCCCGTCCGCCCCGCTGCCGTCGAGCTTCACGAACAGCCCGAATCGGGTGACGCCGGAGATCCGCCCGGCCATTTCGTCGCCGACCCGCTCGGCCATGAAGGCGGCGAGGTAGCGGTCGGTGGTGTCGCGCTCGGCCATCATCGAGCGCCGCTCGGTGTCCGAGATGTGCTTGGCGGTGGCTTCCAGCGCCTCCTCGTCACCCTCGGTCAGCGCGTCGCTGCCATCACCCCAGCCATGGGCGCCGATCAGCGCCCGGTGCACGACAAGGTCGGCATAGCGCCGGATCGGCGAGGTGAAATGGGCATACTCGCGCAGGGCGAGGCCGAAATGGCTGAAGTTCGCCGGGCTGTAGTAGGCCTGGGTCATCGACCGCAGGGTCGAGAGGTTGATCAGTTCCGCCTCGTCGGTCCCCGCCGCCTGGGCGAGCAGCTGGTTCAGGTGGCGCGTGGTCAGCACCTGGCCCTTGGCCAGCACAAGGCCCGCCGCCTGCACCGTCTGGCGCAGGGCATCAAGCTTCTCGGGGCTGGGCTCCTCGTGCACGCGATAGATTAGCGGGCTTTTCCGCGCCCGCAGGGTCTCGGCGGCGGCGACATTGGCGAGGATCATGAATTCCTCGATCAGCTTGTGCGCGTCGAGCCGATCGCGGAACGCCACCGACAGGACACGGCCGTCATCGCCCAGCACGATGCGCCGCTCCGGCAGATCCAGATCCAGCGGCTGGCGCACCTCGCGGGCCTGCTTGGTGGCCTCGTGGGCGGCATAGAGCGGGCGGATCACCGTCTCCAGCAGTGCGCCGGCGCGCCCGCCGGGCCAGCCGTCCTGCGCCGCCTGGACCTCCTCATAGGTCAGCGAGGCAATCGACTGGATCATCCCCCGCACGAAGCGGTGGGCGATCTTGGTGCCGTCGGGACGCAGCTGCATCCGCACCGCGATCACCGGGCGCGGCACGCCTTCGTGCAGCGAGCAGAGGTCGGCGGACAGCCGGTCGGGCAGCATCGGCACCACCCGGTCGGGGAAATAGGTCGAGTTGCCGCGCTTGCGCGCCTCGCGGTCGATGGGCGATCCGGGGCGGACGTAATGGGCCACGTCCGCGATTGCCACCCAGACCACATGCCCGCCGGGGTTGGCCGGGTCGTCGTCGGCATGGGCCAGCACCGCGTCGTCATGGTCGCGGGCATCGGCCGGGTCGATGGTGACGAAGGGCAGCGCGCGCAGATCCTCAAGCCCCCTCAGCGACACCGGCTTTGCCGCGTCCGCCGCGGCGATCACCGCGTCGGGGAAGCTGTCGGGGATGCCGTGCTCGTGGATCGCGATCAGCGACACCGCCTTCGGCGCGGTCGGGTCGCCCAGCCGCGCCACAATGCGCGCCTGAGGCAGACCCAGCCGGGTCTTCGGCCCGGCCTGTTCGGCCTCGACCAGCTCGCCGTCGCGCGCGCCATGGGTGGCCCCGGCGGCGACGCGCCATTCGCTGTCGGCCTTCTTGTCGATCGGCAGGATCCGCCCGCCTTCGTCGCCCTTGCGGAAGATGCCGAGGATACGCCGCGGGTTGGTGCCGATGCGGCGGATCAGCCGCGCCTCGTAGGCGTGGTCGGCCTTGCCCACATGGACCAGCCGGGCGAGGATGCGGTCGCCTTCCCCCAGCGCCGGCTCGGCCTCGCGCGGGATGTAGAGGACCGAGGGCTCGGCCCCTTCGCCGTGCCATTCCAGCGGCTTGAGGTAGAGATCGCCATCCCCCGAGGCGGGCAGCACCTGCAGCACGCTGACCGGCGGCAGGCGTTCGGGATCGCGGTAGGTGCCGCGACGCTTTTCCAGATGCCCCTCGGCCTCGAGCTCGCGCAGGATCGCCTTCAGACCGATCCGGTCCGAGCCCTTGATCCCGAAGGCCCGGGCGATGTCGCGTTTCGATGTGAGAGTCGGGTGGTCGGCGATCCAGGCGAGGATCTCGTCCTTCGAGGGGATGTGCATCATGCCTGAGGCGTAGCATGGGCCGGGCGCCGCGTCACCGGGAAAGGGGGTGCTCCCGCCCCCGCAGCGCCCCCGGGCGGGGGCTTGCGGCGTTGGGCCGGGCCGGCCCGCCTGCGGCGGCCCGGCGGTTGCCCGCACTTCGAGCGTTCAGGCGAAATAGGCGGCGAGGATGCGCCGGTAGACCGCTTTCAGCCGGGGGATCTGGTCGATCTCGACGTATTCGTCGGCCTGGTGCATCGACTTGCCGACAAGGCCGAACTCGACCACCGGGCAATGGGCCATCACGAAGCGCGCATCCGAGGTGCCGCCCGAGGTCGAGAAGACCGGCGTCACCCCGGTTTCCGCAGCCACTGCCCCGGCGACGAGGTCGGTCAGCGGTCCCGGCGGGGTCAGGAAGGACCGGCCGGTGACCGTCACGCTCAGCGCGATGGCGACCCCGGTTCCGGCCGACACCTCGGCCGCCTCGGCCCCCAGCCAGTCGGTCAGGCTGTCGGGCGAATGGGCATCGTTGAAGCGGATGTTGACCGTGGCGCGGCAGGCGCCCGGGATCACGTTGCCGGCCGGGTTGCCGGTGTCGAAGGTGGTGACGGCCAGCGTCGAGGGGTCGAAATGCGCCGTGCCCCGGTCCAGCACCGAAGCATCCAGCCGGTCGATCAGGCGCGCCAGCACCGGCACCGGGTTCTTCGCCCGGAGCGGATAAGCGACGTGGCCCTGCACCCCGGTCGCCGTGAAGTGGGCCGTCATCGAACCACGCCGGCCGATCTTCATCATCTCGCCGAAGACCTCGGGGCAGGTCGGTTCGCCCACCAGGCAGATGCTCATCGCCTCGCCCGTCGCGCCCATCCAGTCGAGGATCGCGCTGGTGCCATGCAGGGCGTCGCCCTCCTCGTCCCCGGTGATGGTGAGGATCACCGCGCCGTCGGGCGGGGTCTCGCGCACGAAGTCCACCGCCGCGGCGGCGAAGGCGGCGACGCCGGATTTCATGTCGACCGCGCCGCGACCCAGCATCCGTTCGCCGCGGATCTCGGCGCCGAAGGGATCGGTGCTCCAGGCGGCCGGATCGCCGGGGGGCACCACATCGGTATGGCCGTTGAAGCCGAAGGTCCGGGGATGCCCCTTGGCGCCCCAGCGGGCAAAGAGGTTCGGGGTACCGGCGCGGTCGACCCGATGGCAGACGAAGCCCGCGCCCGCCAGCAGGTCCGCCAGCACCGTCAACGCCCCGGCTTCGTCCGGGGTGACCGAGGGACAGCGGATCAGGGCGGCGGTCAGGGCGACGGGATCGGTCGCGCCGGGTCGGGTCTGGGTCATGGTCGGGCCTCTGCCAGCTTCAAGCGGGACCTAGCGCGCCCTGGGCCACGCCGCAATCGCGGCAGAGGGGCGGCCCGGCTCAGTCCTCGTCGAAGAAGGGCGTCATCTGGGCGACGATCACCGCGTTCTCGGCCAGCGCCCTTGCCATCAGGGCGCGTTCCTCGTCGGGGATGTCGTGGCCTTCGGCCAGGCGTTCGTCCAGCGTGCCGTAGCCGGACACGTCCAGCGGCGCCAGATCGGCGTGCTTCAGCAGGGCCACGGTCTCGCGCACCGCCTCGGCCTCGTCGACGCCGGTGGCATAGCACATCAGCGCCGCCCCGGTGGCGCCATCAGGCAGGCCGTCGCCGGCCTTGCGGCCGACCTCGACCAGAAGCGTGTAGACCTGCTGCGGACGGCCGCGCGGGGTTTCCTCCGGCATGGTTCGTTCTCCCGGCCTTGGACGGGTGGCTCAGATCACTTTTTCCTTCGCCCGGCAAGCCGCGGCGACGGGGCGTGCTAGCTCTGGCGCAGCCGGCGGCAGGCCGGTTCGGATCACCGCGTTCGGAACGGAGCCCAGGACCATGCAGAACTCCCTCATCGCCTCTCGCGACGCCGCCTTTTCGCGGCGGACCTTCCTGACGGCCACAGCCGCGACCGCAGCGCTGCCCTGGCTTCCCGGCCGGGCGCTGGCCTTCAGCAGCCAGACCCACGGCGTCACGGTCGGGGCGACCGAACTGACGGTGATCAGCGACGGACATCTGGTGCTGCCGGTCTCGATCCTGGCACCCGCGGCGCCGCCGACCGAGCTTGAGGCAGAGCTGAAGGCGACCTTCGGGCAGGTGCCCGAAACGGTCATGCCGGAATGCAACAACGTCCTGCTGAAGACCGGCAGCGACCTGATCCTGGTCGACAGCGGATCGGGGGCGAAGTTCCAGCCCACGGCGGGAAAGCTCCTGGCGCATCTGGAGGCGAACGGGATCGACCCCGGCAGCGTCACCAAGGTCGTCTTCACCCATGCCCATCCGGACCATATCTGGGGCACGATGACCGCCGAGGGTGGCCTCGCCTTCCCGAACGCGACCTATTACGTGGACGGCACCGAATACGACTTCTGGACCGATCCGGCGACGCTCGCGGCCTTCCCCGAGGACTTCAAACCCTTCGTCACCGGCGCAGTGGACAACCTGAGGGCCACCGAGCCGCGGTTGGTGCGGGTGAAGGACGGCGACAGCATCGCCCCGGGCATCAGCGTCGTCGCGGCGCCGGGTCACACGCCGGGGCATATCGGCGTGCTGGTCGATGGCGGCGACGGCCTGCTGATCACCGGCGATGCCTTCTCCAGCCCCTGGCTCGGCGTCGCCCATCCTGACTGGGTGTTCGGCTTCGACAGCATTCCCGAGCAGGGCATCGCCACGCGCAAGACCCTGCTGGACCGTATCGCCACCGACCGGATGCAGATGCTGGGCTATCACTTCCCCTGGCCGGGCGTGGGGCGGGTCGAGCGGAAGGACGGCGGCTATCGCTTCGTGGCCGCGGGCTGAGCGGACAAGGCCGGATCGTCCCCGGGCGCCACCGGCGTGACCCAGCGGTCCTGGCCGCATTCCGGACAAGGGCCGAGCCGGACATCGGCCCGGTTGGCGTCGCTGCGCGACAGCACCAGCCCGCAGTTGCCGCAGCAGGCGGCCGGCGCGCCGGCCGCCACCGGCGCCGGTCTGCCGGCCACGTCGACCTCGGGCGGCGGCGCGATCGCCAGCCCCGCCCGTGGCGTGTCCCTGCGGAAGACCGACAGCCGGCCGTTCGCCTCCATATAGACCCGGTCGACTTCGCCCAGATTGCGGATCCCCGCGCTGCGCAGGGCCGAGACCAGTTCGGCATGGCCCATGGTGCGATGGGTGATCGACCGCACCACGATGCGGCCGTCGCGGACCATCTCGACCGGACCGCCGTCGACGATGCGCTTGACCAGATCCCAGCGCAGGATGGCGCCGTCGATCGCCTTGTTGATCAGCACCACCACAAGGATCACCACCATCGCCTGCGCCAGCGGCACGTCCGGATAGAACAGCGCATCCCCGACCGCCGAGCCGAGCGCGATCACCAGCAGGAACTCGACCAGCGACAGCTGGGTGACGCTGCGCCCGCCGATCCAGCGCAGCAGGGCGATGGTCCAGACATAGATGACCGCACAGCGGACCACGATCTCGAGATAGTAGAGCGGCGGGTCCTCGCCCAGGATCATGCGGTGCAGGTCGAACGGGATGATCGGCTGGTCCACGGGCGCCTCCGGAAGCTGCGCGGGGCAACGTCCGGCACGGTGTTCCGGTTCCGGCCTCTGCCGCGGCCGACCGGGCGGCCCGGCGCCCCGCAGGGACCGGGCCGGCGCAGGTCAGTCGCGCAGAAGCTCGTTGATCGAGGTCTTCGACCGGGTCTGGGCGTCGACCTTCTTCACGATTACCGCGCAGTAGAGGCTGACGCCGCCCGACGACGGCATCGACCCGGCGACCACCACCGATCCTGCCGGCACCTCGCCATAGCTCACCTGCCCGGTCTCGCGGTCGACGATCTTGGTCGACTTGCCGATGAAGACGCCCATGCCGAGGACCGAGCCCTCGCGCACGATGCAGCCTTCCACCACTTCCGAACGGGCGCCGATGAAGCAGTTGTCCTCGATGATCGTCGGGCCGGCCTGCATCGGCTCCAGCACGCCGCCGATGCCGACACCTCCCGACAGATGGACGTTCTTGCCGATCTGGGCGCAGGATCCGACCGTGGCCCAGGTGTCGACCATGGTGCCGCTGTCCACATAGGCGCCGAGGTTGACGAAGGACGGCATCAGCACCACGCCCGGCGCGATATAGGCCGACCGGCGCACGATGCAGTTCGGCACGGCCCGGAAGCCCGCGGCCTTCCAGTCCTTCTTCTTCCAGCCCTCGAACTTGCTGTCGACCTTGTCCCACCAGGTCGAGCCCTGCGGGCCGCCGGTCTGGGGGCCCATGTCCTTCAGCCGGAAGCCCAGCAGCACCGCCTTCTTGGCCCACTGGTTCACCACCCACTCGCCGCTCTCTGTCCATTCGGCGACCCGGATCCGGCCCTTGTCCAGCGCCTTCAGCGTCGTCTCGATCGCCTCGCGGGTGTCGCCGCCGGTCTTGGGGGTGATCGTCTCGCGCGCCTCCCAGGCGGCTTCGATGGCGGATTCAAGCCCGGCGTGTGACATCGGCGGCAACCCTTTCTTGGCTCTTTGCTCTGGTTTCAGGCCGGGCGAGCCTATAGTCCGGGTGAAGGCCTGACGCAATGGCAGCGCGCCCGGCAATGGCCGCGCCCGAGACCGGGAAACGAGATGACCCAGGACGACGCCCATCCCCTGCCCCGTGCGCGCGATGACATCGAGCGCGTCCGCGCCATGCCGGACACGCCGCAGACGCGCTCGCCCACCCATCGCCTGGCCTTCGCCGATTTCGACTTCCTGATGCGCGAGGAGCTGCGTCCGGTCCGGCTGCAGCTCGAGCTTCTGAAGGCGCAGATGGCGCTGGACGAACGCGGCATCCGGTCGACCGTGGTGATGTTCGGCGGCGCCCGGATCCTGCCGCCCGAGGATGCCCACAATGCGCGGACGCCGGGCCTTGCCGAACTCAGCCGGTACTATGACGAGGCGCGGGAATTCGCCCGGCTTGTCACGCTGCAAAGCCGGGCCACCGGCAACACCGAGAACGTGATCGTCACCGGCGGCGGGCCGGGCGTGATGGAAGCCGGGAACCGCGGCGCAGAGGACGCCGGCGGCATCTCGATCGGGCTCAACATCGTCCTGCCGCACGAGCAGGCGCCGAACCGCTATGTCACGCCGGACCTGTCGTTCAACTTCCACTATTTCGCCATCCGCAAGATGCACTTCCTGACCCGCGCCAACGCGGTCACCGTGTTTCCCGGCGGCTTCGGCACCTTCGACGAGCTGTTCGAAGCGCTGACCCTGATCCAGACCGGGCGCATGGCGCCGGTACCGATTCTGCTGTTCGGCGAGGCGTTCTGGCGCACCGTGATCAACTGGGATGCCTTGGCCGAAGCCGGGACCATCTCGGCCCAGGACCTGCGCCTGTTCAGCTATGTGGAGACGGCCCGCGAGGCGCTATCGCTGATCGAGGCGCATGATGCGGCGGCGAAACAGCCGGGCACGCTGCTGCAGCGGGGCTGATCCGTGCCGCGATCACCTGACTTGAAAACCCAGGGGGGCCCCGGCCAATGGCCAGGACCCCCCTTCACCCCACGTGCTTTCGCACCACACGTGTTCGAATTGAGGTCCGCGCCATCCTGACCGGACACCTGTGTTCTAGCACGGGCACAGCCCTGTCCGCAAAAGCCGAGTGCGTAAAACTCGGCTCAAATCGCGGCCGTCAGGCGTAGGCGGCTTCCTTGCCGAAATGCTTGACCAGCAGGTAATAGACCACCGGACGGTGCTTGCGCCGCTCGCTGCTGCCATAGGTCGTCAGCACGGCATCCAGTCCCGACTGGAGCTCGGGACCGTCGCTCAGGCCCAGCTTCTTGATCAGGAAGTTCTTCTTGATCGTCTCGTGTTCGGTGGGATCGCTGCCCGCGACCAGCGCGCTGTCGGCGCTGTAGATCGACGGACCGCAGCCGATCGTCACCTTGGTCAGCAGATCCATGTCCGGGGTCACGCCGCATTTGCCAGAGAGATCCTCGGCATACTGGGCGATCAGGTCGTCGCGCTTGCCCATTCAATTCCTCGACTGTTGAGAGCCGTGATCGGCCCTGCCGGAAGAGCAGCACAAAAACCTGCGCGCGCAAAGCCCGCCGAAGGCCTCGCGCGGCAGTCAGGTAACCGCAGGGCGTGCGCAGTCAGTCGACTTTCGAGGCTGCCAGCACCGCCATCGACAGGATGTCGTTCTCGGTCGAGGACACCGAGCAGATCTGGATCGGCTTGTCGACGCCGCCAAGGATCGGACCGATCACCCGGGCGCCGGCCATTTCCTGCATCAGCTTGACCGAGATCGAGGCCGAATGGCGCGCCGGCACCACAAGGATGTTTGCCGGCCCGGTCAGGCGCGAGAAGGGATAGGCCTTCATCGCCTCCATGTTCAGCGCCACATCCACGGTCATCTCGCCCTCGAACTCGAAGTTGACGCCGCGCTTGGCGAGGATCTCGGGCGCGTGGTGCATCTTCTCGGCGCGCTCCGACACCGGATAGCCGAAGGTCGAGAAGCTGACGAAGGCGACCCGCGGTTCCAGCCCCAGGGACCGGGCCACCTCGGCGGCGCCGCAGGCGATGTTGGCCAGGTCGTTTTCGTCCGGCCATTCGTGGACCAGCGTGTCGGCGATCATCACGACCCGCCCCTTGTGCAGGATCGCGGTCACCCCGAAGGCGCCATGGGCGGCATCGGCGTCGAAGACGTGGTTGATCTGCTCCATCACATGGGCCGACTTCCGGGTCGCCCCGGTCACCATGGCGTCGCCATGGCCATGGGCCAGCATCAGCGCCGAGAACACGTTGCGGTCGCGCGCCGCCAGCCGGTGCACGTCCGAGGTGTCGAAGCCCTTGCGCTGCAGGCGCTTGTAGAGAAACGCCTTGTAGGTCTCCAGATGCTGGGTGTTGGCCGCGTTGACCACCTGCAGCTCGCGCACCGCATCGGCCATGCCGGCGGCTTCCAGCTTCGCCTTCACCTCGGGCTCGCGGCCGACCACGATCGCCTTGCCGAAGCCGTTGCGCTGATAGGCCACCGCGGCGCGCAGCGCGCGGATGTCGTCGCCTTCGGCGAAGATCGTCGTCGCCTGGGCCTGCCGGGCGCGGGCATTGAGCCCTTCCAGCACCGAGGCGGTCGGATCCATCCGCGCCTTCAGGCTGAGCTCATAGCCTTCCATGTCGATGATCGGCCGGCGCGCCACCCCGGTGGCCATGCCGACCCGGGCCACGGCGGGCGGGATCCGCCAGATCAGCCGCGGGTCGAAGGGCGTCGGGATGATGTAGTCGCGGCCGAACTTCAGCTTCCGGCCATAGGCGATCTCGACCTGGTCGGGCACGTCCTCGCGGGCGAGTTCTGCCAGCGCCCGGGCGCAGGCGAGCTTCATCTCGTCGTTGATGGCGCGCGCGTTGATGTCCAGCGCGCCGCGGAACAGGTAGGGGAAGCCCAGCACGTTGTTGACCTGGTTCGGATAGTCCGACCGGCCGGTGGCAACGATGGCGTCCAGCCGGACGTCATGGGCTTCCTCGGGGGTGATCTCGGGGTCGGGGTTCGCCATCGCGAAGATCACCGGGTTGTCGGCCATCGCGGCGACCATTTCGCGGGTCAGCGCGCCCTTCACCGACACGCCGAGGAAGACGTCGGCGCCGACGATCGCCTCTTCCAGGGTGCGCAGCTCGGTCTTGGCGGCATGGGCCGACTTCCACTGGTTCATGCCGTCGGTGCGGCCCTGATAGATCACGCCCTTGGTGTCGCAGACGATGCACTTGGCCGGGTCGGCGCCCATCGACTTGATCAGCTCAAGGCAGGCGATCCCTGCCGCTCCGGCGCCGTTCAGCACGATCCGGCAGTCCGACAGCTGTTTACCCGACAGCAGCAGCGCGTTCATCAGCCCGGCGGCGCAGATCACGGCGGTGCCGTGCTGGTCGTCGTGGAAGACGGGGATGTTCATCTCTTCCTTGAGCCGCTGCTCGATGATGAAGCATTCCGGCGCCTTGATGTCCTCAAGGTTGATGCCGCCGAAGCTGGGTTCCATCAGCTTCACGGCGCGGCAGAATTCGTCCGGGTCTTCGGTGTCCAGCTCGATGTCGATCGAGTTCACGTCGGCAAAGCGCTTGAACAGCACCGCCTTGCCTTCCATCACCGGCTTCGAGGCCAGCGCGCCCAGATTGCCCAGCCCCAGCACCGCGGTGCCGTTCGAGATCACCGCGACGGTGTTGCCCTTGGCGGTATAGTCATAGGCGCGCTGCGGGTTCTCGGCGATCTCCAGGCAGGGGACGGCCACGCCGGGCGAATAGGCAAGGCTCAGGTCACGCTGGGTGGCCATCGGCACCGTGGCCTGGATCTCCAGCTTCCCCGGAGTCGGCAGCAGGTGGAAGGCCAATGCCTCTTCGCGCGTGATCTTGTTGCTTGCCATCCCTGTCTCCCCCCGGGTTGTCCGTCCGGCCCTGATACGCGAGCGGCCCCGGCGCCTCAACGTCCGTTTGCGCCGGACAGGACCACCGCGATCGCAGGGGGATTTTCGGGTTTTTCTGCGGCCCGGCCTCCTCTAGACCCAAGGGCAGGACGCACCGCCGGGGACCAGCCGCATGACGCCGATGATGGCGCAGTACCACGAGATCAAGCGCGACCATCCCGACGCGCTGCTGTTCTACCGCATGGGCGACTTCTACGAGATGTTCTTCGACGATGCCGCGGTGGCCGCGGCGGCGCTGGACATCGCGCTGACCCGGCGTGGCCTGCACGAGGGCGAGGACATCCCGATGTGCGGCGTGCCCGTCCATGCCGCGGAAGGCTATCTGCAGAACCTGACCCGCAAGGGCTTCCGCGTGGCGATCTGCGAACAGCTCGAGGATCCGGCTGAAGCCCGGAAGCGCGGCGCCAAGTCGGTGGTGAAGCGCGGCGTGGTCCGCCTGGTCACCCCCGGCACCCTGACCGAGGACAGCCTGCTGGACGCACGGCGGCACAATTACCTGGCCGCCTGGTCCGAGATCCGGGGCGAGGGCGCGCTGGCCTGGGCCGACATCTCGACCGGCGAGATCGCCGTGGCGGCCTGCCCGATGGTGGCGCTGGGGCCGCTGCTGGCGCGGCTGGCACCCCGGGAACTGCTCTGCGTGCAGGGCAGCGAGGCGGCGCTGCGCGGGCTGGCCGGCGAGACCGGCCCGGCGCTCTGCGCGCTTGGCCCGGCCAGTTTCGACAGCACCGCCGGCGCCGGACGGCTGGGGGCGCTTTACAAGGTGGCGACGCCCGATGCCTTCGGCAGCTTCACCCGGCCCGAGATCTCGGCGCTCGGCGCGCTGATCGACTATCTGGACATCACCCAGAAGGGCAATCTGCCGCTGCTGCGCCCGCCGGTGCGCGAGACGGCGCAGGGCGCGATGCTGATCGATGCCGCCACCCGGCGGAACCTCGAGATCGCCCAGGCGCTCACCGGCGGGCGCGAGGGCTCGCTGGTCGCCGCGATCGACCGGACGGTGACGGCGGCCGGGGCACGACTGCTAGACCGCCGGCTGGCCGCCCCCTCGCGCGATCTGGCCGAGATCCGCGACCGCCACGATGCCGTCGAGGCGCTGGTCGAGGATGCCGCGCTGCGCGACGACCTGCGCGCCGCCCTGAAGCGCGTTCCCGACATGGACCGGGCGATGGGACGGCTCGCGCTGGACCGCGGCGGGCCGCGGGATCTGGCCGCGCTGCGCGACGGGCTGGCCCAGGCGGCGCAGATCGCCCGGCGGCTGCAGGGCTGCGACCTGCCCCGGCGGCTGGCGGATGCGGGGCGCGACCTGCAGGGGCACGAGACCCTGCAGGGCCTCTTGGACCGGGCGCTGGTGGCCGAGCCGCCGCTCCTGTCCCGGGACGGCGGCTTCGTCGCCGAAGGCCATGACGCCGAACTGGACGAGGCCCGGATGCTGCGCGACGAGGGGCGCGGCGTGATCGCCGGCATGCAGGGCGCCTATGCCAAGGCCAGCGGGATCGCCACGCTGAAGATCCGCCACAACAACGTGCTGGGCTATTTCATCGAGACCACCGCGACCCATGCCGAGCGGATGCTCGCCCCGCCGCTGAGCGAGACCTTCATCCACCGCCAGACCACGGCGAACGCGGTGCGCTTCACCACGCTGGACCTGTCCGAACTGGAGCGGAAGATCCTCAACGCCGGCAACCGCGCTATCGAGATCGAGAAGCGCATCTTCGCGGAGCTGGCTGCCGCCTGCGTCGACCGCGCCGCCGCCCTGGCCGCCGCCGCCCGGGCGCTGGCCGAGATCGACCTTGCCGCCGGCTTCGCCGCGCTCGCCGCCGAGGCCGACTGGTGCCGCCCGAAGGTCGACGACAGCCGCGCCTTCGAGATCCGCGCCGGCCGCCATCCGGTGGTCGAGGCTGCCTTGGCGCGCAGCTCGGGCGGCCGCTTCATCGCCAATGACTGCAGCCTCAATGCAACGGCCGGCGCCGCGATCTGCCTGCTCACCGGACCGAACATGGCCGGCAAGTCGACCTGGCTGCGGCAGAACGCGCTGATCGCGCTGCTGGCCCAGTCCGGCGCCTTCGTGCCGGCGGAGGCCGCCCATGTGGGTCTGGTCAGCCAGCTGTTCAGCCGGGTCGGCGCCGCCGACGATCTGGCGCGCGGCCGGTCCACCTTCATGGTCGAGATGGTCGAGACCGCCGCGATCCTGAACCAGGCCGACGCGCGCGCGCTGGTGATCCTGGACGAGATCGGCCGCGGCACCGCGACCTATGACGGGCTGTCGATCGCCTGGGCGACGCTCGAGCACCTGCACGACGTGAACCGCTGCCGGGCACTGTTCGCCACCCATTACCACGAGCTGACCCAGCTGGCCGACCGCCTGCCCGACGCGGCCAACGCCACCGTCGCGGTGAAGGAATGGCAGGGCGAGGTGATCTTCCTGCACGAGGTCCGCCCCGGCGCCGCCGACCGGTCCTATGGCGTGCAGGTGGCGAAGCTGGCCGGCCTGCCGGAAACCGTGGTGGCGCGGGCCCGCAGCGTGCTGGAAATCCTCGAGCGATCCGACCGCGAAGGCGCCGGGCGCCGCCCGGTGATCGACGACCTGCCGCTGTTCGCCCGCGCCCCGGCCCCGCCGCAGCCCGCGGCGAAGGCGGACCCGCTGGGCGCGCGGATCGATGCGGTGCAGCCCGACCGGCTCACCCCGATCGAGGCGCTGCAGCTGCTCTATGAATTGAAGGCCCTGCGCGGGGCGCCAAAGGGTATCGGCTGAACTGGGCGGCGGACCCGTCCCCGCGACCGCGGGATGGGGAACTCGCGCCGCGCGCCGGATGGCGCGCGTCAATCTGGAAACCTTGTCCGGAACCCCTACCGGCCCGGCATCGACGACACGCCGACCTGCGCCGGGCGCAGCAGCCGGTCGTGCAGCTGGAACCCCTCGGCCATCACCTCGATGATGTCGCCGGCGCGGGTGCCGGGCACCGGGGCCTCGAACGACGCCTGATGCAGCTGCGGGTCGAAGCGCGCCGCGCTCCGGCACGATCCGCTTGATGCCGTGCTTGGTGAAGATGTTCACCAGCTCGCGCAGGGTCAGCTCGACCCTCCAGCAGCGCCTTGTTCGCCTCGCGGCCTTCCGCCGGAACCGAGGCCAGGGCGCGGGACAGGCTGTCATAGACCGGCAGCAGGTCGCGCGCCAGTCGCGAGCCGCCGAACTGCTCGGCCTCGCGCCGGTCGCGATCGCCGCGCTTGCGGATATTCTCGGCTTCGGCCAGGGCGCGCATGTAGCGCTCCTTCATCGTCCGTCTCGGCGCGCGCGGCGTCCAGTTCGGCCAGGATCGCGCCCTCGACCCCGGCATCCAGCGCCTCGTCCGCCAGCGCATCCAGATCGACCGGGGCCTCGTCCCCCACGGTGGTCGGGATCTCGTCCAGCCCGCCGATGTCCTTCTTCTTCGGATCCGCCATGGTCACTCCTTCTAGCTCCGGTCGGAGATCAGCTTGCCAACCAGCTGCGCGGTATAGTCGACGATCGGCACGATCCGGCCATAATTCAGCCGGGTCGGGCCGATGACTCCCACCGCACCGACAATCTTTCGGTCCGCGTTCATATAGGGACTGACCACCAGAGAGGAACCGGAAAGTGAGAAAAGCTTGTTCTCGGAGCCGATGAAAATCCGCACCCCCTCGCCGCCCTCGGCCAGATCGAGGAACTCGGCGATGTCGCGCTTGCGTTCCAGGTCGTCGAACAGCACGCGGATCCGGTCCAGATCCTCCTGGGTCTGGCTGTCGAGCAGGTTGGACCGGCCGCGCACGATCAGTCGCCCGGTGTCGTCGCCGCCATCGTCCCAGACCGCAAGGCCGCTTTCCACCAGTGCCCGGGCCAGCCCGTCGATCTCCTGCCGGCGTCGCGCGATCTCCACATCGATGCCGCGGCGCAACTCGCTCAGCGGGTCCGGCCTTCGGCCAGCGCGTTCAGGAAATTCGCCGCCTCGCGCATCGAGGACGGCGTCTGCCCCGGCGGCGGCGTGAACAGGCGATTCTCCACCTGACCGTCGCTGAACACCAGAACCACCAGCGCCCGATCGGCCGAAAGGCTGACGAACTCGATATGCCGGATCGGCGCCTCGTGCTTCGGGGTCAGCACCAGACTGGCGGAATGGGTCACGCCCGACAGCGCCGCGCCGATCCGGTCCAGCATGCCGCCCACATCGGCGGCGTTGTCCCCCAGCGTCGCGTCGATCCGCTCGCGGTCCTGCAAGGTCATCTGGTCGACCTCGAGAAAACCGTCCACGAAGATCCGCAGTCCCTTCTCGGTGGGAATCCGCCCGGCCGAGACATGCGGGCTGTCCAGAAGGCCCATGTATTCCAGATCCTGCATCACGTTGCGGATCGTCGCCGCGCTGACCTTCTCGCTCATGGTCCGGGTCAGGGTGCGCGAGCCGACCGGATCGCCGCTGCCCAGATAGGCCTCGACCACCCGGCGGAACACCTCGCGGGACCGCTCGTTCAGATCGTCCAGGCTGGTTGTCTGGCCCTTCATCCGTTCCTCCCGGCCCGCCCCCCGGCGGAGCGAACCTGTCGGGGTTGGTGCGCTGTGCCGCGAAGCGAAGATAAGGGACCGGCATCCCAAGGCAAGGACATCCCATGCGACCTTCCGGCCGTCAGCTGAACGAACTCCGCCCGGTGACGATCGAAACCGGTGTCACCCGGCACGCCGAAGGCTCGTGCCTGATCCGGATGGGGGGCACGCATGTGATCTGCACCGCCACGCTGGACGAGAGGGTGCCGCCCTTCCTGAAGAACTCGGGGCTGGGCTGGGTCACCGCCGAATACGGCATGCTGCCGCGGGCCACCCACACCCGGATGCAGCGCGAGGCGAAGAAGGGTCAGAGCGGCCGCACCCAGGAAATCCAGCGGCTTATCGGTCGCAGCCTGCGCGCCGGGCTGGACCGGGTGGCGCTTGGCGAACGCCAGTTCACCATCGACTGCGATGTGATCCAGGCCGATGGCGGCACCCGCTGCGCCTCGATCACCGGCGGCTGGGTGGCCCTGAAACTGGCGGTCAACCGGCTGCGCAAGGCCGGCGACGTGCTCTCGGATCCGCTGACCGATCCGGTCGCCGCGGTCAGCTGCGGCATCTACGCCGGCCAGCCGCTTCTGGACCTTGATTATGCCGAAGACAGCGAGGCCGGGGTCGACGGCAACTTCATCATGGCCGCTTCGGGCAAGCTGGTCGAAGTGCAGATGTCGGCCGAGGGCGCCACCTTCAACCGCGGCCAGATGGACGCGCTGCTGGATCTGGCCCAGGTCGGGGTCGCGGAACTGGTCGCGGCACAGCGGGCAGCGGTGGCATGACCGGCGCGGCGGCCACGCGGCGGATCGGCGATCGGCTGGTGATCGCCTCGCACAACGCCGGCAAGATCCGCGAGATCGGCGCGCTGGTCGCCCCCTATGGCATCGCCGTCGTGTCGGCCGGCGATCTGGGTCTGGACGAACCGGCCGAAACCGAAACCACCTTCGCCGGCAATGCCCGGATCAAGGCCCATGCCGCGGCGAAAGCCTCGGGCCTGCCCGCGCTCAGCGATGACAGCGGCATCATGGTTGATGCCCTTGGCGGCGCGCCCGGGGTCTATACCGCCGACTGGGCCGAAACCTCCGCGGGCCGCGACTATCCCATGGCCATGACCAGGGTCTGGGACATGCTGGAAGCCCAGGGCGCCCCCGAGCCGCGGGTCGCGCATTTCTGCTGCACACTCTGCGTGGCCTGGCCCGATGGCACGGACCTGCTGTTCGAGGGCCGCGTCACCGGCCAGCTGGTCTGGCCGATGCGCGGCGCGCTCGGCTTCGGCTTCGACCCGATCTTCCTGCCCGATGGCGATGCCGAGACCTTCGGCGAGATGGACCCGGCGCGCAAGCATGCGATCAGCCACCGGGCCGCCGCCTTCGCGAAGCTCAAGGCGGGGCTCCTTGACTGAGACCGCGGACTGGCAGGCGGCCGGCTTCGGCCTCTACCTGCATTGGCCGTTCTG
>JBGAOK010000067.1:0-19453 GCA_044221805.1 Meridianimarinicoccus sp.
TGATCGGGATCGGGGTCAGGAACTTCGCGTTCAGCTCGACGCCGGTCGGCGATTTCCACTTGATGGTGCCGGGAACGTCGGCCATCGGCGTGCCCTTGGCGAGCGACACGGCGATCTCGCCGGCGGTCTTGCCAAGTTCGCGCGCGTCCTTCCAGACGCTGACGGTCTGGGTGCCGAGCGCGACCCGGTTCAACGCCGCCGCGTCACCGTCCTGGCCCGATACCGGGATCCCCTGCATGCCCTGGGCAGTCAGCGCCGCAACGACGCCGCCGGCGGTGCCGTCGTTCGAGGCCACGACCGCGTCGACCTTGTTGCTCTGGGCGGTCAGGATCTGTTCCATGTTCCGCTGGGCGTTCGAGGGCAGCCACTGGTCGGTATAGGCTTCCGCCACGATGACCACGTCGCCCTTGTCGATCGCCGCCTGCAGGACTTCCTGCTGGCCGCCACGCAGGAAGTCGGCGTTCGGGTCGGTCGGGCCGCCCTTGATCATCACGTAGTTGCCCTTGGGCGCCTGTTCCAGCACCGCACGGGCCTGCATCCGGCCAACCTCGACGTTGTCGAAGGTCAGGTAATAGGCGCGGGCATCGTCGATCAGGCGGTCATAGCCGAGCACCGGAATACCGTTGTCTGTCGCGCTCTGCACCGCCGGGATGATCGCTTGGCTGTCCTGGGCCAGGATGATCAGCGCGTCGGCGCCCTGCGAAATCAGGGCTTCCACGTCCGACAGCTGCTTCGACGACGAGGATTGCGCGTCGGTCGAGACGTACTTGGCGCCAGCGGCTTCCAGCGCGGCCTTGATCGCGGCTTCGTCGGTCTTCCAGCGCTCCTCCTGGAAGTTCGACCAGCTGACACCGACGGTCATGTCCTGCGCGAGGGCAAGGGTCGAGACGCCGGCGGACAGCACCGCGGCGACGATGAGGGTTTTGTGCATTACTTCCTCCCGAGAATCGCCCGCACTAGGGGCGTCCAGCCAAAGCTGGATGGCGATTTCTATGGCTCATATTTTTTTAGTTGTCAAAATAAAAAAATGGCGCTTAGTCTTGGGAAGCGCCTGCAATCCAAGATGTGCAAGATTTTCTCGCAGTTGCGGCAAGATTTCTGCGAAGCAGCGGGATAAATACTTCAGGTGCAGAAGAAAATGGCGCGATGGTGCGGATGGAGCGTAAGGACGATCTGATCGAGGGCTGCGGCCCGGTCCGCGCCCAGCTGTCCCGGTCGGCAAAGCCGCTGACCCAGCAGGTGTTCGAGAAGATCCGCTCGGCCGGGCGGATCTCGCGCAGCGACGTCGCCAAGGATCTGGGCGTCAGCCCCGGCACGGTGACCAGTTCCGTGGCAGCGCTGATGGAGGCGGGCCTCGTACGTGAGGATCCGCGCCCGAACCGGGACAGCGCGCGCGGCCGCCCGCCGGTGGACCTGACCATCGTGCCCGACGCGCGCCGGGTCGCCGGGATCAACCTGCGCGAGGGGCTGCACAGTGCGGTGATCACCGATTTTGCCGGCTCCGTGCTGGCCGAGGCCGAGCTGCCCTGTGCCAGCGGGCGCAAGTCGACCGAGGAACTGCTGACCGAGATCGACCTGCTGCTGGGACGGGTGCTGAAACAGGTCGGCATGGCGCGGACCGATCTGGCCGCGGTGGGCGTCGGGCTGCCGGGTTTCATCGACCACCAGCACGGCGTGGTCTACTGGTCGCCGATCGTGCGCGAACGGCGCGCGCCGCTGGCCGCCGCGCTGCGCGACCGGCTGCCCTGTCCGGTGCTTCTGGACAATGACGTCAACCTGCTGGCGCTGGCGGAGTCCTGGTTCGGCATGGGCCGCCATCTGGCGGATTTCGCCGTGGTGACGATCGAGCACGGGGTGGGGATGGGGCTGATCATCGACAACCAGCTCTATCGCGGTGCCCGCGGCATGGGTCTCGAGATCGGCCATACCACGGTGCAACTCGACGGCGCGCTGTGCCGCTGCGGCCAGCGCGGCTGCCTGGAAGCCTATATCGCCGACTACGCGCTGGTGCGCGAGGCCTCGACCGCGCTGGAATGGGACGTGCGGGTGCCGCGCACACCCCAGCAGATGCTGGAAGCGCTGTTCGACCAGGCCAAGGCCGGCAACGTGGCGGCGCGGCTGATCTTCCACCGGGCGGGGCGCTACCTGTCGGCGGCGCTGGCCAACGTGATCCGCATCTTCGATCCGGAGCTCTTGCTGATCTCGGGGGCGCGGCTGCGCTATGACTTCCTCTATGCCGAGGAGGTGCTGGCCGAGACGCACCGCTTCTCGGACCAGATCGGCCGGGCGCGGACCCAGATCGCGATCAACACCTGGGGCGACACGGTCTGGGCGCGGGGGGCGGCGGCGCTGGCGCTGTCGGCGGTGACCGACGAGATGGCGGCGAGCCTGCGCGGCGAGACCCCGTCGGGGTCCTGAACCGCGGTCCCGGACCTGCGGGGCGGGCTCAGGTCAGCCGGCGCGTCAGGTCCTGCAGCGCCGCGGGGCCGCCCGGGTGTTCGATCGCCAGGCTGAGGCCGGTGGCCTCGGCCCGGATCGGCCGCGCCCAGAGCCGGGCGAAGGCCTCGGCCAGCGGCATGTCCTCGTGCAGGATGGCGTGGACCGCCTCGCAGATCGGCATCGACACGCCCACGCGCCGGGCCGCCTCGATCACCGAGAGCGCGTTCACCTCGCCCTCGACCACCACGTCGCGGCCGTCGAAGCAGGCGGTGCGGGGCTGCCCGGCGCCCAGCTGCGCGCCAAGCGAGAAGTTGCGCGAGGTCGGCGAGGAACAGGTCAGCACCAGATCGCCCACGCCGGAAAGGCCGTTGACGGTCTCGTCCCGCCCGCCAAGCGCTTCGGCCAGGCGGCGCATCTCCTCCAGCCCGCGGGTGATCAGCGCCGCGCGGGTGTTTTCGGCGAAGCCGGCGCCGGTCATCATCCCGCAGGCGATGGCGATCACGTTCTTCACCGCGCCGCCGACCTCGACGCCCACCGGGTCGTCCGAGACGTAAGGCCGGAAGCCGCCGCCGCTGAGCGCCGCCGCCAGCCGCGCCGCCGGGCTGGCAGTCGGATCGGCCCGGTCGGCCGCGGTGAACGGGAAGGCGATGGTCGCCGCGGTCGGGTGGCCGAGCGCGGTCTCGCGGGCGAAGGTCGGCCCCGACAGCGCGCCGATCGGATGGCCCGGCAGTTCCTGTTCCGCCACCTGGGTCGGCAGCAGGCCGCTGCCCCGTTCGATCCCCTTGCAGCAGAGCGCCACCGGCACGCCGGGCGCCAGATGCGGCCGGATCATCGCGCAGGTCGCGCGCAGGCTCAGCGAGGGCGTGACGATCAGCACCGCCTCGGCGCCGGCGCAGGCGGCTGCGGGATCGGTGGTGGCGGTGATGCCCTTGGGCAGCGCGATCCCGTCCAGGTTGCGGGCGTTGCGGCGGTTGCGGTTGATGTCGTCCACGACCTCGGCGCTGCGGCCCCAGATCGCGACCTGCCGCCCCACCTGGGCCGCCACCACGGCCAGCGCGGTGCCCCAGGCGCCGGTGCCGATCACCGCGATCCGGGCGATCGGGACGGGGAGGGCAGCCTCGGTTGCGGACATCCCCGCCTCCGCGCTCAGCCGGCCCGGCCGAAGGCGGACGGATGGGTGACGAAGCCGATCAGGTTCATCAGCAACTGCGCGGCCAGGATCGAGGTCACCCCGGCCGGGTCATAGGCCGGTGCCACCTCGACCAGATCGATCCCCACCACCCGGTTCTGCCGCGCCACCGCCTGCAGGATCTCCAGCACCTCGTAATACAGGAAGCCGCCATGGCTGGGTGTGCCGGTCCCCGGCGCGATCGAAGGGCAGAAGCCGTCGATGTCGATGGTGATGTAGAGATCCGCCCCCGCCGGCACCCGCGCCGCCACCGCCGCCGTGCCCAGCCGGCGCACCTGCCGGACCGACAGGATGTCCGACCCCATGGCGCGGGCGGCATCATAGCCGTCCTTCGCGGTCGAGGAGACGTTGCGGATGCCCAGCTGGGTCAGCCCGCTCACATGGGGTTTCTCGGCGGCGCGGCGCATCGGGCTGCCATGGCCGACCCGGACCCCGTGGCGCACGTCGACGAAATCCAGATGGGCATCGATCTGCAGGATGTGGAACGGCGCCGCGCCGGCGAAGGCCTCGATGCAGGGGATGGTGACGGAATGATCGCCGCCGATCACCACCGGCAGCGCACCCGCCGCCCGGGCGGCCCGCACCGCAGCGGCGATGTTGGCGTGCGAGGTCTGGGTATCGGTATGGATGATGTCGGCATCGCCCATGTCGACGATCCGCACCTCGGGGCCGAGATAGGTGGTGTCGTCCTCGTGGTCATAGGCGCCGGCATGGCCGAACGAGAACAGCGTCGAGGCCTCGCGCACGGCGCGCGGGCCGAAGCGCGCGCCGGGGCGGTACTGGGTGCCGCAGTCGAACGGCGCGCCGATCACCGCCACCTCGGCCGCGATCGCCCCCCAGTCGGCGGCGACGGGCGCCTTGGCGAAGGTGCAGAAGCCGACGAAGGGCAGGTTCAGGCGGCCGGTGTCGTAACCATGGGTGCTCATGGCCGGATCAGACCCGAGCCCGCGGCACAGCGCAAGGGGCGCCCGCGGCAAGAGTGGTCACAGCCGCCGCCGGTCGGGCCGGCCTGCCGCCGGGGCAGGACCGGTTTCCAGCCGCTCTGCGAGGCCCGACGGCAGCACCGGCGACGGCACACGGACAGGGCGCGGCGGCGCAGACGCCCTCAAGCGCGATCCCGGCAGACCGGGCCGGGGCACCCCGCGCGTCTCCTTCTTCTTGGCAAAAGTACTCCGGGGGGTCGGGGGCAGAGCCCCCGATGAGCGGCGCCCCCGAGAGCAGCGCCTCTTTGCGGTCTCCCTTGCTGGCCGGGTTGCGGACCGGCAGCGCCCGCCTTGGCGTAGGGGAGGCGGTTTCAGACGCCGTTCACCCGCTGCCAGCCGCTGGCGCCGCGGTGGAAGCGGGCTGCCGGTCCTGGGCGGAACCCGTCGGTCCCGGCCGCATGGGTGGTGATCGTCACCCGGCCCGGCATCGCCTCGATCAGGTTGAAGGTGTTCGGCTCGCCCCGGATCCGCGTCGACAGCCCGGTGCCCGCCTGCACGAACAGCAGCCCCGGCGCGGTCGCGAACGGGGCGGCGACGGTGCTGTGAAGATGACCCGACAGGACCATGTCGGCGCCCGCCGCCTCGAGCCGGTCCAGCGCGGCGCCGGCGCCGGTCATCAGCCGCTTGTCGACATCGGCGCCATGTTCCAGCGGATGGTGCAGCACCACGATCCTGAGCCGGCCCTCGGCCCCGGCGAAGGCCGACACCACCCGGCCGACCGTGCGTTCCGAGATCCGCCCGCGCTGCCAGGCGAAGCGGTTCACCGTGTTCACCCCGACCACGGCGATCGCTGCATCCTGGAACCGCGGCTCAAGATCCGCCGAAATCGCCGCGCGGTAGCGCGCCCAGGGCCGCACCAGCCTGAGCCAGAGATTGTCCAAGGGCGTGTCGTGGTTGCCCGGCACCACGAGGACCGGCGCCCCGGTTACCGTCGCGATCCGGTCCAGGAAGCCGCGGGCCCGGGCGAACTGGTGGCGTCGCGCCCGCTGGGTCAGGTCGCCCGATACCGCGATCAGGTGGGGGTCCAGCGCGACAGCCGCCGCGACCAGCGGGCCTTCCAGGCCCGGATCGTCCCGGCCGAAATGCAGGTCCGAGAGGTGCAGGACGCGTCGCAGCGGGGCCGCTCCCGGACTCATCCGCTGGCCACGTCGGCCCGGTGGGGCGGCAGGATGATCCGCAAGGGGACCTCGGACATGGTGAAGCGGAACGGCCCCGGCATGCGCCGCTTCTCGCCGTCAAAGGCCAGCAGCGGCGCGCGGCGCCGGTGCACCTCGATGGTCAGGTCGGTGGCGCTGAAGAAGTCTTAGTCGCGGCCCGCCTGGCTGCGCCCCATGATCAGCCGGAAGGCCAGCGCCCTCAGCGCGCGCCGGGTCTCGGCCCGGGCCACCAGCACGGCGAAATGGTCGGCCGAGATCGCCTCGGCCCCTTTCAGCCCGAAGCGGTCGAGCTGGTAGGCCGAGCGGGCCACGAAGACCAGCGCGGTGCGGCGCGTCTCGGCATGGCCGTCGAAGTGCAGCGTCACCTTCATCGGCTTGCGAAAGCGCAGGAAGGTGCGGATCACCGACCAGTGCGCCGCCGCCCGCCAGCGGCCCCAGCGGGAATAGACCGCCTCGCGCGCCCTGAGGATCGAGGGATAGATGCCGAGGCTCGCGTTGTTCAGGAAGACCTGGCCGTTCACCAGCCCGACCGAGATGGCGTGCGGCTCGCCCGCGGCGATCTGGCGGGCGGCTTCCAGGGGCTCCTCGTCGAAGCCAAGGCCACGGGCGAAATAGTTGAACGTGCCCAGCGGCAGCACCGCCATCGCCTGCGGCCGGCCCAGCATCGCTCCCGCCACCGCGACCGCGGTGCCGTCGCCGCCAGCCGCCACGATCACCTCGGCGCCGTCGCGGCAGGCGGCCTCGACCGTGGCGGTGATGTCGGCGGGCGAGCCGATGCGGCGCAGTTCGGCGCCCGGGCCGAACATCTCCAGCGCCGCCTCGACCGAGGCACGGTCGCGCGAGTTCCGGCCCGACTTCGGGTTGGCGATGATCGCCACCCGCCGCGGCGGCGTGTCAGCCACCGCGGCAGGCCGGGCATCGGTATCGGCCGCCGGGGTCTGGATGGCGTGGGTCTGGGTCTGCATCGGTGGTTCCTCGGCACGGGGCCCGGGCGGGGCGGGAGCAGGTCTGGCCGCAAGACAACGACCCGGGGGTGAGGTCCGGTTCCCGCCTGCTCCCGCCAGGACCGCGCGGCCGGGCGCCGGGCTCAGATCTCGATTGTCTCCATCACCTCAGGCGTCAGGACGTTCACCCCGGGCAGCCCGGCCTTCAGCGCCTCGCCGGACTGCTCCAGCAGCGGGAAGGTCCGGTAATGGCAGGGGATCACGGTCTTGAAGTTGAAGAAGGTCCGGGCCGCGAAGGCGGCGCGCGCCATGTCCATGGTGAAATGGCCGCCGGCGCAGAGGATGCCGATTTCCGGGTGATGCAGCGCCTCGAACACGCCCATGTCGGCCATCACGTCGGTGTCGCCCGAGAAATACAGCGTCCGCCCGTCATGCTCGATCATGAAGCCGGCCTCGCTGCCGGTGTAGATCGGCCCCGAAGACGACCCCATGGACGAGGAATGCACCGCGTTGACCATGGTCACCCGGACTTCGCCCAGGCGCACGGCGCCGCCCTTGTTGAAGCCGACGCCGGCGATGTCCTGGGTATTCTCCAGCCAGGACACCAGGTCGAAGATGCCGACGACGGGAATCTGCAGATCCTTCGCGATGCCAACCACGTCGCTCAGGTGGTCGAAATGGCCATGGCTGATCAGGATATGGGTGGCGCCGCGGATCGCCTCGGCCCGGGCTTCGTCCGGGAACATCGGATTGCCCGCCAGCCAGGGGTCGATCAGCAGGATCTGGTCGCCGATCTCGATCCGGAAGCCGGAATGTCCGAGCCAGGTGATTTTCATCGGGGTCTCCCTGATTACATGCTTTTGCGACAGACCTAGCAGGCACCCCGATGGATCTCACCCGTTCTGTGGACATTTATTGCGAACGCCTCGGCCCCGGATACTGGGCCGAACCGCTGAATGCGGCGACCAACGCCGCCTTCCTGATCGCCGTGGCGGTGATGTGGCGGCGCACCGCGGGCCTGCCGCTGGGGCGGGCAATGTGCGTCATCCTCGCCGCGATCGGGGCGGGCTCGTATCTCTGGCACACCCATGCGCAGGTCTGGGCGGTGATTCTCGACAGCGGGTCGATCGCGGTCTTCTCGCTGGTCTTCCTCTTCGCCGCGAACCGCGATTTCCTCGGGTTCCGGCCGCTGCCGGCGCTGGGGCTGACGGCGCTCTACTTTCCCTATACCGCGCTGACCGGGGCGGTGTTCGGGGCGCTGCCCTTCTTCGCGATCTCGGCCGAATACTGGGGGCTGCCGATCCTGATGCTGGGCTACGGGATCGGCTTGCGGCGCGGGTCGCCGGCCACCTCCCGCGGGCTCATCGCCGCGGCGGCGCTGCTCTGCGTCTCGCTCACCTTCCGCAGCCTTGACGGCCCGCTCTGCGACGTGCTGCCGGTCGGCACCCATTTCCTGTGGCACCTGCTCAATGCGCTGCTGCTGGCCTGGATGATCGAGGTCTACCGGCGCCACCGGATCGCCGCCGGCCCGGTTGCAGTAGTCGGAGCGGAACGCTAATGGCTGCGCTGATGCCAGAAACGGAGACCGCCCATGTCCATCGATGAAGGTACCGCCGCGCGGGTGGCGAAGCTTGCCCGGATCCGGGTGGATGCGGCGCAGCTTCCGGCGCTGGCGCAGGAGTTTGGCAACATTCTCGGCTTCATCGAGCAATTGTCCGAAGTGGACGTGACCGGGGTCGAGCCGATGACCAGCGTCACGCCGATGCGGCTGAAGCGGCGCGACGACATGGTGACCGATGGCGGCCAGCAGAAGGCGGTGCTGGCCAATGCGCCCGACGCCCGCGAAGGCTTCTTTGCCGTGCCGAAAGTGGTGGAGTGACCGCGATGACCCAGCTCACCGACCTGACCATCGCCGAAGCCCGCGCCGCCCTGCGCAAGGGCGAGACCTCGGCCGCCGAACTGACCGAGGCCTGCCTCGCGGCCATCGACGGAGCGGCCGCGCTGAATGCCTTCGTCCATGTCACGGCGCCCATCGCCCGGGAACGCGCGGCGCTGGCCGATGCGCGGCTGAAGACCGGCACGGCGCCCGACCTCTGCGGCATCCCGATCGGCATCAAGGACCTTTACTGCACCGAAGGCGTGCCGACGCAGGCCGCGTCGAAGATCCTCGAAGGCTTCCGCCCGCCCTATGAAAGCACCGTCACCGCGCGCCTGCGCGATGCCGGCGCGGTGATGCTGGGCAAGCTGAACATGGACGAGTTCGCCATGGGCTCGTCGAACGAGACCTCGGTCTATGGCCCGGCGATCAGCCCGTGGCGGCGGCAGGGCAGCGATGCGCCCCTGACCCCGGGCGGATCCTCGGGCGGCTCGGCTGCGGCGGTCTCGGCCGGGCTTTGCCTCGCGGCCACCGGGACCGATACCGGCGGGTCGATCCGCCAGCCCGCCGCCTTCACCGGCATCACCGGGCTGAAGCCCACCTATGGCCGCTGCTCGCGCTGGGGCATCGTCGCCTATGCCTCCTCGCTCGATCAGGCCGGGCCGATGACCCGCGACGTGCGCGACGCGGCGATCCTTCTGAAGGCCATGGCCGGGCACGACCCGAAGGATTCGACCTCGGCCGACATTCCCGTCCCCGATTTCGAGGCGGCGCTGACCGGCGACATCCGCGGCCGCAAGATCGGCATCCCGCGCGAATACCGGGTCGACGGCATGCCCGCCGAGATCGAGGCGATCTGGACTCGCGGCGCCGAGATGCTGAAGGATGCCGGCGCCACCATCGTCGACATCTCGCTGCCGCACACGAAATACGCGTTGCCGACCTATTACGTCATCGCCCCGGCCGAGGCGTCGTCGAACCTTGCCCGCTATGACGGGGTGCGCTTCGGCTATCGGGCGAAGCTGGCGCAGGGCGACGGCGTGACCGAGATGTACGAGAAGACCCGCGCCGAAGGCTTCGGCGCGGAGGTGCAGCGGCGCATCATGGTCGGCACCTATGTGCTGTCGGCCGGCTTCTACGACGCCTATTACAACCGCGCCCGCAAGGTCCGCACCCTGATCGCGCGCGATTTCCAGACCGCCTTCGCGGACGGGATCGACGCGATCCTGACCCCGGTGGCGCCTTCGGCCGCCTTCGGGATCGGCGAGATCTCGGATGCCGACCCGGTGCAGATGTATCTCAACGACGTCTTCTCGGTGACGCTGAACCTGGCCGGCCTGCCGGGGATCGCGGTGCCCGCGGGGCTGGATGCGCAGGGCCTGCCGCTGGGCCTGCAACTGATCGGCAAGCCGTGGCAGGAAGACGAGCTTCTGAACGACGCCTATGCGCTGGAACGGGCGGCCGGTTTCACCGCCCGGCCGGCGCGCTGGTGGTAGGGGGCTGACGGGCATGCGGGCGGCGGCGCTGGGGGTCCTGCTTCTGGCCGCGGCCTGTGCGCCGGGCGGGCAGGACGCGTCGGGCACCGTCGGTCTGGTGCTGCTGGACGCGCAGGGCCGGCCGGTGCCGGTTTCGGCCCCGACGGCCACCACAACCCCTGCGACCCCGGTCAGGGCGCGCGCCACGGCGGCGCCAGCAAGCACCGGGGCCGCGGCGCCGGCGACCGCCCGCCCGGGGCCGCCGCCGATCGCCGACGACGCGATCTACAACCCGAAATCCACCACGCCCCTGGTGATCCGCAGCCCGGATCCGGCGCGCTACGAGGTGGTCAGGCCCCGCGCTGTTCCCGCCCGCCCGCGGGAGCAGAACGCCAATATCGTGGCCTATGCGCTGACGGCGCCGAACCGGGTCGGGCAGGGGGTCTATGTCCGCGACCCGGGCGCCCTGCCCGGGGCGATCCCCGGCCGCTGCGCGCGCTATGTCTCGGACGACACCGCGCAGGAGGCGTTCCTGGAAGCCGGCGGCCCCGAGGCCGATCCGCTGGGGATCGATCCCGACGGTGACGGCTTCGCCTGTGACTGGGATCCGGCGCCGTTCCGCCGGGCGGTCCGGTGATCCGCCACCCCAGCCCCAATGCCGGCCCGCGGCGCGACGGGGCGCGCCCCGAGCTGGTGGTGCTCCATTACACCGGCATGGTCGGAGCGGCGGCGGCGCTGGAGCGGCTCTGCGACCCGGCGGCCGAGGTCTCGGCCCATTACCTGATCGCCGCCGACGGCCGGCTCTGGCAGCTGGTGGACGAGGCCGACCGCGCCTGGCACGCCGGGGCCGGAACCTGGGGCGGGCGGGGCGACGTCAATTCCCGCTCGATCGGGATCGAGCTGGACAACACCGGTGTCGCCCCCTTCGCCGAACCGCTGATGGCGCGGCTGGAATCGCTGCTGCCCGGGATCCTTGCTCGCTGGGACATCCCGCCCGCGGGCGTCATCGCCCATGCCGACATGGCGCCCGAGCGCAAGATCGACCCCGGCCCGCGCTTCGACTGGCGTCGGTTGGCCCGGCAGGGGCTGGCGGTCTGGCCCGACGCGGCCGCGGCGCGGGACGCCATCCGGATCGGCGGCGCCACGACGGCCGATCCCGACCGCTTCCGGGAAGCGACCCGGGCCTTCGGCTATCCCGCGGCCGATACGGCGCTGGTGCTGCGCGCTTTCCGCGATCGCTTCCGGCCCTGGGCCGCGGGGCCGCTCGAACCAGCCGATCTGGCGCTGGCCGAGGCGCTGGCGCGTCGCTATCCGGTTGACCCCGGCGTCGCCAGCGCCTAACCGGGGCGTCGCGCGGATGGCCAGGCGACCGCGGACCCTTCGGGGGCCGAGGAAAGTCCGGACTCCATGAAGCGACGGTGCCGGGTAACGCCCGGCCGGGGAAACCCGAGGGAAAGCGCCACAGAGAACAGACCGCCGTGCCTTGGCACGGTAAGGGTGAAACGGTGGGGTAAAAGCCCACCGCGGGACTGGCAACAGGACCGGCACGGCAAGCCCCACCGGGAGCAATGCCGAATAGGGACCCCGCGCGGTGCAAGCCGCAGGGCCGCTTCAGCCCAGGGGTCCGGGTTGGCAGCTTGAGCCCGTCGGCAACGGCGGGCCCAGAGGAATGGTCGCCCAGGGGGTTCGCCCCCGGACAGAATCCGGCTTACAGGCCGTCCGCGCCCAAGATCGTCCGTCGCGTGCCAAGACGCTGGCCCGGCGTCCCAATTCTGTTACAGTCCCGGCACTACGGTCCGCCGGAGACCGAGAACAGGGAGCATCGCAGATGAGTTTCATGAGAACGCTGGCCACCGTCGCCGTGGGCTTCGCCGCCGCCAAGGGCGTGCAGAAATACAGCCAGATGGGCGGCATGGCCGGCATGCAGGACATGATGAAGAATCCGACCGGCCCCGGCGGCATGGCGGACCAGCTTGGCCAGATGGCCGAGAAGATGGGCATCCCGGGCGGCTCGAAGGCGGTCAAGGACATGATGGCCTCGTTCGGCATGGGTGGCGCGGGCGGCATGGGCGGCACCAGCATGGCCGGTGCAACCGGGGGCCTCGGCGACGCGGCTGCGGCGGGCTTCGGCAGCCTGATGTCGGCCTTCAAGGGCGCGGCGACCGCCGGCGGCCAGCAGATGGACGAGATGATGGACGGGATGTTCAAGAACACGCCCGTGTCGCTCGCGGCCGAGAACAACGCCAAGCTGATGATCCGCGCCATGATCCAGGCCGCGAAGGCGGACGGCGAGATCGACAAGGACGAACAGAAGACCATCCTCGCGGCGCTGAAGGATGCGCCGAAGGACGAGGTCGACTTCGTCAAGGCCGAGCTGACCAAGCCGGTCGACGTGATGTCGCTGGCCCAGGACGCGACCGAGGCGACCAAGGCGCAGGTCTATGCCACCTCGCTGATGGCGATCCGCGTCGACAATCCGAACGAGGTCGGCTATCTGCGCCAGCTTGCCACCGCGCTTGGCATGGATGATGGCGCCCGCGACAAGGTGCATGCCGCGATGGGCGTGGCGCCGCTGCCGAAGGCCTGATCCGAAGACCCGGGGCGCGGCGTGCCACGGGCGCAGGGCGGTTCGATCCGCCTTGACAGCGCCGCGCCCATCCTTAAAAGGCGGGCTTCCAGGATTCTACGGGTGGCTTCGCTGCCCGGTTGAGGAGCAGACCCATGGCGAAGCCGACCACGATCAAAATCCGCCTGAACTCGACCGCGGGTACCGGCCATTTCTACGTGACCAAGAAGAACGCCCGCACCATGACCGAGAAGATGAGCGTGCGGAAGTTCGACCCAGTCGTGCGCAAGCACGTCGAGTACAAGGAAGGCAAGATCAAGTAAGCCTTCCGGCGCTACCGTCGGAAAGCACCGGATCGGGGCCGCGCCGCCAGCGCGGCCCGTTGTCGTTTCTGGGCGCCGGGGATTCACCCGAGCGCCGGTGCCGGGACATGCCGTCATGATCGCCATCCGTCCCAGCCTGCCTGCCGACCTTGCCGCCATCGACGCCCTGCTGGCGCGCAGCTATCCGGTGCTGCTGAAGCCGGATTATCCGCCGTCGGTGCTGGTCACCGCGCTGCCGCTGATCGCGCGCGCCAATCCGGCGCTGGTGGGGTCGGGCCGCTATTACGTGGCTGACGAGGCGGGCGCGATTCTGGCGGCGGGCGGGTGGAGCACGGGCGACCCCTTCGGCGGCGCGGCGCGGCCGGGGCTGGCCCACATCCGCCACGTGGTGACCGACCACCGCCGCCTGCGCGAAGGCATCGGCCGCGCGCTGATGCAACGGGTGCTTTCCGAGGCCGCGGCGGACGGCGCCACCGGTGCCGAATGCCTGTCGACCCGGACCGCGGTGCCGTTCTACCAGGCGCTCGGCTTCGCGCCGCTGGGGCCGCTCGACGTGCAGCTGCGCCCAGGCATCGTGTTTCCCTCGATCCTGATGCGCCGCCCGCTGCCCTGAGCGCGGCGCCGCAACGGAAAAAGGCCCCGCCGGGGTGTCCGGCGGGGCCTTCGGCGTCTCTGCTGTCGCCTGCGTTATTCGCGGTTGCCCATGAACTGCAGCAGGAACATGAACAGGTTGATGAAGTCGAGATAGAGCCGCAGCGCGCCCATGATCGCCGACTTGCCGAGCCATTCCCGGTCGCCCGACTGGGCCATCTGGATGTACTCGTTCTTGATCGACTGGGTGTCGTAGGCGGTCAGGCCCGCGAAGATCAGCACGCCGATGGCCGAGATCGCGAACTGCATCGCCGACGAGGCGACGAAGATGTTCACGATCGACGCCAGGATCAGGCCGATCAGGCCCATCATCAGGAACGTGCCCATCGGGCTCAGGTCACGCTTCGTCGTGTAGCCGTAAAGGCTCAGTCCCGCGAAGGCGATCGCGGTCACGAGGAAGGTCGAGGCGATCGAGGTCCCGGTGAACACCAGGAAGATCGAGCTGATCGACAGGCCCATCACCGCCGCGAAGACGTAGAACACGGTCTGCGCCGTGGCCGCCGACATGCGGTTGATGCCGGCCGAGAAGCCGAAGACGAACAGAAGCGGCGCGAACATCACCAGCCATTTCAGCGGCGAGGTGTAGATCGCGGCGCCGAAGCCGGTCAGGTAGGCGTTTTCCCCGATCTGCGCGGCTGCGCCGGTGGGGTCGCTGGTCACGGCAAGTCCGGCGGTCGCCCACGCGGTCAAAGCCGTCAAGGCCATGCCCACCGACATGGTGCCATAGACCTTGTTCATGTGCGCGCGCAGGCCCTCGTCGATCTGCGCGGTCCGGACGCCGGCACCCGCACGGATCGTCTGGTAGTCTGCCATCATACCCTCCTGTCAGAACCAAGGGCGCGCCTGAGCGCGCCGCATGGACGGAATATCGGATGGTCTGCCGGTCTTTTCAAGCGCGCCCCGTCACGGTTCATGACCGGAATGCTCGGATTCTCAGCGCGGACGCTTCCAGTGCTCCGGCGCATCCCAGAACGGGCGGTTCGCTTCCGCCAGCACGGCCTCGCGGGTCAGGCCGATGTCGCGGACCAGATGCTCGGGCAGCTCGGCCAGGTCGAGGCGCGAGCGGCGCAGGGCGATCAGGTTGCGGATGCTGGCCAGCGGTGCACGCCGCAGCGAACGGGCGAAAGGCGGGACGATCGCGAGCGCCTTCATGGGTCGTCTCCTTCACGGAATGTGATGGTCCCTCAGTGGATCATCTTCATGATTGATGTTTTGCGCCCGGCATGGTCATATGTAAAACGAATGATATTGACGTGAAGCATCACGGAACATGATGGGAGGCGCGCGATGATCCGGGTTCTCGACCTGACCGCCCTGCGGTCCTTCGTGGCGGTCGCCGATGCCGGCGGGGTGACCCGGGCCGCCAACGTGCTGAATCTGACCCAGTCCGCGGTGTCGATGCAGATGAAGCGGCTCGAGGACAGTCTGGGCGTCTGCCTGCTGGACCGCTCCGGGCGCGGCGTGGTGCTGACCGCCGCGGGCGAGCAGTTGCTGGGCTACGGCCGGCGGATGCTGGCTCTGAACGACGAGGCGATCGGCCGGCTGACCCGGTCGGAATACGAGGGCGAACTCAGCCTTGGCGTGCCCCACGACATCGTCTATCCGCATATTCCCCAGGTGCTGACCCGGTTCAACGCCGAGTTTCCGCGCATGCGGGTGCGGCTGGAATCGTCCTTCACCCGCCGGCTGCTGGACCGCTTCGACCGCGGCCAGTGCGACGTGATCCTGACCACCGAGGACCGCGTGTCGGGCGAGGGCGAGACGCTGGCCACCGGGCAGATGGTCTGGGTCGGCGCGCCTGGCGGTCAGGCCTGGCGGGAACGCCCGCTGCGGCTGGCCTTCGAGCCGGCCTGCGGCTTCCGCGCCCCGGCCCAGTCGGCGCTCGACGCCGCCGGCATCCCCTGGACGATGGCGATCGAATCCGAATCCTCCCGCGCGATCGAGGCCAGCCTCAGCGCCGATCTGGCGATCAGCGCCTCGCTCTGCGGCACGCGCCCGTCCCATCTGGAAGAGATCGCCCATGGCGGGCATTTGCCGACGCTGCCGGTGTCGCTGATCAACCTCTATGTCTCGAAGGCCGACCGCTCGGCCCCGCGCGACCGCTGTGCGGCGCTGCTGCGCGAGGCCTATTCCAGTTTCGGGGCCGTCCGCGCCGCCTGAGCGGCGCGCGCCTCACGGGGTGACGACCACCTTGCCGGTCGAGGCGCGGGCCTTCAGAAGCTCCAGCCCGTCCAGCGCCCGGTCCAGCGGCAGCACGTGGCTGACATGGGGCCTGAGGCCGCCATCGGCGTACCAGCCGAACAGACGGGTCAGACTGCCGGTCAGGACGCCCGGGTCGAAGGTCAGGTAGCCGCCCCAGTAGAGGCCGTGGACGGTGATGTTCTTCACCAGCAGGTAGTTCGCCTTGAAAACCGGCACCTCGCCGGCGGCGAAGCCGATCACCAGGAAGCGCCCGCCAGGCTTGGTCGCCCGCAGCGCCGCCGTCGCCATCGGCTCGCCCACCGCGTCATAGACCACGTCGACCCCGCCAAGCGCCTTCAGCCGCGCCTCGAGCCCGCCCTCGTCGCTGTCGATCGTCACCTCGGCCCCGGCGGCTTCCGCCACCGCCAGCTTGTCGGCGCCGCGGGCCACCGCGATCACCCGCGCACCCATGCGCCGGCCGATCTCGACCGCGGTCAGCCCGACCCCGCCGGCCGCCCCCAGCACCACCAGCGTCTCGCCCCGCTTCAGCCCGGCGCGGGTGTCCAGCGCCACATGGCTGGTGCCATAGGCGATTTGGAACGCCGCCGCGTCGGTGAAGCTCATCGCCTCGGGCAGGAGCACGCAGCGGGCGGCGGGCGCGAGGCAGGCTTCGGCCAGCCCGCCGATCCCCGGCACCGCCGCAACGCGCATCCCCGGGGTCAGGCCGCCAACCTCGCTGCCGACCGCGGCGATCACGCCGGCCACCTCCATGCCCAGCGTCGCGGGCAGGGCGGGCTTCTCCTGATAGCGGCCCTGGATCATCAGCAGGTCGGCAAAGTTCAGGCCGCAGGCGCGCACGTCGATGCGCACCTCATCCGGGGCGGGCTCGGGTACCTCCACGTCCTCGATCTGCGGGACCTGTCCGATTGCAGGGAGTCGCAATGCCTTCACGCCGTCCTCCGTTACCCGTCTGCCACCAATGCCCGCGCTGCTTGGGAACCGCCGGGGCGTTTGCCTGATTGTGTATGCGTTAACCTCTAGGGCAATTTCGGCCCCCGGGTCTCTATCAAGTTGAACCGTTTTCGCGCTAATTTCTACCGGTCGGTGTCCGGCGTCCGTCACGCCCGACCGGCTGCGAATGATCGCGATGCAGAAGGCGCGACTGCCCGGAGGGCAGGGGGGCTAGCCCCCACCGGTCCGCAGCGTTCACGTGAAGGGGCCGTACCATTCGCAACAAGAGACCCAGGAGCCAAGCCCATGCCCCACCCCGTCGACGTCCATGTCGGCACCGCGATCCGCAAGTTGCGGCGCGATGCCGGAATGACCCAGCAGCAACTGGCCGAAATGGTCGGAATCAAGTTTCAGCAGATCCAGAAATACGAGACCGGTGCGAACCGGGTCAGCGCCTCGCGCCTGTGGGAGATCGCCCGTGCGCTCGAGGTGCCGATCGAACGTTTCTTCAGCGGCTTCGACGAGACGCAGATGACCGGGCTGGACCGAAGAGAAGCTGAGCGCCTCGCACGCCCACTGACGCCGCGGATTGCGGGTGACAGATCCGCCGCCGCAGCCTAAGACACACGCACATCCAGAACGGAGTGCGTGTGTCCCAGTCCCAGCCCGGCCGACGCGGCGCATCTGCGCAGGGTGGCGCATCGCCTGGCTGACGCCCGCCGCCGCCATCACACTTGCGGCGTTCCGCCGGCCCGGCCTGAGGGCCGACAACAAGGCCCGCACCGGCTTCGACCCGGTGACCGAGGCCGACCGGGCTGCGGAAGCGGCCATGCGCGCCATCCTTGATGCCGAACGCCCCATGGACGCCATCCTGGGCGAGGAATACGGGCCGAAGCCCGGCAGCAGCGGCCGACCTGGGTCCTCGACCCGATCGACGGGACGCGAGGCTTCATCGGGGACACCGACCTGGGGCACGCTGATCGCCGTGACCGACGGGTCCGGGCCGCGGGCGGGGCTGATCGACCAGCCCTATACCGGCGAACGCTTCGAAGGGGGTTCGCCGGCGCCTGCTTCAGCCGCGGCGGGGTGCCGCTGGCGGCCAGTGCCGGCCTCGCCGAGGCGATCCTGTTCTCGACCTTCCCCGAGATCGGCAGCGGCGGAACGCCGCCTTCGGCCGCGTGGCCGAGGCGGTGCGGCTGACCCGCTACGGGATGGACTGCTATGCCTATGCGCTGCTCGCCCAGGGCCAGATCGACCTGGTGATCGAGGCCGGGCTGCATCCCTATGACGTGGCCGCCCCGATCGCGGTGATCGAGGCGGCGGGGGGCATCGTCACCTCGTGGGACGGCGGGCCGGCCGGGCAGGGCGGCCGGGTGATCGCGGCCGCCAATCCGGCGGTCCATGCCGCGGCATTGCGGCTGTTGCAGGACGGCCCGGCACTGGCAGGATGAGCCTCGGCGCGCCACGGAAAGGCCGCAACAACGGGGGCGAACGATGGCAGACCTGCTGATCCGCGGCGCGACGCTGGTTCTGACCATGGATGAGGGGCGCCGGGAACTGGCCGGGGCCGACATCCTGTGCCGGGACGGGGTGATCGTCGATCTGGGCAGCGGCCTCTCGGCCCCCGGCGCCGGGATCGACGCCGCCGGCTGTCTGGTGACGCCGGGCCTGATCAACACCCATCACCACCTCTACCAGACCCTGACCGGGCGGTGCCGGCGGCGCAGGACGCGCTGCTGTTCGGCTGGCTGAAGACGCTCTATCCGATCTGGGCGCGGATGGGGCCGGAGGAGATCCGCGTCTCGGCCATGGCGGGACTGGCCGAACTGGCGCTGTCGGGCTGCACGCTGACCTCGGACCACCTGTATCTCTATCCCAACGGCGCGCGGCTGGACGACCGCGATCGACGCCGCGCGAGGCGTCCGGCACTGGCGACCCGCGGCGCGATGATCGGCGAATCCGCCAGGCCTGCCGCCGGACAGTCTGGTCGAGGACGAGGCGGCGATCCTGAAGGACTGCATCCGGGTGATCGACGCCTTCCACGACCCGAGGCCCGGGGCGATGATCCAGATCGGCGTCGCGCCCTGTTCGCCCTTCTCGGTCAGCCGCGAGCTGATGCGGGATGCCGCGATCCTGGCCCGGGACAAGGGCGTGCGGCTGCACACCCATCTGGCCGAGAATGTCGAGGACATCGCCTATTCCGAGGCGCATTTCGGCTGCCGGCCCCGGCCAGTATGCCGAGGATCTGGGCTGGACCGGCGACGATGTCTGGCACGCCCATTGGTGTTCGCTGGTGGGCCTGGAGATCGACCTCTTCGCCCGCACCGGGACCGGGGTGGCGCACTGCTGCCCTGTTCCAACTGCCGGCTCGGATCGGGGATCGCGCCGGTCCGGGCGATGCGCGACGCCGGGGTCCGGGTCGGGCTGGGGGTGGACGGCTCGGCCTCGAACGACACATCCAGTCTGATCGCCGAGGGCAGGCGATGCTCCTGCAGCGGGTCAGCCGGGGCGCCGATGCCATGTCGGCCCGCGAGGCGCTGGAGATCGCCACACGGGGCGGCGCGGCGGTGCTGGGCCGGGCCGACCTGGGCCAGATTGCGCCGGGCTTCCGGGCCGATCTTGCGATCTGGGACCTGTCGGGGATCGAGAGCGCCGGCAACTGGGATCCGGCGGCGATCCTGCTGCTGGCCGGGCCGAACGGCGTCCGCGACCTGATCG
>JBGAOK010000068.1:0-19191 GCA_044221805.1 Meridianimarinicoccus sp.
CCGCCCGACGCACCGCCCGACGGGCGGCCGAAGGATGGCCGAAGGATGGCCGGTTGTCCGATTTCGCGTCTGGCGCGAGGCGAGCGGCTGCCGCATTCTTCGGCAGATCCGCCCCGGCGCCGGGATTCGCGCCCAAATCCTTCGCCGCGCCCATCCGATGCCGGATCAAACCTTAATCACTGCTCCGTGATTTTCGCCCAATTCCGTGGCGTTCACCGCAATGCCGGCCGGCAGCGCGGCCCTGCAAGCAATTCCGGTTCCAGCCCCATACGCGATTGCGCAATTTCCGCTGGGGTCCGACCCGGCGTCGGTCCCGGAACAGGAAATGGCGGCGAGACTCCCACGGGAACAGCGCCGCGGTCGGTCAACAGAACGCACGCCGCGCGCAGACCCGAAAGGTCGGCCGCCCGACCGGTGCCCCGCAGGCCCCGTGCCGGCGCAGCCGTGGCGAATGAGGGAGACATCATGAGAAGCATCACCAAACTGGGTCTGGGCGCGGGTCTCGCCGCGGCGCTGATGGTCTCGACGGCCATGGCGCAGGAAGGCGAGCCGATCAAGGTCGGCATCCTGCACTCGCTCTCGGGCACGATGGCGATTTCCGAGACCACGCTGAAAGACGTCATGCTGATGCTGATCGAACAGCAGAACGCCAAGGGCGGTCTGCTCGGCCGACCGCTGGAAGCGGTCGTCGTCGACCCGGCGTCGGACTGGCCGCTGTTCGCCGAGAAGGCGCGCGAGCTGATCGCTGCCAACGGCGTCGACGTGGTGTTCGGCTGCTGGACCTCGGTCAGCCGGAAATCGGTCCTGCCGGTGTTCGAGGAACTGAACTCGATCCTGTTCTACCCGGTGCAGTACGAGGGCGAGGAATCCCAGCGCAACGTGTTCTACACCGGCGCCGCCCCGAACCAGCAGGCGATCCCCGCCGTCGACTACCTGATGGATCAGGGCGTCGAGCGCTGGGTGCTGGCCGGCACCGACTACGTCTATCCCCGCACCACCAACAAGATCCTCGAGGCCTACCTTCAGGCGAAGGGCGTCGCGCCCGAGGACATCATGATCAACTACACGCCGTTCGGCCATTCCGACTGGCAGTCGATCGTGTCCGAGATCAAGACCTTCGGCAGCCAGGGCAAGAAGACCGCCGTGGTCTCGACCATCAACGGCGACGCCAACGTGCCGTTCTACAAGGAACTGGGCAACCAGGGCCTCGCCGCCGAGGACATCCCCGTGGTCGCCTTCTCGGTGGGTGAGGAAGAACTGGCCGGTCTCGACACCGCGCCGCTGGTCGGCCACCTGGCCGCCTGGAACTACTTCATGTCGGTCGACACCCCCGAGAACGACGAGTTCATCGAGGCCTGGCAGACCTTCATCAAGAACCCCGACCGGGTCACCAACGACCCGATGGAAGCCCATTACGTCGGCTTCAACATGTGGGTGAAGGCGGTCGAGGCGGCCGGCACCACCGATACCGACGCGGTGATCGACGCCATGGTCGGCGTCGCGGTGCCGAACCTCACTGGCGGCTTCTCGGCGATGATGCCGAACCACCACATCACCAAGCCGGTCCTCGTGGGCGAGATCCAGGACGACGGCCAGTTCGAGGTGGTCTGGGAAACCGCCGGCCTCGTGCCGGGCGACGCCTGGTCCGACTTCCTGCCGGAATCGGCGAAGCTGATGTCCGACTGGCAGGCGCCGATGTCCTGCGGCAACTACAACGTCGAAACCGGCAAGTGCGGCGGCTCTGAGTAACGCCCCGCCTGATCTCCGGGCGGCCCCTCATCCGGGGGGCCGCCCCCGACGGTTTCCGAAAGGACGAGTCCCGATGGTTGCACTCCGCCTGATCCTGGCCTGCTGCGTCGCCCTCTGGGCCGCCGCCGCCGCGGCCCAGAGCTTCGACGACCTGGTGCGCCAGCTCCCCGATGGCGATTTCGCCGACCGGGCCCGGGTGGTCGGCGCCATTGCCGCCACCGGCGACGCCCGCGCCCTGCCGTTGCTGGAGGCCCTGGTCGAGGGCGAACTGGCCGAGCTGAAGGCGAACGAGGCCGTGGTGCTGCTGCGCAGCGTCGGCCGCGACGACTTCGCCACCGATGCGCTCACCGGCGAGGATTACGGCGAGGTGCCCAGCCGCGGCGCCAGCAAGATCAAGGTCAACAACCAGCTGCGCAGCACCATCCGCGCCGCGATCGGCACCATCACGCTGAAGGATCCGGACCCCGCCCGCCGGCTCTCGGCCGCCGAGGCCGCCTTCGCCGCGCCCGACCCGGCGCAGGCCCCGGCGCTGGCAGCCGCGCTGGACGCCGAGGCGGATGCCAAGGTGCGCGGCGCGCTGGCGCTGGCGCTGGCCGCGACGCAGATCGCCGACGACACCGTGAATACCGAAACCAAGGTCGCCGCCATCGCGCTGCTCGCCGACGAGGGCGGCCAGTCGGTGATGCCCTCGCTGAACGCGCTCGCCGGCTCCTCCGACCCGGTCCTGGCCAAGGCCGCGCAGGCGGCGGTGGACGAGATCCTGAGCCAGAAGAAGATGTGGGATCTGGTCCAGAACGTCTGGTTCGGGCTCTCGCTCGGCTCGGTCCTGCTGCTTGCCGCGATCGGGCTGGCCATCACCTTCGGGGTGATGGGGGTGATCAACATGGCCCATGGCGAGTTGGTGATGCTGGGCGCCTACACCACCTTCGTGGTGCAGGACTGGATCCGCAGCGCGGCGCCGGGCCTGTTCGACTGGTCGCTGCTGATCGCGGCCCCGCTGGCCTTCCTGGTCGCCGGCGCGATCGGCGTCATCATCGAACGCGGCTGCGTGCGCTTCCTCTATGGCCGGCCGCTGGAAACCCTGCTCGCCACCTGGGGGGTCAGCCTGATCCTGCAGCAGGCGGTGCGCTCGATCTTCGGGCCGAACAACCGCGAGGTCGGCAACCCGTCGTGGATGTCCGGCGCCTTCGAGATCGGACAGATCACCATCACCTACAACCGGCTCTGGATCCTCGTGTTCTCGCTGGCGGTGTTCTTCACCCTGCTGCTGGTGATGAAGAAGACGCCGATCGGGCTGCAGATGCGGGCGGTGACCCAGAACCGGGCGATGGCCGCGGACATGGGCATCCGCACCGGCTGGGTCGACGCGATGACCTTCGGCCTCGGCGCCGGCATCGCCGGGCTTGCGGGCGTGGCGCTGAGCCAGATCGACAACGTTTCGCCCAACCTCGGCCAGACCTACATCGTCGACAGCTTCATGGTGGTGGTGTTCGGCGGCGCCGGGAACCTGTTCGGCACCCTGGCCGGCGCCTTCACCATCGGCATCGCCAACAAGTTCCTCGAACCCCTCACCGGGGCGGTGCTGGGCAAGATCCTCGTCCTCGTCTTCATCATCCTGTTCATCCAGAAGCGGCCCCGCGGCCTCTTCGCGGTGCGCGGCCGGGCGGTGGAGAGCTGAGCCGATGACGCCGATGCCGATCCCCTGCGGGCAGGGGGCGCTCCCGCCCGTCACCGCCGCCCCGCTGCGCGGGCCAGCGCTTCCCGTTGGGCCGGGCCCGGCGCCCTGCGGGCCCCGGGCGGTTGCCCCCGGCTCCACCCGCCGCCCCGGCCCGGAGACCGGGACCTCCCGCCGGACCGGCGCCGGGGCCGACCGTGCCGCCGGCGCACCCGCCGTGCGCCAGCACGGCGCGGCCCAACCGCAGAAGCGCCGCGCCAGCGGCGTGCCGGAGGGCGGGAGCCCCCGCCCTGCCCGTCCCGCGACCCAGCCCTCTGACCGGAGAAAGCCATGACGCTGATCGACCGTCGCATGGGCCTGTTCCTGGCCGGCCTCTTCGTGATCGCCGTCGCGGTCCCGGCCGGCAACCTCGCCTTCCAGGACCAGTTGGTGCCGTCCTACATGGTCTCGCTGCTGGGCAAGTACCTGTGCTACGCGCTCCTTGCCGTCGCCCTCGACCTGGTCTGGGGCTATTGCGGCATCCTCAGCCTGGGCCACGGCGCCTTCTTCGCCCTCGGCGGCTATGCCATGGGCATGCACCTGATGCGCGAGATCGGCCCCCGCGGCGTCTACGGCAACCCGGTCCTGCCCGACTTCATGGTGTTCCTGAACTGGAAGGAGCTGCCCTGGTACTGGCACGGCTTCGACATGTTCTGGTTCGCCTGCCTGATGGTGCTGCTGGTCCCGGGCCTCCTGGCTTTCGTGTTCGGCTGGTTCGCCTTCCGCTCGCGCGTCACCGGGGTCTATCTCTCGATCATCACCCAGGCGATGACCTATGCCCTGCTGCTGGCCTTCTTCCGCAACGAGATGGGCTTCGGCGGCAACAACGGCCTGACCGACTTCAAGGACGTGCTCGGCTTCAGCCTGCAGTCCGACACCACCCGGGCCGGTCTCTTCGTGCTCTCGGCCCTCGCCCTGGCCGCCGGGCTCCTGATCGCCAAGGCGATCACCGTCTCGAAGCTCGGCAAGGTGCTGATCGCCATCCGCGACGCGGAAAGCCGGACCCGCTTCCTCGGCTACCGGGTCGAGCACTACAAGCTCTTCGTCTTCGTGGTCTCGGCGATGATGGCGGGCGTCGCCGGCGCGCTCTACGCGCCCCAGGTCGGGATCATCAACCCCGGCGAATTCAGCCCGGCGAACTCGATCGAGATCGTCATCTGGGTCGCGCTCGGCGGCCGCGGCACCCTGGTGGGCGCGGCGCTCGGCGCGGTGCTGGTGGCGCTGACCAAGACCGTGCTGACCGGCTGGATCCCGGAACTCTGGCTCTTCGCCCTGGGCGCGCTGTTCATCTTCGTCACCCTGTTCATGCCGAAGGGCGTGCTCGGGGTGATCGAGGCCGGCTTCAGCCGCGGGTCCCGGCGGCGCGCGGTCGATCTGGAACATGGCATGGAAACCGATCCGCCGACCAAGGAGGCAAAGGCATGAGCGTCCAGCTCTATCTCGACGGCGTCAGCCGGGCCTTCGACGGCTACAAGGCGATCAACGACCTGTCCTTCACCGTGGACAAGGGCGAGATGCGTGCGGTGATCGGCCCGAACGGCGCCGGCAAGACCACGATGATGGACATCATCACCGGCAAGACCCGGCCCGACCAGGGCGAGGTGAAGTGGAACCAGACCGTCGACCTGACCAAGGTCGACGAGGCCGGCTCGGCCCGGCTCGGCATCGGCCGGAAGTTCCAGAAGCCCACCGTGTTCGAGACCCAGACGGTCGAGGACAACATCGCGCTGGCCCTGAAGGACGACCGGTCGGTCTGGGCGACGCTGTTCCACCGGCGCACCGCCGCCGCCGACGCCCGGATCGGCGAGCTGCTGGATCTGGTGAAGCTCTCGGCCCTGCGCCACGAACTGGCCGGCCTGCTCAGCCACGGCCAGAAGCAATGGCTCGAGATCGGCATGCTGTTGGCCCAGGACCCGGAACTGCTGCTGGTCGACGAACCCGCCGCCGGCATGACCGACGCCGAGACCATGCGCACCGCCGAGTTGCTGCGCGGCATCGCCGGCAAGCACACCGTGGTGGTCGTCGAGCACGACATGGACTTCGTCCGCGCGCTGAACTGCAAGGTCACCGTGCTGCACCAGGGCCATGTGCTGGCCGAGGGCTCGCTGGACCACGTCTCGGCGAACCCGGACGTGATCGAGGTCTACCTTGGCCGTTGAGCGCCCGGCGGCTCCCGCAGGACGCCTCCGGCGGGAGTATTTGGGCCAAGAAGAAGGAGCGGGCGATGCTCGAGGTTGACCGGATCGACGTGTTCTACGGCGCGGCCCAGGCGCTGCGCGGCGTCAGCGTGGCGGCGACGCCGGGCAAGGTGACCGCGGTGCTGGGCCGCAACGGCGTCGGCAAGACCACCCTGATGCGCGCCATCGTCGGGCGGCGCAGCATCGGCGCCGGCGCGATCCGCTGGGAAGGCAAGGACATCGCCCGGGTCCGCCCGGACGGGCGCGCCCGCGCCGGCATCGCCTCGGTGCCCCAGGGGCGCGAGATCTTCCCGCTGCTGACCGTGCAGGAGAACCTCGAGACCGGCTTCTCGCTGCTGCCCCGCAAGGAACGCCATGTCCCGGACGAGGTCTTCGACCTGTTCCCGGTGCTCAAGGAAATGCTCTGGCGCCGCGGCGGCGACCTCTCGGGCGGCCAGCAGCAGCAGCTCGCCATCGGCCGCGCCATGGTCACCCGGCCGCGCCTTCTGGTGCTGGACGAGCCGACCGAAGGCATCCAGCCCTCGATCATCCAGGACATCGGCCGGGCCATCAAGTACCTGCGCGACCGTGGCGACATGGCGATCGTGCTGGTCGAGCAGTACTACGACTTCGCCCGCGACCTCTGCGACACCTTCCATGTGCTGGAGCGCGGCCAGATCGTGAAGTCGGGCACCCGCGCCGACATGATCGACAGCGAGATGCGCGAGCTGCTCAGCGTCTGAACCCGGCGCCGGCGTCCCGTCTGAAGTCCCGTCTGAAGGCCCGGCAGCGCCCGGATCGCCGGTCGCCACCCGCGGCCGACGGTTGTCGTCGGCGCGTCGCAGGCGCCGTGCTACCGTATCGGGATCACCGCTGCCGAAGGACCTTCCCCGTGGCTCCGAAGACCGATCCCCGCGACATCAGCTTCGCCACCTTCAACCTCTACAACCTCCAGCTGCCCGGGAAGCCCTGGCGCAAGCGGGTCTACAGCGGCGAGGAGTACGAGGCGAAGATCGCCTGGGCCGCGCAGATGCTGCGCCGGCTCGACGCCGACGTGATCGGGTTCCAGGAACTCTGGTCGCCCGACTGCCTGCACGACCTGTTCCACGCCGCCGGACTGGCCGAGTCCCATGAGCTGGTCTTCATCAAGGACCCCGGGGTCGGCTGGTACGACATCGCCGTCGCCGCCGCGATCCGCAAACCCTGGGCCCTGCGCGCGAAGCGGCTGCACAAGGACTTCGGCGAGGGCTTCCGCCTGATCAAGCGCGGCGGCCGCCGCGACCCCGAGGACAACGCCATGGAGGTGCGGATCCGGATCTTCTCGCGCACCATCATCGATCTGGAGATCGGCCTCGACAGCCACCCCGACCTGACGCCGATCCGCTGCTTCTTCGCCCATCTGAAGTCAAAGCTGCCCACCGAACTCGACAAGGAGGAACGCGAGGTCGACGCCGTGCGCGGCAACGCCTCGGCGCTCGGCGCGGCGATCTCGACGATCCGGCGCACTGCCGAGGCGGCAGCGCTGCGCGACATCCTCGGGCAGGCGCTCCGCGACAGCGACACGCCCGTGGTGCTGGTCGGCGACCTGAACGACGGCGACAGCAGCAACACGCTGGCGATCCTGGCCGAACAGCCCAGCTACCGGCTGTTCGCGGCCAGCGGCGAGGGCAAGCGGTCTGACCGCGGCCTCTATGCCGCCAGCCGGCTGCAATCCTATCGCCTGATCGGCGCGCTGGACCACACACACGAATACAAGGGCGAGCGCGAGATCCTCGACCATGTGCTGGTCTCGGAACAGTTCTACGACCATTCCGACAACCGGAGGTGGAGCTTCGAGGAAATGCGGGTCTGGAACGACCACGTCGCCGACCCCGACCCCGCCACCACCGACCACGGCGTGCTCAGCGCCCGCTTCCGCTGGGATCCGGCCGGTTGAGACTCACCCCGGCCGCTGATCGGCCTCAGCCAAGGTCGGGCCGGTTCGGTCCGGCGTGTCGCTGCAGGTCGGGAAGGGGCCAGCCTGCTTCCGGGCCTGTCAGAACCGGCATGCCACGGCCCGAACGGGCCGACCGGCGCGCCCGCGGCGCTCGATCTCATCCAGCCGGGTCCGAACCCGGAAGGCTATCCGGACGCCGACACGCCGCGCGGGCAAGGGGAGGCGATGTGGCACGCCCATCACCCGACCGGCACGCCGGCGGACCGAGCGCGGCCGGGAACTCTCCCGCCCGGCTTCGCCCGCCGCGTGCGCGGCCGGCTCATCCCGTTGGGCCGGGCGCGGCGCCTGTGGCGCCGCGCGGTTGCGCCCGGAACGAAGCGGGGCCGACTCCGTCCAACCGGTGCGATTGCACATTCCTTGAAGGACCCTGACCGCAGCGTGCGCGTCCCTGCCTTCTTCTTGGTCGAAATACTCCGGGGGTTCGGGGGCAGAGCCCCCGTCCCTCAGAACAGGAAGTAGCGCTGCGCCATCGGCAGTTCCTTCGCCGGCTCGCAGGTCAAGAGCTCGCCATCGGCGCGCACCTCGTAGGTCTCGGGGTTCACCTCGATCTTCGGCGTCGCGGTGTTCAACACCATGTCGGCCTTGCCGATGCCCCTTGTGTTCTTCACCGGCACCGTCGCCTTCGACAGGCCGAGCCGGCCGCGCACCCCGTCGGCATCGGCCGCAGCGGAGGTGAAGATCACCGCGGCCGATTCCACCGCGCGCCCGTAAGCCCCAAACATCGCACGGGAATAGACCGGCTGCGGGGTCGGAATCGAGGCATTGGGATCGCCCATCTGGGCGCAGACGATCGAGCCGCCGATCAGCACCATCTCGGGCTTCACCCCGAAGAAGGCCGGCGACCACAGCACCAGGTCGGCCCGCTTGCCCACCGCGATCGAGCCGATCTCGTGGCCGATCCCGTGGGCGATGGCCGGGTTGATGGTGTACTTGGCGATGTAGCGGCGGACCCGGACGTTGTCGTTGGCGCCCTGCTCTTCGGCCAGCCGGCCACGCTGGAGCTTCATCTTGTGGGCGGTCTGCCAGGTGCGGATGATCACCTCGCCCACCCGCCCCATCGCCTGGCTGTCCGACGCGATGATCGAGAACGCCCCCATGTCGTGAAGAATGTCTTCCGCGGCAATGGTTTCCTTGCGGATCCGGCTCTCGGCGAAAGACACGTCCTCGGGGATGTTCGGGTCGAGGTGGTGGCACACCATGAGCATGTCGAGATGCTCCTCGAGCGTGTTCACCGTGTAGGGCCGGGTCGGGTTGGTCGAGGCCGGCAGCACGTTCGGGAAGCTGGCGACCTTGATGATGTCCGGGGCATGTCCGCCGCCAGCGCCTTCGGTGTGGAAGGCGTGGATGGTGCGCCCCTTGATGGCGGCGAGCGTGTTCTCGACGAAGCCCGACTCGTTCAGGGTGTCGGTGTGGATCATCACCTGGATGTCCATGTCGTCGGCCACGCTCAGGCAGCAGTCGATCGCCGCGGGCGTGGTGCCCCAGTCCTCGTGCAGCTTCAGCGCGCAGGCGCCGGCGTGGATCTGTTCTTCCAGCGCGGCAGGCAGCGAGGCGTTGCCCTTGCCCGAGAAGGCCAGGTTCATCGGGAAGGCGTCCGCCGCCTGCAGCATCCGGCCGAGGTGGAAGGCGCCCGGGGTGCAGGTGGTGGCGAGCGTCCCATGCGCCGGCCCGGTGCCGCCGCCCAGCATCGTGGTCAGGCCAGAATGCAGCGCGTCGTCGATCTGCTGGGGGCAGATGTAATGGATATGGGTGTCGAAGCCGCCGGCGGTCAGGATCCGCCCCTCGCCCGCGATGGCCTCGGTGCCGGGGCCGATGATGATGGTCACGCCGGGCTGGGTGTCGGGGTTGCCGGCCTTGCCGATACCGGCGATGCGGCCATCCCGAAGGCCGACATCGGCCTTGTAGATGCCGCTTGCATCCACGATCAGCGCATTGGTGATGACGGTGTCCACGGCCCCGTCGGCGCGGGTCACCTGGCTTTGCCCCATGCCGTCGCGGATCACCTTGCCGCCGCCGAACTTGACCTCCTCGCCATAGGTGGTCATGTCGGCCTCGACCTCGATGACCAGGTCGGTGTCGGCAAGACGCACCCGGTCGCCCGTGGTCGGCCCGAACATATGGGCATAGGCGGCACGGGAAATCGTTACGGGCATGGCGGATCCTCTCGCGGGGGCTGTCTCGGACGGCAGTCTCGCGGGAACCCGGGTGGCAGACAAGTCTCGGCGCGGTGCCGGGACGGTGTTGCCTGTCATTTGGGCAGATGCAGCCGGGCGCCGGACCGGCACCCGGTCAGTCGGATCTCACCGGATGCCGATCTGGGGACCGCGCTTGGACAGGCGGCGGACATTGGCCGAAGTACGCCGGCGGATCGGCGTCACAGCGGCCGTGACGATCTGGTCGGGACGCATTCCGTTCGCCGCGGCGTTCATCGCCGCGGTGGCCGATTGCAGGAAGGCGGTCGGCTTTTCGGACAGCATGCGGGCGTTCTCGCTGGGCGTCACGGCCCAGAGCCCCATCATGCCGAGAATACGCAGCGTCACCACGGCCTGCGCCTCGAACGCCATCATGGCGATCTGGCCCTGAAGCCGCCAGATGTCGGCGACGGAGACCGGCTGATCCGTGGGATCGAGGGGGAGTTTCCGGTTCATCCGCGTTACGTCTCCTACTGGGGCCGGGTTGGCCCTCGCTGCCGACTTACCACATCATCCGCGTTTCTGCACTGCGGCAAAGAATGCCGCAGTGCAGCATTACGCGGATTGGTCGCCGCCCTTCAGCGCCGACGGCAGCTTCGGCTTTGCCGGCTGGCGGCGCTTGCGCGACGGCAGCGCCTCGTCCGCCACCGCCGCCGCAGCGAGCCGCCGGGTCCGCGCCGCCTTCGGTGCCGGCGCCGGTTCGACAGCCGTTTGGGCAAGGGAGTCGGGGTCCGCTTCGATCATCGGGTCGGCAACCGGTTCGGCAACCGGTTCGGGCAGACCGGCGGCAAAGGGCTCGACCTCGCCCAAGTCGGTGAGAAAGGGCGCGGCGGTCTCGGCCATCGCCGCCAAGACTTCCTCGGCAGCCGTGCCGGTGATGTCCATCACCTGCGCGGTAGCGATCGTCGCCGACTCCGCCTGCACGCCGACGACCTCGCCGATCGCATCGGCGATCTTCGCCGCCGCCTCCATCTGGGCCCCGGCGGCTTCCGCGACGGCGGCCTGCACCTCGTCCACCGCCGCGGCCACGGCCTCGGTCGGCGACACCGCCTCGGCCTTGGCGGGCTTGCTCCTGACGGCGCGGCGGGTTCGGACCGGCGCCACCAGCGGCATCACGGCATCTGCCAGGTCAGCCGCGGCCTCGACCTGCGCCTCGATCTGGGCCTCGACCATTTCGGCCATGGCAGCGTGAATCCCGGCTGCCGCCTCGACCTGGGCTTCGGCCGCCCCGGCGACCGCGGCGCGGATCTCGCTTGTGGCCTCGGTCATCGCCTCGACGACCGGTTCAGACGGCCATTCAGCGCGGACGGCAAGGACCGGTTCGACCTGGACATCCGCGGCCGGTGCCGGGATCTCGGAGGCCGGCGCCGTCGCGACCGGGCTCTCCACCGGCATCAACACCGGCTTGCGCGGCGCGGCGAGGGTCGACGTGCCGACGACCGAGCGCAGCACCGGCTTGCCGTCTTTGGACGGGCGCAGGCTGACCCGGTCATCGGCCAGACCCCGTGCGGTCAACAGACCGACTTCCCACGACGGCATCAGCGAGACCATCCGGAAGGTCATGTCCATCTGTGCCTCGGCCGTGCGCAGCCACAGGTCCATCCCGCTCTTCCAGTAGTCCAGCGGCGTCATCATCATCGAGAAGTTCTCCCAATAGGCTTTCTGCGGTCCCGTCTTCCCGCTCGGCGACCGATGCAAAAAGAACGTCATTCCAGATTTCCCATCACCGCAGCGTTGAATCCGAAGACCCGGCGCAGGCCGCCGAAAGGTACCAGCCGGACTTCGCGGGTCTGGCCGGGCTCGAAGCGCACCGCGGTTCCGGCGGCGATGTCCAGGCGCTGGCCCCTTGCGGCGTCGCGGTCGAAGGACAGGGCGGCATTGGTTTCGGCGAAGTGGTAGTGGCTGCCGACCTGCACCGGACGGTCACCGGTGTTCGCGACTTGCAGCACCGTCACCGGCGCGCCGGCGTTCAAGGTGATTTCGCCCTCAGCGGTGAGGATTTCACCGGGGATCATCCGTGCCTCCTGTCGTGGTCGCGCCATCTCGCCCGCCACGCTCGCACAGCCCAGAGGGCAGGACAAGCGCCGGTGGCGACTATCGGCGCGGGACGCCGCCTGCCCGACCTTCGGGCAGACTTGTGGCCATAAATCAGGCATCCCTGCAACAGGGCGATGACGCTTCGCTGCCGGCAGCCGCCGCGGCGGCGGCTCAGCGGATCGGATGGTGGACGGTGACCAGCTTGGTGCCGTCGGGGAAGGTCGCCTCGACCTGCACGTCATGGATCATCTCGGGGATGCCCTCCATGCACTGCTCGGCGGTCACCACCCGGGCGCCGGCCGCCATCAGGTCGGCGACGCTGCGGCCGTCGCGGGCGCCCTCGACCACGAAATCGGTGATCAGCGCGATCGCCTCGGGGTGGTTCAGCTTCACGCCGCGGGCCAGCCGCGCGCGCGCCACCATGGCGGCAAGGCTGACCAGAAGCTTGTCTTTCTCGCGGGGGGTCAGGTTCATCTCGTCGGTTTCCGTTCCTCAAACGCGTCATCATCGGCCGGCCGGGCCAGGCCCGTGTCCAGGGCGTTCACAGGGTCCAGACCCGGGGCAAGGGCACCCCGGTCAGGACCGGCAGGCAGGCCATCACGACCCGGCGCAGCGCCTGGGCATCGCTTGCCAAAGCCCGGACCACCAGCCGCCCGTCCCAGGCCGAGGCCGCAGCCTCGACGCCGTCGGGCAGAGAGTGCAGGCATTCCCGCACCGCGGCAAGCCGGTCTTCGGCCCGCGGGTCGACCAGCGCCAGGGTCGACAGCGCCAGCGCGCCGCCCAGCACCGCCCGGCTGGCGCGGCGGGCCAGGGTCGCATCGGTCAGGCGCAGCGGCTCGACCAGCACCGGCCTGCCATCGCGGCGCACCTCGCGCCAGTCGGACAGGTCCACCGCCGTCAGGCGTTCTCCCATGGCGGTACGCCCCAGGACCAGCGTCTCGGCCAGGACCAGCCTTGCGTCGCCCGACAACTCGACCCGGGTCCGCCGGTGCAGCGCCGAGGCCTCGAACAGGATCGTCTCCTGCGGCAGCCAGTGCAGTTCGGCCCCCGCGCCGGCCGACAAGGTCACCTCGACCCGGGCGGGCGCGCCCCCGAGGCTGCGATAGGCCCGCTCGGCGGTCTGGGTCGTGGCGGCCGCCCTTGTGCCGGGGGCCAGGTCCAGCGCGAAGCCAAGATCGTCGCCGCCGGTCAGCCCGCCCGCGGTGTTCAGGAACACCACCTCGGGCAGCGCGCCATGGAGCCGCGGCAGCATCGCCTTGGCCGATCCCTGCTGATAGAGCCGGGTCAGCCGCTGGCCGCGCGGCCCGATCCCGAAGCCGACCTCGGCGCGGCCCTGCATCCGCTGCATCCGCGCCACGCCCAAAGCGCCCGGAGCGCCCGTACCGGCCGTCCCCGCTTCCGCACCGGCGTCCCCGGTCACGACCCGCGGGCTACCTCGAAGCCGTGCACGCCGGTCACGTCACCCTCGCGGAACGCGGTCTTGGCCACCAGACGGAAGCCCGCGTCCTTCAGGAAGCCGTAGAACGTGCCGGCGTCCACGATGGTCTCGTGCAGTTCGCCCACGATCACGCCCACGTCGGCGATCCGGTCGCCAAGGCCGATCAGCACCTCCATCTCGGCGCCTTCCACGTCGAGCTTCAGCAGGTCGATCCGGTCCAGCCCGGCCGCCGCCATATGCGCCGCCAGCGTCGTCATCGGCACGGTCTCGATCCCGTCCGCGGTCAGGTCCGGGGCGCCCGCGATGATGCTGTGGGTGGCCTCCGACGCGCCCCGGTGCAGGGTGATCTCGCCCTCGGCCTGCCCCAGCGCCATCCGGTACGGCGTCGCCCCGGGCAGCCCGGCGAGGTTCGCCGCAAGCAGCGCGAAGTTCCCCGCCGCCGGCTCGAAGGCATGGAGCCGCACCGACGGGAAGCGGCTGGCGAACCACAGCGCCGAGGCGCCGATATTGGCGCCGGCATCGACCACAACCGACACCGACGACAGCGGCGTCTTCAGCTCGTACTGGCGGTCGACGAGGATCTCGCCCAGCACGAAGATGTCGCCCAGCCGCAGCCGCACCGGAAACACCCGCCCGTTCAGGCGCAGGTTCAGGTCGAACACCTCGCCATAGCGGTCGGTCCGGCCGAGGTTCGCGTAGATCTCCAGAAGCGCCCGGCGGGTCGGCATGTCCGCCGCCAGCCGGCCGATCATCAGCCCGGCCTCGCGGGCCCGGCTGAGCGAGCGGACGATGCGTTGCAGCACCGCGGTCATCAGCGCACCCGCGCCAGGGCGTCGCCCGGCCCGAACCAGTATCCCACCGCCTCGCCGGCGCCCCACGACAGGCAGAACGGCACCAGCATCGGCAGGGATTTCACCAGTTCGCCCAGGTGGCGCTTTTTCTTGCCGATCCGGCTGACCGTGCGCCAGAACATCAGCGGCGGCAGCAGCACCAGCGCCGCCCCGCCGCGCACCAGCTTCTGCACCGTCGACATGCCGCCCGACATCGCCCCGGCATAGCTGCGCGAGTAGAGGAAGCGCTGCGAGAGATAGAGCCCGAAGCTGTAATGCATCTTGTGGCCGACCACGATGTCGGGGCGCTGGATCAGCGTGATGCCTTCGGCCTTCATGGCGTCGTGCAGGCGGTTCTCCCACTTGCCTTCCGACAGCACCGCATCGAACCGCGCCAGCGTCGCGCGGCGATAGATCGTGTTGTTGCCCGGCAGGCCCTCGGCCGGACCCGAAGGCAGCGGCGGCAGCGCGGCGGAGTATTCGCACAGGAACGCCGCCCAGTCGGTCAGGGACTGGGTCGCCGCATTCTCGACCGCGCCCGCGACCACGTCGTTGTCGGGCTCCAGCGCGTCCAGCATCGCCCGCGCCCAGCCGGCGGGCACGATCACATGATCCTCGATCACCGCCACCGCCGGCGCGCCGGCCGCCCGGATCGCCAGCGCGCGCATCTGCGGGATGGTGGTCCCCGGCGGCACCGGCAGCACCGTCACGCCGGGGAAATCGCGGCGGATGGATTCGCGGATCATCGGCCCGGTGCGATCGACCACGATGATCTCGAGCGCGGCGCCCTGATTGCGGTGCAGCGCCGTCAGGCAGTCGAACACGTCGTCATAGCTGTTGACCGCCGGAACGATCACGGAAAGTTCGCTCACACCATTCCCTCGCTGACAGAGCAAATCGTAACGCGCGGCCGTCGCCGGGCCGCCCGGCATCGCCGTGATCCTAGGCGCCGCGGCAAGCCCGCGGCAACGGCGGAAACAGCCTCTGTGACACCGTGGCCGCTGGGGAAGGCCCCGGTGCGGCTGCCTGCCGGTCTGGTCAGGCCCGCGGGATTCGGCTATCGGCTGCGGCCATGACCGAACGCCTGACCATCCGCCGCCCCGACGACTGGCACCTGCATCTGCGCGACGGCGCGATGCTGGAAGCCGTGCTGCCCGAAACCGCGCGCCACTTCGCCCGCGCCATCGTGATGCCGAACCTGGTGCCGCCGGTAGTGACCGCCGAGGACGCCCAGTCCTACCGCGACCGGATCGTCGCCGCCCTGCCCGACGGCGCCCGGTTCGAACCGCTGATGACGCTCTACCTCACCGAGACCACCGACCCCGAGGACGTGCGCCGCGCCGCCCGGTCCGGGCTGATCCGGGCGGTCAAGCTCTATCCCGCCGGGGCGACGACCAATTCCGCCTCGGGCGTGCGCGACTTCACCCGGGTCATCCCGGTGCTCGAGGTGATGGCCGAGATCGGCCTGCCGCTCTGCGTCCATGGCGAGGTGACCGACCCCGCCATCGACATCTTCGACCGCGAGGCGGTGTTCATCGACCGGGTGCTGGCGCCGCTCAGGGACAGCATCCCCGGCCTGCGCGTGGTCATGGAGCATGTCACCACCGGCGAAGGCGTCGCCTATGTGCAGGGCGAACCGGCGGCGACCATGGGCGCGACGATCACCGTGCATCACCTGATCATCGACCGGAACCACATCCTCGCCGGCGGGATCAGGCCGCATTATTACTGCCTGCCGGTGGCCAAGCGCGCGATCCACCGCGCCGCCCTGCTGGATGCCGCCACCTCGGGCGATCCGCGCTTCTTCCTCGGCACCGACAGCGCGCCGCATCTCGACGTGCTGAAGGAAGCCGCCTGCGGCTGCGCCGGTTGCTTCACCGCAACAAATGCCCTGTCGTGCCTGGCCGAGGTGTTCGAGCGCGTGGACGCGCTGGACCGGCTGGAAGGCTTCACCTCGCTCCACGGCGCGGCCTTCTACGGGCTGGCGCCGAACGAGGCGACGCTGACCCTGACCAGGGGCGCGCCGGTCGCCTATCCCGCCCATATCGCCGCCGGCGACGGCACCGTCACCGTGTTCGATCCCGGCTTCCCCCTTCACTGGCGCGTCGAGGCTGTCGCATGATCCTTCCCAGTTCCTATCCCGAGAAGTCCGAGATCGCCCGCCTGACCGCCCGCATGCTGCTGGAGATCGGCGCGGTGCATTTCAACGCGGCCGAGCCCTTCACGCTGGCCTCGGGCCTGCCCTCGCCGACCTATATCGACTGCCGCAAGCTGATCTCCTATCCGCGGATCCGCTCGACCCTGATGGACTTCCTGACCGTCACCATCCTGCGCGAGGCCGGCTTCGAGGCCTTCGACAACATCGCCGGCGGCGAGACCGCGGGCATCCCCTTCGCCGCCATGGTGGCCGAGCGGATGGGCCTGCCGATGACCTATGTGCGCAAGAAGCCCAAGGGCTATGGCCGCAACGCCCGCATCGAGGGCGCGATGACCGAGGGCCAGCGGGTGCTGCTGGTCGAGGACCTGACCACCGACGGCGGCTCGAAGCTGAGCTTCGTGGACGCGATCCGCGAGACCGGCGCCAGCTGCGGCCATACCGCGGTGATCTTCTATTACGGCATCTTCCCCGAAACGATCGGCAAGCTGGCCGAGCATGGCGTCGCGCTGCACCACCTGTGCACCTGGGCCGACGTGCTGGCCGAGGCCCGCGCCGGCGCCCGCTTCGATCCCCTGACCCTGAACGAGGTCGGCGCCTTCCTGACCGACCCGCGGGGCTGGCAGGCGGCGCGCATGGGGTCCGCGCCGACAGCCTGACGACCGCGCCCCCGCTCCGGCCGCATTCCCACAGGACAACCGTCGCGCGATCTTGCCGCGCGCGGCCGCAACATGTTGACGGAGCCGCCCCCAAAGGCGCAAGATGGGCCTAATCCACAGGCATGCACAGCTTGTCCACAGGCATATACAATTTGCGCGGACCGCGGTGAGGGCGTAGGGCAGGTCCCCAACCGCGGAGCGACACGCGCGAGGGAGCAGCGATGAACCAGATCACCGGGCTTGCGCCGGCCCTGCCGGACACCAAGGGCGACGATCCCCTTCCCCATTCCATCGCGGCCGAACAGCAACTGCTGGGCGCGCTGCTGACCAACGACCAGATCTATGACCGGATCGCGGCGATCGTCTCGGCCGACCATTTCTATGATCCCGTCCACCGGCGCATCTTCGAGGTCGCGGTCAGCCGCATCGCCCGGAACGCCCTGGTCACCCCGGTGACGCTGGCGAACTATCTCGAGGACGATGCCGGCCTGAAGGAACTGGGCGGCCCGGCCTATCTGGTGCGCCTGGCCGGGGCCGCCATCGCCACCTTCGCGGCGAAGGACTATGCCCAGCTGATCTATGACATGGCGATCCGGCGCGAGCTGATCGGGCTGGGCCGCGACATCGCCGCCCGCGCCGCCACCATCGCGGTGGACAGCGAACCCCGCGACCAGATCGTCGAGGCCGAACAGCGGCTCTATCTTCTGGGCGAGAAGGGCCAGACCGCCCGCGGCTTCCAGTCCTTCCTGCGCGCCGCCACCGACGCGGTGCAGATCGCCCATGCCGCCTACCAGCGCGACGGCGGGCTGGCGGGGCTGGCCACCGGGCTGGACGATCTCGACAAGAAGCTCGGCGGCCTGCACAAGTCGGACCTGCTGATCCTGGCCGGGCGGCCCTCCATGGGCAAGACCTCGCTGGCCACCAACATCGCCTTCAACATCGCCAAGGCCTATCGCAAGGGCCGCCTGCCCGACGGCACCGAGGGTGCGGTCAACGGCGGCGTCGTCGGCTTCTTCAGCCTCGAGATGTCGTCGGAACAGCTGGCCGCCCGCGTGCTGTCGGAAGCCGCCGAGGTGCCGTCGGAACAGATCCGCCGCGGCGATCTCACCGAGTCCGAGTTCCGCCGCTTCGTCGAGGCCGCCAAGACGCTGGAGGCCTGCCCGCTCTATATCGACGACACCCCGGCGCTGCCGATCAGCCAGCTCGCCGCCCGCGCCCGAAGGCTCAAGCGCCTGCACGGGCGATGCGTTCTTCGTCGACTACCTGCAGCTGGTGCGCCCCGGCGTCCGCCAAGGACAACCGGGTCAACGAGGTCTCCGAGATCACGCAAGGGCTGAAGGCCATCGCCAAGGAACTGGACATCCCCGTGGTCGCCCTGTCGCAGCTCTCGCGCCAGGTCGAGAACCGTGAGGACAAGCGCCCGCAGCTCTCCGACCTGCGCGAATCCGGCTCGATCGAACAGGACGCCGACGTGGTGATGTTCGTGTTCCGCGAGGAATACTACAAGGAACGCGAGAAGCCCGGCGACGACAAGCTGGACGAGATGGCGAAATGGCAGGAGGCCATGGAGCGCGTCCACGGCAAGGCCGAGGTCATCATCGGCAAGCAGCGCCACGGGCCGATCGGCTCGGTCGAGATGAGCTTCGAGGGACGGTTCACGCGGTTCGGCAACCTGGTGAAACCGTGGCAGAGCGGGGCGGTGGAGGGGTTTTGAAGGCCGACCTTCAAATCACCTAGGGTCAGGACTCGTTCTTGTTTCATAGCCAGAACATGACGGTTGCGGCGAGGGCGATGGCTGAGAGGAAGACCTTGGGGCACCTGTCGTATCGGGTGGCGACCCTGCGCCAGTCCTTCAGCCTGCCGAACATGATCTCGATCCTGTTGCGGCGTTTGTAGCGGCGTTTGTCGTGTTCGACGGGGTTGGCGCGCGACTTCCGGCCCGGGATGCAGGGCCCTATCCCCTTGTCTTTCAACGCATCTCTGAAGAACGGCCGAAGCCGGGCCATCTGTGCGTCCGTCAGCCAGAAAAGATTGCTCATCGTCACCCCTGAAAGTTCGGGAGCTTGAATCAAGCCGCCGAGGCGACATCAAGCAGATCAATAGGTCCCGACCCTAGCTTGGAAATTGTGCATTTATCGCCGCCTTTATGGCGGCTTCTGCTGCGGTGTGTCCAAGTTTATTCGCAGTTTCCAAAGACCAGCGTCCGGCCTTTCGGAGAAATCCAACCGCCCTCTCAGTATCGCC
>JBGAOK010000069.1:0-18891 GCA_044221805.1 Meridianimarinicoccus sp.
GCCGGGGATCGGGCCGATCTCGGCCCGGTCCACGAAGACCGCGAAGGAATGCGCCGCGCTGGGGTGGATGGCGAGCTTGCCGAAATAGGCCAGCGCCTGCACCGAGAGGATATAGGCGTAGTTGCGCCGGAGCCGCCGCCCCACAGCGCGCAGATAGCTGATGTGGAAGCGCGGATGGGCATAGTCGTCGGCCAGGAGCCGGTTCCACTTGCCGTCCATGGTGATGCCCTGGCCGCGCAGCAGGGGGGCGTACATGTCGGTTTCCATCAGCCGGCAGCGCGCGCGCCAGACGTTGAAATAGCGGTAGCGGCGCGCCTCGAAGATCAGGAACACCACCACCAGCAGCCCGACGAGGATCAGCGGCAGCGGCGAGGAGAACGGGCCGGCGAAGGTCAGCGACAGCGCCAGCCCGGTGGTCACCACCGACCAGTTGGTGGTCTGGTCCAGCCGCGCCCGCCACAGGGTCGAGCGGTAGACCTCGCCTCGGTAGAGATGGGCCAGGGCGCCGAGTTCGGCGGCGTTGAATGCAACGGGTTCCACGGGGACAGGTGCGGGCATCGCCGCCTCCTGCTGAGCGCCGGATGTGTCCATGAGTCCTCCCTGCCGGGGATATTGCACGGGGTCTTCAGGCGGGCCAAGGGGCCGGAGCGCCGTGTGGCGCCGCGGACCGCAACCCGGGGGCAGGTGCCGGGTCCGACCGCTGTCCGATCCCCTGCCACCGGGGTCGGGCGCCGCCGCACGCCCGGCCCACCCGGGTGCCGTCCCTGCCCTGTCCCTGCCCCGTCCCTGCCCCGTCCCTGCCCCGTCCGCTCCGGGCGCCGCCCTGTCCGGCCGGGCGCACCCGCCGGCCGTCAGGCCGGCGCGGCCCAACGGGATGAGCCGCCGCGGAGCGGCGGCGAAGACGGGCGGGAGCCGCTCCGTCCCTGATGCGGCCCCAGGGCCCATGGTCGGACGGCGCCGGCCGGGGCTTTGCTGTCCGGCCTTCTCCGGCCCTCTCCGGCCCTCTGCGAACCGGAGCGCGCCGGGCCTGCCTTGCCAAGGGGGACGGGCCGGGGCGGATGGGGCTCAGAGATCGAGGCGCGTCGCCCCTGTGAAACACAGGCCCAAGGGCGGACGGCGCCAGCCGGGCTCCACCGTCCCGGCTGTCCGGCCCTCTCCGAACCGGCGCGCGCCGGGCCCGACTTGCCCGGGGCCGAGCCGGGGCGGATGGGGCTCAGCGGATGGCGCTCAGAGATAGAACAGCGTCGCCACGGTGAAATAGATCAGCACCCCGAAGACGTCGTTCGAGCCGAGGATGAAGATCCCCGTCGCCGCCGCCGGATCGCGGCCCATGGCCTTCAGCAGGAACGGCATCGCGGTCCCCATGAGGCTCGCGAGCGCCACCACCGAGACCAGCGAGACCGCCACCGTCAGGGCCAGCCAGACCGGCCGGTCGATCCCGGTCACGGTCGAGACCAGGATGATGATCGTCGCGACCGCGAGGCCGATCAGCCCGCCGTTCAGCAGCGCGCCGAGGCTTTCGCGCAGCACCCGGCCGGGCAGGTCGGCCAGTTCGGCGGTCTCCTGCGCGATGGCCTGAAGCGAGACCGAGGCGGCCTGCATCCCGGCATTGCCGGCGGTCGCCATCACCACGGGGATGAAGCTGGCCAGGATCGCGGCCTGGGTCAGGGCGTCCTCGAACGAGCCGATCACGCTGGCGGCCACGGTCGAGCCGACCAACCCGGCGGCCAGCCAGGGCAGCCGCCGGCGCAGGATCTCGACCGGGGTGTCGTGGTCGGTGGACTCGGGCGAGACGCCGCTGAGCAGGAGCATGTCCTCGTCGGCCTCGCGGCGGGCGATTTCGGCCAGCTGTTTCGGCGCGATCACCCCCAGCAGCCGGCGATCGTCATCCACCACCGCGATCACGCCCTCCTTGCGCTTCTTGGCAAGGCGCAGCACCTGCTCGCGGTCGGTAGTGCGGGTGACGGTCAGGGGGTCGGTCCGGACCACCGCGGCCACCGCGGTCTCGGGCGGGTTCAGGATCAGGTCGCGCAGCTTCAGATGGCCGGTCAGCCGGTTCTGCGCATCGACCACATGGATGCTGTCGAGCTTGTCGATCTGCCGGTCGCGGGCGCGGATGTCGTCGATCAGGTCGCCGATGGTCCCGTCGTCCCGGGCCACCACCGCGCCGCATCTCATCGCCCCGAGCGCGCTGTCGCTGTCGGCCAGCACCTCGCGCAGGAAGGCGGCCTCGGGATGGGCATCGACCAGCCCGGCGGCATAGCGCGGCGGCAGCGACAGGATCAGCTCGACCGCCCGGTCGCGGTCGAGCTTGGCGAGTACCCGGGCGAACTGGGCGCGGGTCTCCTCGGCGGCGAGGACGCCGGCGAAGCGGGGGTCGAGTTCGGACAGGATGCCGAGGCTGAGATCGTCCGAGACCCATTTCAGCAGCTTGCGCGCCCGCTTGCCGCGCAGGCGGGCGAAGCAGGCGAGGACGTCGGCGGGCGGCCAGCCTTCCAGCTGCGCCACCAGAGGCTTGCGGTCGCCGGCATCGATCATCGCTTCGATGCGCGCCGCGGTCCGGCGGTTGGCCGCCTCGGCGGCGGCATCGCCCGCGCTCAGCCAGACCAGGTCGGCGCGGTCGGTCGGAACGGTCGGGTCGGTCGGGTCGGTCGGGTCGGCATCGGGCATGGGGCGCGGCTCCGGCAGAAACGGCAAGGCCGGTTGCGGCCCGTTCCGGTGGCTAGGACCGGTTTGTGACGCATGTGCGACGGCGGGGCCAGCCGGAAACGGAAAAGGGGCGCCCGGCGGGGCGCCCCTGATCGGGAAGGCGTGGCGGTGTCGGCGTCGCTCAGTTCGTCTCGACCGGCAGGGCGACGAAGCGCGGGTCGGCACCGCGGCGGACCAGCAGCAGGACCGAGGTCCGGCCGGCGTCGCGGGCTTCCTCGATCCGGGCGGTCAGGTCGGCGACCGAGGCCACCTTCTCCTGCCCGGCCTCGGTGATGACGTCACCGCTGCGCAGGCCCTTGTCGAAGGCCGGCGAGGTCTCGTCGATCTTGGTGACGACGAGGCCGACCAGGTCCTTCGGCAGGTCGAGCTGGCCGCGCAGTTCGTCGGTCAGGCCCGTGAGTTCCATCCCCATGATCTCGCTGGGGGCCGGCTCGGTGCTCTGGACGGCGGCGGGGACGGCTTCGGCGGTCTCGCGGCGGCCGAGCACGATGCTGAGGGCTTCGGTCTTGCCGCCGCGGAACACGGTGACCGGGACGGACTTGCCGACCTCGGTATTGCCGACCTGGCGCACGAGGCTGCGGGTGTCGGCCACGTCGACGCCGTCGAAGCTGACGATCACGTCACCCGAGACCATCCCGGCCTCGGCGGCGGGGCCTTCGGGAACGTCGGTGACGAGCGCGCCCTTCGCCTCGCCCAGACCCAGCGCGTCGGCCAGTTCCGGGGTCACGTCCTGGATGCGGACGCCGAGCCAGCCGCGGCGGGTCTCGCCGAATTCCTGCAGCTGGGCGACCACGTTCTTCACCACCGCCGAGGACATGGCGAAGCCGATGCCGATCGAGCCGCCGTTCGGTGACAGGATCGCGGTGTTCACGCCGATGACCTGGCCGTCCATGTTGAACAGCGGGCCGCCCGAGTTGCCGCGGTTGATGGCGGCGTCGGTCTGGATGTAGTCGTCATAGCTGCCCGACAGCGCCCGGCCGCGGGCCGAGACAATGCCTGCCGAGACCGAGAAACCCTGGCCGAGCGGGTTGCCCATGGCCATGACCCAATCGCCGACCCGCATCGCGTCGCTGTCGCCGAAAGGCACGAAGGGCAGCGGCTCGTCGCTGTCGACCTTCAGGAGCGCGATGTCGGTGTTCGGGTCGGTGCCGACCACCTTCGCGGTGAATTCCTTGCCCGACATGAACTCGATGGTGATCGAGTCCGCGCCTTCGATGACGTGGTTGTTGGTGACGATGAAGCCGTCCTGGGAGATCACGAAGCCCGAGCCGAGCGCGGTGCCGCGCTGCTCGCGCTGCGGGCCCTGGCCGTCGGGGTTCATGAAGTCCTTGAAGAAGTCCTCGAACGGCGAGCCCGGCGGGATCTGCGGCATCTCGGGGGCGGCGCTGGCGGCCACGGTGGTTTCGGTGGTGATGTCGACGACCGCCCCGCTGACCTGTTCGGCCAGATCGGCGAAGCTCTCGGGCGCCGCCCGCGCCATGACCGGGGCGGCCTGGCCCATGGCCACGGCAAGTCCCAGGCCCAGGGCCACCGCTGCGGCCCTGACCCGGCCGGTTTCGGTGAAAGTGGTGATGCGCACGCTGTGTTCTCCTCAGGTTCAGCCCATTGTCCGGCGCGGCCGGTTCTGGTGAGGCATATGGCCGGGTTCCGCGTGGAGATCCAAGATTGCTACAATCGGTGTCACACCATCGTGACGCTCGGGTTACCCGCCGCGAGAATGGCTGCCGGTGGGCATCCGGTCAGAACCGGACCAGCACCTGGGCGCCGAGGACCGCGGCGGTGTCGACGTCGTTTTGCTGCACGATCCGGCCGTCCTCGTCCCTGAGCGTCATCTCGCCGCCGGTCTCGACCCCGGCGAAGGCGCTGACCGAGACACCGGGATTGGGCCGCCAGTCCAGCGTCAGGACCACCGGCACGGCCTGGAATTCGCCGATCCCGTCGGGCGCGATGCCGCGGTCGTCAAGGCGGAACTGGGTGCTTTCGTAGCGCGCCGCGAGGCCGAGATCGAGCGTTTCGGTGGTCTGGTAGCTGAGGCCGATGCCGGGCCCTTCCGAGGCGCCGACGCCTTGCCCGGTGGTCAGCGACCAGCGGTCGGTGATCGCCCAGTCGATGGCAAGGAAGGGAAACACGTCGGTATCGTCGGTCAGTTCCGAGAACACCCCCACGCCGGGGCCGATGGTCAGGCTGTCGGAAACTCTCCAGAACACCGTGGCGATCACGCCTTCGGTCTGGCCATCCTCCAAGTCGGCGTCGGGTTCGGCGTTCCAGCGCACCGAGGGGATGATGATGGCCCGGGCGCTGTCGCCGAGGCCGAAGCTGATCGGCAGGCTGACCCGGGCGTCGCGGATCCCGCTCCACAGCGCCTGGGCGCCGTCGGAGAATTCGTAGTCGGTGGCGCCGGCGCCGACGGAGAGCCCCATCCGCGCCCCGGGCGCGACCGGGGCCGTGAACCCGACCCCGACGAAGGCCCGGGCGACCGAGACCTTGCCGCCGCCTTCCAGACCTGCCGGTGCCGCCCCGGCGGTGATGCCCTCGACCTGCCAGGACGGCCCGGTGGAAACACCCGCCGGCTGCGCCAGCGCGCCGCCGGCCCCCAGACCCGCCGCCAGTGCCAGCCCCGTCACACCCTGCACCACTGCCGACCGTCTCATTGTCATTGCCTCTGGTTCGTTCGTTTCAGGTGGTATGGCGCGCAATCCACAGCACGACCACCCCTGCCGCGAGGGCAGCCAGCCCGATCAGCCGGCGCCGGTCGACCGGAAGGGTCATCAGCAGGCGCATCGCCTCTTCGATGCGCGACGGGGCCAGTGCAAGCACCAGCCCCTCGAACACCAGGACAAAGCCGATGGCCAGAAGGACGATCGTCACTGCCGCCCCGACGGACCGCCGAGATAGTTGAAGAACTCGCTGTCCGGGCTGAGCACCATGGTCGAGTTCACGCCCTTCAGCGACTTCTCGTAGGCCGCCAGCGAGCGGTAGAACTCGAAGAAGGCCGGGTCGGCGCCATAGGCGTCGGCATAGATGCGCGCACGTTCCGCGTCCGCCTCGCCGCGGGTGATCTCGGATTCGCGCCTTGCGTCAGAGACCAGCTCGACCACGGTGCGATCAGCCTGGGCGCGGACCCGCTGCGCCGCCTCGTCGCCCCGGGCGATCTCGTCGGCTGCCTCGCGTTCGCGCTCGGCCCGCATCCGGGCGAAGGTGGCTTCCAGGTTCTGTTCCGGCAGGTTGGTCTGCTTCAGCCGGACGTCGATCACGTCGAGCCCCAGCGCCGAGGCGCGGGCCTGGGCCTGGTCGCGGATGCGGACCATCAGCCCGGCGCGTTCCGGCGACAGGATGGTGTCCGAGGTCACCCCTTCCGAGCCCAGCACCTCGCGGGTCTGGGTGGTCAGGATGCTGGTCAGCCGGTCCTCGGCCACGCGCAAGCCGCCGACGCCCACGGCCTGACGGAAGCGCACCACGTCGGCGATGCGGTAGCGGGCGAAGGCGTCGACGATCAGCCGGCGGTCGTCCGAAGGCGTGACCTCCAGCGGCGAGGTGTCGAGCGAGAGGATCCGCCCGTCATACTTCACCACCTGCTGGATGAAGGGGATCTTGAACGCGGGGCCGGGTTCCTCGCGCACCGCCTTGATCTGGCCGAACTGCAGCACGAGGGCCTTCTCGCGTTCGTCGACGATGTAGATCGAGGACAGGAACACTGCGCCGAGGATGACCAGCGCCGGAATGATATAGGTAACCTTCATGGTCAGTTCCCCCCGGTGCTGACGGCCGGCGCCGGAGCGGCCGGAATTGCCGGCCGGGCCGGGACCGGCGCGGTCGGGTTGTTCTGAAGCTGGTTGAGCGGCAGGAACGGGATCACCCCCTGCGCGCCGGCGGCGCTGCCGTCAAGGATGACCTTGTTCACGTCGCCGAACACCCGTTCCATGGTCTCGAGATAGAGCCGCTTGCGGGTGACCTCGGGGGCGAGGGCGTATTCGCCGAGCACCGCCGAGAAGCGGCTGGCCTCGCCCTCGGCCTCGTTCACCACGCGGGCGCGGTAGCCTTCGGCCTCTTCCAGCACCTGCGCGGCCTCGCCGCGGGCACCGGCGAGCACCCGGTTGGCATAGGCGTCGGCCTGGCGTTCCAGCCGGTCGCGTTCCTGTTCGGCCGCCTGCACCTCGCGGAAGGCGTCGATCACCTCGCGCGGGGGGTCGGCCTTGTCGAGGTTGACCCGGATCACGTTGATGCCGCTGTCGAGGCTGTCGAGGGTGCCCTGGATCAGCGCCAGCGACTGGGATTCGATCACGCCGCGGTCGCGGTTCAGGATCGGCGCCAGTTCCGACTGGGCGATCACCTCGCGCATCGCCGATTCCGAGACCGAGCGCACGGTCTCCTGCGGTTCGCTGAGGTTGAACAGGTACTTGGCCGGGTCGTTGATGTTCCACACCACCTGGAAGTCGATGTCGACGATGTTCGCGTCGGTGGTCAGCATCAGCCCGCTGTCATCGCCGTTGCGCCCGGTGCCGATGTCCTCGGACTGTTCGCGGGTGGTCGGGATGATGTCGTAGGTGACGATCGGCCAGGGTGCGAAGTTCAGGCCCGGCTGGCCGGTGGCGTAGTACTTGCCCAGCAGCAGCTCGACCGATTCCTCTTCCGGCTTGACGCTGTAAAGCGAGGCGAAGACCCAGACGCCAAGGGCCGCCAGCGCGGCGATGCCGATGGTGCCGCGGGTGATCCGCGGCCCCTCGCCGCCCGGGCCGCCGGTGCCGCCGCCGGGGCGTCGGATGCCGCGGCCGCCCATCAGCACCCGGAGCCGTTCCTGGCCCTTGCGGACGATCTCGTCGATCTCGGGGATCGGCGGGGGCGGGCCATCGTCGCCCGGGCCGCGTCCGCCGCGGTTGTCGCCGCCGCCGCCCGTGTTGCGGCCACCGCCGCCGCCCCAGGGACCTCCGTTGTTGCCTGCCATTTCCAGCCTTCTTCCTGTTGTCCTGCCGTCCTAGATGTTCGCCTTGCGGGGAATTGCAACCCGCCGGACGACGCTCAGCCGCGCCGGACCGGGGCGCGCATCGTGACGAGTTCCTCGGCCATGGTCGGGTGCACCGCGCAGACGCGGTCGAAGTCTTCCTTGGTGGCGCCCATCTTCACCGCGATGCCGGCCAGCTGGATCATCTCGCCGGCCTGCGGCGCCACGATGTGGCAGCCCAGCACCTTCCGGCTCGCCTGGCTGACCACGAGCTTCATCAGCACCCTGTCCTCGCGCCCGGCGAAGGCCTGCTGCATCGGCTTGAAGGACGAGACATAGACCTCGACCGGTTCCAGGTCGCGGGCGGCCTCCTCGCTCAGGCCGACGGTGCCGAGTTCGGGCTGGGTGAACACCGCCGAGGGGATCAGGTCGTGATCCACCGGGGTCGGGTTGCCATGGAACACGGTCTCGGTGAAGGCCATCGCCTCGCGGATCGCCACCGGGGTCAGGTTCACCCGGTCGGTGACATCGCCGATGGCATAGATCGAGGGCACCGCGGTCTGGGAAAAGGCGTCGACCTCGATCTGGCCGCGCCGGCCGATGCCGACCCCCAGCGCATCGAGCCCGAGGCCGCGGGAATTGGGCGCGCGCCCGGTGGCGAACATCACCTTGTCGTAGAGCCGGTGCGAGCCGTCGGTGGCCTTGACCCAGGTGCCTTCGGCGCCGCGGTCCTCCATCTCGAGGATGTTGGTGCCGGTGCGCAGGTGGATGCCGCGTTCGATCATCTTCTCGGCGACAAGGCCGCGGGCCTCGTCGTCGAAGCCGCGCAGGATCTGTGCGCCGCGGTAGAACTGGGTGACCTCGACCCCCAGCCCATGCAGGATGCCGGCGAATTCGCAGGCAATGTAGCCGCCGCCGACGATCAGGATCGAGCGCGGCAGTTCGGGCAGGTGGAAGATCTCGTTCGAGGTGATCGCCTGCGCGGTGCCCGGCATGTCGGGCACGAAGGGCCGCCCGCCGGTGGCGATCAGGATGTGCTTGGCGCTGAGCCGCTGGCCCGAGGCAAGCTCGACCGTGTGCGGATCGGCCAGCACCGCGCGTTCGGGCATCCAGGTCACGGCCGAGCCGGTCAGCAGCCGCTGGTAGACGCCTTCCAGCCGGTCAAGCTCGGCTTCCAGCTTCGTGCGGAAGGCGGGCCAGTCGATCGGGCCGGCCTCGACCGCCCAGCCATAGGCGCGGGCGTCGTCGAAGACGTCGCGATAGGAGGCGGCGAAGACCATCAGCTTCTTCGGCACGCAGCCCCGGATCACGCAGGTGCCGCCCATGCGGCTTTCCTCGGCCAGCCCGACCCGGGCTCCGGCGGCCGCGGCGGTGCGCGCCGCGCGCACCCCGCCCGAGCCACCGCCGATCACGAAAAGATCATAGTCGAATGCACTCATCACGGGAACCTTTCAGAACAATCAGGCCGCCGGCAGCGAGGCGGCGATCGAGAGGTCGGTGGCGCTGATCACCGGGGCGGCGCCCTTGCGGCGCAGTTCGGCCCGCCCGTCCGGGTGGCCGATCACCACGGTATCGCAGAGGCCGAGGAAGAGGCCGGTCTCGACCACGCCGGGGATCGCCAGCAGCGCGGCGTCCAGCGCCTCGGGCGCGTCGATCCGGTCGAGCATCAGGTCGACGATCAGGTTGCCCTCGTCGGTAACAAAAGGCGCGTCGCCGGCCATCCTGAGCCGGGTCTCGCGCCGGGCCACCGGGGCGGCGGCGACGACCGCCTCGATCCGGGCGCGGGTGACGGTGGCGCCGAAGGGGGTGATCTCGACCGGCAGCGGGAAGGCGCCCAGTTGCGCCACTTCCTTCGACGGGTCGGTGATGACCACCATCCGGGCGCTGGCCGCGGCGACGATCTTTTCCTGCAGATGCGCGCCGCCGCCGCCCTTGATCAGGCGAAACGCGGGGTCGAACTCGTCGGCGCCGTCGATGGTGAGGTCGAGCGCGCCGACCTCGTCCAGGCTGACGACAGTGAGACCCAGCGCGCGGGCGAGCGCGCCGGTGCGGGTCGAGGTCGGCACGCAGGTCAGGCTGAGTCCTTCGGCCTGCGCCCGCGCCGCCAGGCAGCGCACCATCCAGGCCGCGGTCGAACCGGTGCCGAGGCCAAGCCGCATCCCGTCCTCGACCAGCCCCACCGCACAGAGCGAGGCCGCCAGCTTGCCCGCATCCGCCGGCGAAAGCGCTTCCGTCATCGTCCGTCCCCTTCCGTTCCGCATTCCCTATAGCCATGGCCCGGCATCGCCGCGACCGAAAAATCCCGGCACCGGCGCCGCGGAGCGCCGCACCTGATCAGGCGAGGAAGCGTCGGACCGCGACCAGCGCGGCGAGAAGCGCCAGGGTCAGCGGCAGCCCGCGCGGCGGCGAAAGTTCTGCCGCCGGCAGGGCCGCGACGCCCGCGGCCAGGGCTGCCAGACCCAGACCGGGCGGCCCCCCGACCATCACCGCGACGAAGCCGAGCGCCGCGGCAAGCCCCGGCAGCGGTGCGGGGAACGGCAGTCCGGCCGCCGCCATGAGCGGCGCGGCGACCGCGGTCCAGGCCAGCAGCGCGCCCGCGCCCCATTCCGCCGGGGCTTCGGACAGGAACCCGGCCAGCGCCGCAAAGCAGAGCGCCGGCAGCAGGATGACCGCGGCGGACAGAAACGATTGCAGGGCCAAACCGGTCATTCCAACGTCTCCCGCCAGGTGTTAACGTAACGACATTTGCACCGCCAGACAGGCTTCTGCCAATGACCAAGATCTACTTCGTCAGCAACCGCAACGTCCTGCGCGAGGCCCATGGCAAGGGAAAGGTGCTGGGGGAACGCTTCAACAAGGGCGGGCCGCAGTGTTTCCGGGTCGGCACCGCCGAGGTCGCCCTGACCGGCAAGGACCCGCGCAAGGACGACAACTGGTCGGTGGGCCAGACCGAGCTGTTTCCCGAGGAGCTGGTCAGCACCATGCCGCAAGGCGAGAAGCTGGGTTCGGCCGCGCTGTTCGAGGAGCTGCGCGCGCTTCTGAAGCAGGAGCCGCGCGACGTGATGATCTACCTGCACGGCTTCGCGAATTCCTTCGAGAAGTCGGTCGCCCGGGCCGCCGCGCTGCAGGAGATCTACAGCACCGGCACCCAGAAGATCCTGGTGGTGCTGTTCTCGTGGCCGTCGAACGGGCAGATCCAGCCGGCGTGGAACTATTTCTCGGACCGCGAGGACGCCGAGGCCTCGGGCATCGCCATGGGCCGCGCGCTGAAGCGGCTGGTGGAGTTCCTGACCGAGCTCAGGACCGAGGACCAGGAGGCGGTGCTGGCGGCGCGGCGGCAGGGCGGGGTGCCGAAGCCGGCGGACCTGAAGCAGTGCACCCGGCGGCTGCATGTGCTGGCCCATTCCATGGGCAACTGGGCGCTGCGGGCGGCGGTGCGGAAGTTCATCGAGCTGAACGGCGGGCGGACCACGCGGGTGTTCGATTGCGCCTTCCTGATGGCCGCGGACGAGGACAACGACGCGCTGCAGCAGGCGATGAAGCTGAAGCGGCTGGACGAGCTGGCCAACCGGATCTTCGTCTATCACGCCAACAACGACGTGGCGCTGACGATCTCGGACCGGACCAAGGGGATGCCCGACCGGCTGGGGTCGGACGGGCCGCAGAACCTCGATCTGGTCAGCGAGCGGGTCTTCGCCGTCGACTGCCGCAAGATCAGCGATACCGGATCGGTGGCGCATGGCCGCCACCAGTACTACCGCCTGCGCGCCGAGGTGATCGGTGACGTCCAGGCGACGCTGGCGGACCTGCCGCAGGAGGAGCGCGGCTGGCGCGTGACCGTGCGGCCGGGGCGGAGCTGGCGGCTGCCGCCGAAGGACGGCACCGACCCGGACGAGGCGCCGGACGTGGCCGCCCCGGCGATTGCCTGAAGCGGGCGCCGGACGCGCGGGCGCGCGGCCGGCTCAGCCCTGCCAGCCGGGGGCGGCGGCAAGGCCGGCCAGCAGGCTTGGCAGGTCGTCGGCGGGCAGGATCAGCAGCATCCGCGGCGCGTCGAAGGCCAGTTCGACCGGCCCGGTGCTGCGGTTCGAGGTGCCGATCTGCCCCAGCGGGTGGAAGGCCAGCCCCTCGATCGGCCAGTAGAGGCCCTGGCTGGCGCCGCCGACCCCGCCCAGCGGAAACAGCGAGACCCGTGTGCCCGCGGCAAGGTCGAGCGCGATCCGCGGCGGCGCCAGCGTCACCGCGTCATCGGCGCCGATCACCACGCAGCGCCGGCCCGGGTAGCGCAGCAGCGCGCTGAACACCGACAGCTGGTGGTCGAGCCGTCCGCCCGCGAACCCCAGCGCCAGCACCAGCGGCGCCGCGATCCGGATCAGGCATTTCTCGAAATCGGTGCTGTCCTGTTCGGCGATCTCGTGGATCGTCGCCGGGTCGAGCCGCGCCCGGGTGCGCGCGCCGATCGAATCCATGTCGCCGATCACCGCCTCGGGGACATGGCCATGGGCCAGCGCGGTATCGGCGCCGCTGTCGGCCGCCACCAGCCGCGGGGCCAGCGCCAGCGCCCGGGCCAGATCGCCCCCGGCGACCGCGGCGCCACCCAGAAGCGTCACGGGCCTGTCCGAGGTCAGGACCGGTTCTGTCGGGATCAATCGCCGCCGCCCCCGTCGCCATCGCCGTCAAAGCCGATGCTGAAGCCGCCGCTGCCCTCGGCCTCGGACCGGTCGCGATCCGCGCCGCCGCCCGGATCGGCCTGCCCCACGCCCAGGAAGACCCGGCGGAAGGGCAGCGCCCAGACCAGGCCGAGGCCGAGATAGACGCCCAGTTCCACCAGGAAGGGCGGCCGGCCCAGCCAGCCCATCACCGTGACGCAGGCGACGATGTAGAGCGGCACCCAGACCAGCAGGATGACCAGGGACCAGCGCCGCCGTGCCTTGTAGCTGAGTGCCATCCGCCCCTGCCCCGGCTCAGTCTGCGAAAGGGTCGGTGACGAGGATGGTGTCGTCGCGTTCCGGCGAGGTCGACAGGAGCGCCACCGGGCATTCGATCAGTTCCTCGATCCGGCGCACATACTTGATCGCCGCCGCCGGCAGCTCGGCCCAGCTGCGCGCGCCCTGGGTGCTGGCCTGCCAGCCTTCCATGGTCTCATAGACCGGCTCCACCCGGGCCTGAAGTTCGGCGGCGGTGGGCAGGTAGTCCAGCACCTCGCCATCCAGCCGGTAGCCGGTGCAGATCTTCAGCTCGCCCAGCCCGTCGAGCACGTCGAGCTTGGTCAGTGCGATACCCTTGACGCCCGAGGTGGTGCAGGTCTGCCGCACCAGCACCGCGTCGAACCAGCCGCAGCGCCGGTCGCGGCCCGTCACCGTGCCCTTCTCGCGCCCGACGCTGGCCAGGTGCTTGCCCACCTCGTCGAAGAGTTCGGTCGGGAACGGGCCTTCGCCGACCCGGGTGGTGTAGGCCTTCACGATCCCCAGCACGAAGCCGATGGCGTTCGGCCCCAGCCCGGTCCCGGTCGCGGCCATCCCCGCCAGGGTGTTCGACGAGGTCACATAGGGATAGGTGCCGAAATCGATGTCCAGCAGCGCGCCCTGGGCGCCTTCGAACAGGATGCGCTTGCCGGCCTTGCGCTTTTCGGCCAGCAGCTTCCAGACCGGCGCGGCATAGGGCAGGACCTGCGGCGCGATCTCGAGCAGCTTCGCCTTCAGCTCGTCCCGGTCGATGGTCGGCACGCCAAGCCCGATGCGGAGCGGGTTGTGATGCGCCAGAAGCCGGTCCAGCCGCTTCTCGAGCGTCGCCGGGTCGGCCAGATCGGCCAGCCGCACGGTGCGCCGGCCCACCTTGTCCTCGTAGGCCGGACCGATGCCGCGCCCGGTGGTGCCGATCTTGGCGGCGCCGGCGGCCTCCTCGCGGATCTTGTCGAGATCCTGGTGGACGGGAAGGATCAGCGGCGTGTTCTCGGCGATCACCAGATTCTCGGTGGTGACGCTGACGCCCTGGGCCTCGATCCGGGCGATCTCGGCGATCAGCGCCCAGGGGTCGAGCACGACGCCGTTGCCGATCACGCCCAGCTTGCCGGGGCGCAGGATGCCCGAGGGCAGCAGCGACAGCTTGTAGGTCACCCCGCCGATCACCAGCGTATGGCCCGCATTGTGCCCGCCCTGGAAGCGGGCGATCACGTCGGCGCGCTCGCTCAGCCAGTCGACGATCTTGCCCTTGCCCTCGTCACCCCACTGGGCGCCCACGACGACCACGTTGGCCATGCCATTCTCCCGTTCCCGTGCCTTCCGGCCCGGGCTGTGATAGCGGGCCGGCCGGGCGGGCGAAAGCCCCAGATCGCGCGCGGGCGAGGTTGAATCCCGACGAGCGACCGCTAGCTATGCGTCCATGAACGTGCCCGACGACAGCAGCTTCGTCAGCGGCGGGCGGGCGGACACCGCCGAGCACGCCGCGATCCTGCAACTGCAGGCCGACTGGATCGCGGCGCAATGCGCGGGACGGGTCGATGACCTGCTGGATCTCTGCACCTCGAACATCACCATCTATCCGCCCATCGGCGCACCGATCCAGGGGCTCCCGGCGGTGCGGCGCGCGATGCTCGAGACGGCCGCGCCGGTGAAGCGGATCCACCTTTCCGACGTGTCGATCACCATCACCGAAGGGATGGCGGTCAAACGCGCCCGCTTCATCATGGCGCTGCCCGGCCGCGCGGCGCCGCTGACCGGCTGGCATGTCTGGATCCTCTTGCCGCGCTGGTACGTGGACACCATCGCCTGGACCCTTGACCAGCTGCCCGAGTAGCCCCGAACTGGGCGGCCGCCGTCCGGTGCCATGTGGCGCCGCCCGGGATGGACAGGACCGCGCACATCGGGCAACACCGGCGGGACCATCAAACCGGGATCGCCGATGGACGTCCTTCTGCGCTGCTGCCTCGCCTTCCTTCTGGTCGCCGCGACCACCAACCCGACGAACTACAGCTTCGTGACGCTGGCGATGACCGCGTCCGACACCAGCCTGCCGGCGGTGGTGCTGCTGGGTCTGCTGCTGCTGGCGGCCTGGGTGGTGTTCGTGCATGCCTCGGTCCGCTCGCTGGGGCTGTTCGGGATGGCGCTGGTGGCGGCGATCGTCGCGGCGCTGGTCTGGGTGCTGATCGATTTCGGCTGGCTGAGGATCGGCAACCGCGCGGCGCGGGACTGGGTCGGGATCGTCGCCCTGTCGGCGGTGCTGGGCATCGGCCTGTCCTGGAGCCACATCCGTCGCCACCTGACCGGGGTGGTCGACACCCGCGATGTCGATGAAACGTGAAACCAGGGATGTGACGATGAACCTCGACCTGCTGAGACGGCTTTGCGAGACCCCGGGCGTCCCCGGCCATGAAGACAGGGTGCGCGACCTGATCCGCGAGGAGGTCGAGGGCCTGTTCAACCATGTGGAGGAGGACCCGATGGGCTCGCTCCTGTGCCGCAGGGACGGCCAGGGCCCGGCGCCGATGAAGGTCATGCTGCTCTGCCACATGGACGAGATCGGCTTCCTGGTCAGCCACGTGACCGAGAAGGGCTTCCTCTACCTGCAGCCGGTGGGCGGCTTCGACGCCCGCAACCTGTTCGCCCGGCGGGTGCGGATCTGCACCGAGACCGGCGATATTCTGGGGGTGATGAACCCCGGCGGCAAGCCGGTGCACATCTCGAGCCCCGAGGATCGCAAGAAGATCCCCGAGGTGACCGATTTCTTCGTCGACACCGGCCTTGGCGCGGCAACCAAGGACAAGGTCCGGGTCGGCGACATGGTGGTGCTGGAAGAGCCCTTCATCGAGATCGGCGAGAAGGTGGTGTCGAAGGCGCTGGACAACCGGATCGCCTGCTGGCTGGGGATCGAGGCGATGCGGGCGATCGCCGACCACAAGCCCGAAGCCGAGATCCACGTCGCCTTCACCTGCCAGGAGGAGGTCGGGCTCAGGGGGGCGAAGACCGCGGCCTATGCGGTCAAGCCCGACATCGGCATCGGCATCGACACCACGCTGGCCTGCGACACGCCGGGCGTGTCCGAGCAGTTCCGCACCACCGCCCAGGGCGAAGGCTTCGGGCTGCACATCCGCGACGGCTCGTTCATCGCCGACAAGGGCCTGGTCGAGACCTTCGCCAATCTGGCCGAGGCCGAGGGGATCCCGTTCCAGCGCACCATGCTGGCGGCGGGCGGCATGGACGGGGCGGCGGCGCAGCAGGCGGCGGCGGGAGCGCGGGCCATCGGCATCGTGGTCGGCACCCGCTACATCCACACCGTGACCGAGATGGTACATGTTTCGGATCTGGAAGCCGCGCGCGACATCCTAGCCGCCTATCTGCGCACGGTCTGAGCGGGCGCGCCCCCGCAAGCGCCGGCACCGGGGCGCCTGCGGAGGGCCTTTGGCAAGGCCCGCCGGGCCCGGGTCAGGGATCGCGCTGCCGCGCGACCGCCGGAGGCGGCTCCGCAGGCGTCCTTGACGCGGGGCCGGCGGGCCGGACTCTCGGAGAGGCGGCGGAGGGGCGGTCCCGCCCCTCAGGCGCCTCGTTGCGCCCTGACCGGCGGCCGGCCGGGACTGCCGCCGGGGGGTGCTGCCCCCAACCCGGACCCTCCCGACATGGGCCCTCCCGACTTAGCCCGCCCGGGACCGACCGCGCCGGACCCGGTCCGGCGGACCGGCGTCCGGCGCCACGCCCAACGGGATGAGTTGCCGCGCCAGCGGCGGCGAAGACGGGTGGGAGCCCTTCCCGCCGGCGCCCAACCAGCGTCCGGCCCACGCCCCACCGATGCCCCGCCGGGGCTCGGGCGCCGGCCGGCCCGGCCCCGCCCGCCCTTGCGGCCCCAGCGCAATTCCCCTATGTCGCGCCGGAACCCGACAGGAAGGCCCGGCCCATGCAGAACGTCCTGCTGATCATCCACCTGCTTCTCGCGCTCTGCCTGATCGGGGTGGTGCTGCTGCAGCGGTCCGAAGGTGGCGGGCTGGGCATGGGAAGTTCCGGGGTGATGACCGGCCGCGGCGCCGCCACGGCCCTGACCAAGCTGACCTGGCTGTTCGCCGCCGCCTTCATCGGCACCTCGATCACCCTGACGATCCTGTCGGCCCGAGAGTCGGCCGGCACCTCGGTCATGGACCGGGCCGGCACCACGCCGCCGGCGCCTGCTGCCCCGGCTCTGCCCGGCCTGCCCTCGGGTGGCGCGCTGCTGCCGCCCCCCGCTGGCGACAACCCGGATGCCGCGGCGCCGGCTCCGGCAGCGACCCCGACGACCCCGACCGCGCCCGAGACGGCGACCGGCGCCAGCCCGGCTGCGCCCGCAGCGCCCGCGGTCCCGACTGTGCCCGTGGCGCCGGCAACCCCGCCGCGCGCCCAATAAGCCACAAGACCTAGGAAAACGGCCCGCAGCACGCCCCGCATGTTGCGGCTGTTACCCGAATCCTGTATCCGGCAATCCCGGGATGCCGCGCGCGCCTGAGGGTCCGCGTGGCAGAATCGATCAGCCGACGCGGAGACACCCCGGCCATGACACGCTATATCTTCATCACCGGCGGGGTGGTTTCCTCGCTCGGCAAGGGACTCGCGTCCGCCGCTCTCGGCGCGCTGCTGCAGGCCCGCGGTTTCACCGTGCGGCTGAGGAAGCTCGACCCCTATCTGAACGTCGATCCCGGCACCATGTCGCCCTTCGAGCACGGCGAGGTCTTCGTCACCGATGACGGCGCCGAGACCGACCTGGACCTCGGCCATTACGAGCGCTTCACCGGCGTCGCGGCGCGGCAGTCGGATTCGATCTCGTCGGGCCGGATCTATTCCAACGTGCTCGAGAAGGAACGCCGCGGCGACTATCTGGGCAAGACGATTCAGGTCATTCCCCACGTCACCAACGAGATCAAGGCCTTCATCGCCCAGGGCGACGACGAGACCGACTTCATGCTCTGCGAGATCGGTGGCACCGTCGGCGACATCGAGGGCCTGCCCTTCTTCGAGGCGATCCGCCAGTTCAGCCAGGACCGGAAGCGCGGCCAGTGCATCTTCCTGCACTTGACGCTGCTGCCCTGGATCGCCGCGGCGGGCGAGTTGAAGACCAAGCCGACCCAGCATTCGGTGAAGGAGTTGCGCGCCATCGGCATCGCGCCGGACATCCTGGTCTGCCGGGCCGAACGCGAGATCCCGCAGAAGGAGCGCGACAAGCTGGCGCTGTTCTGCAACGTCCGCCCCGAGGCGGTGATCGCCGCCTATGACCTGAGCTCGATCTACGACGCGCCTCTGGCCTATCACCGCGAGGGGCTGGACCAGGCGGTGCTGGATGCCTTCATGATCTCGCCGGCGCCGCGGCCGAACCTGGCGCGCTGGGACGATGTGCATGACCGCATCACCCATCCCGAGGGCGAGGTCCGCATCGCCATCGTCGGCAAGTACACCCAGCTGGAAGACGCCTACAAGTCGATCGCCGAGGCGCTGACCCATGCCGGGATGGCCAACCGGGTCAAGGTCCGCGCCGAATGGATCGAGGCCGAGATCTTCGAACGCGAGGATCCGGCGCCCTGGCTGGAAGGCTTCCATGCCATCCTGGTTCCCGGCGGCTTCGGCGAACGCGGCACCGAGGGCAAGATCCGCGCCGCGGAATTCGCCCGGGTCCGCAACATCCCCTATTTCGGCATCTGCCTCGGCATGCAGATGGCGGTGATCGAGGCGGCCCGCAACCTGGCCGGCATCGCCGATGCCGGGTCCGAGGAATTCGACGACGAGGCCGGCACGCACCGCTGCACCCCGGTGGTCTATCACCTGAAGGAATGGGTGCAGGGCAACCATTCGGTGACCCGCACGAAGGAGGACGCCAAGGGCGGCACCATGCGGCTGGGCGCCTATACCGCGTACCTCAAGCCGGACTCGCTGGTGGCCCGCGCCTATGGCGCCACGGTGATCGAGGAACGCCACCGCCACCGCTACGAGGTGGACATGAAGTACCGCGACATGCTCGAGGCGCAGGGCCTGATCTTCTCGGGCGTCTCGCCCGACGGCCGCCTGCCCGAGATCGTCGAGGGCGCCGACCACCCCTGGTTCGTGGGCGTGCAGTTCCACCCCGAACTGAAGTCGAAACCCTTCGCGCCGCATCCCCTGTTCGCGGATTTTGTGCGGGCGGCGAAAGAGGTGAGCAGGTTGGTGTGATGCTTGTTTTCCTACAGACGCGGAGGCGCATGTGCTCAATACAAGCGATGTATTTGGCGTTTCAACCAAAATCCTCAATCACTCCTACGT